>NZ_LHQS01000003.1:183888-417984 GCF_004102725.1 Methanoculleus taiwanensis | reverse complement strand
GGAGCCGAAGGATGCGGCGAGACCGGCGACGGTGGACGCGTGGCAGAGCCGGGCGCAGTGGTCGATGTGCCGGGTCTTCAGGGCACCGCGGGCGAACTTCATCAGAGCGTAGTTGTCCTCGTTGGAGGTACGGGCGGACGAGAGACAGGCAAGCTCGTCGGGCTTGTAGGACTTGAACTTCTGGGCGATCAGGTCGTAGGCCTCGTCCCAGGTTGCCTCGACGAACTGGCCGTCCTTCTTGATGAGGGGCTTGGTGAGCCGGTCGGGGCTGTTCACGAACTCATGTGCATAGGTGCCCTTCGGGCAGACCTTTCCCTCGTTGACGGGTGAACGCTGGTAGGGCGCCGTGCCGGCGACCTTGCCGTCCCTCACCACGAGGTTGAAACTGCATCCCGTGCCGCAGTACGGGCACGTAGTCTGTACATACTTGAACTCCATGGTAAAACCTCGGATAAGCTGAACTTCGAGGTTAGGTATATTTAATTGTAATGATTAACTTCAGTGAGTTTAATTACCTTTAATGGGCTATCGGGGGTGTCTTATTCCTGCCTTGTGGAACATCCGGAATGCTCAGGGAATCTGCGTATTTAAATCTGGTGCAAATTCGTGAATATATCGGTGCGCTCCGGGTCGGATCGCAGATGGATTGAATTACTCACTCGAGACTGCCGCATCGAAAGTATGAAGTGGTCTGCTCTCCTTTCTGCATGTTTTGACCGGCCCCTTACGGCAATGCTGCTTCACCCGCCGACCAGGCAGTATCGCACCCGGAGAGAGATGTTAATAACGGTGGAAGCTGATACCTGCACAAAATCTCTCTGCTCTGGTGGTATCACAGTATGAAGAAAATTCTGCTCCCCCCCATGCTTATCGACCTCGTCGGCAGTGCCCTCGTCTCGATGGACGGTGTTGCATTCACCGAGCTTGACTCGTGCCCGTCGTGCGGGGGATCGCTCACCGGACATGACCTCCGGAAAAAAAGGTTCGCCGTTATCCTGGAGGGTGGAAAAACCCGGGTCATCCACGTGGTCGTCAAACGATTCTACTGCAACGCCTGCAAAAACCTCTGCTATGCAGAATCGCCGTTCTATCCTGACACCCGCCTTGGCTCTCCCGTCGTCGATCTCTGCGCCCTCCTCGCTGCACGGATGCCGTTTCACCGGGTCGCCCGCCTGCTTGCGGCCATGGGGGTTATCGTCGATCGCGGGACGATCCGGAACTATGCTGCCCGGGACTTCGGGCGGATTCCCTCTACTGAGCTCTTCGGCGTCAAGCTCCCGATGTCGCTCTTACATCTCTCCCTCTCTGCCGTCGGAAGCAAGCATCGTTCCATCCCGGGGGCAGAAGCGCTCGTTGCCTGTGGCTTCAAAGCCGCAGACCGGACAGCGCTTCACGCCAGGAGGCTTCCTGAAGAGCGGAATCAGCGGGATGAAGAGAAACAGGGCGAAGAAGGGAAACCCCATCAGCAGCGATACTACCGTGACGGCACCTGATACGGCCAGCAGGATGAGGGTCAGGGACCACCGTTTCGTAACGCCACCTCCCTGACGGCATATGCCGGCAGAGCATCGACGAGATCGCCGATCTCCCGGCGCAGCGTGGTGCCGGAAAGTTCGCCCGCGAAGATCTCCGCCCCTATCCCGGCCGTTATGATCCTGTCCGCACCGCTCGTGTACAGTGCTCTCCCCACGGCACGCCCGATCAGCGTCTTCTGGACCTCCCAGAACTGCCGTGCGATAGAAGCCGCCCCCTCCTCTCCGATCTCTTCGAGATCGGCGCAGACGACCCGGGCGAGGCGTCGGCAGGCACCGACGTAGGTCTTCTCCCCGTTATCCGGCGCCGGGCAGATATAGTCTTCGGCAGAGATGGTGCCGAGGACGAGGTGCGCATCCGCACTGGTTGCGAAGTACTCGGTGCTCACCGGTGTCTCCACGCCGTCGATGATAGCCGATCTGAGCAGTGTTGCGATGTTGGTTCGCAGCATGCCGGTGTAGACAAGGTACTGCCGTTGGAGCCGCAGGGTGTCGGTAAGGCCTTTCAGCGCGTCAAAACACCCGAGAGGGATCACATCGGCCGTCGTGCTCCCGACGTCGAGCAGTACCGCATCCGCATACTCCTCCCGGAGATAGTCGGCGGATGCAAGCCAGTTTGCAGCGGCGAGTGCTGCCGCAGGCTGTGTGTGGAAAGCTCCGTCCATGCCGTAAAACTGCGCCTCGGGGAGAGCTTTTTGGACGGCCTTCACAATCCAGTCGATCCCCTGCATCTTATTCGTGAAACTATCGGCGAGTTCCCCGCTCATCACCACCGCAGCCCTGCCTGTATAGTTTTCGAGCATCTCGGTGAGCGGAGCCTCCTGCCAGAGCGGGCAGTAGTGGATATGCACGCCCGCATCGTCCACGACTTTGAGGTTTGCCCCGCCGACATCGACGCCGATCATGCCTGCCGCACGCTCCCGTCCTTGCCGAAGCAGACATGCCCGGAGAGGTGCACGGTATCGGGTCCTTCTCCATGGGACGCCGCGACAAGGATCTCGGCGATCTCTTCCTCCATGACGGCTGCGATCCCGACCAGGCTTGTTGTCGGACGGGGATTGACATCAACGACGTAGATGCGGTCGGCTACGATGAGATCGATCCCGGCGTACCCCTGGCAGCCGAGGACGTTCATCGCCTTTGTGGCGGTCTCGACGATCTCTTCCTCGCGCTCAGGGTGGATGGGCGTTTCGCCGCCGAGGTAGTGGAGCGTGCCGTTCTCGTCGACTGCGATCTTCTGGCGGTTCACTGCAAGCAGAAGCGGGGGTCTGCCGGTATGGTATTCGCAGACGTTCCCGGTTACCCGGCTTCCTACGAGGCTCACGCTGATATGGTCGCCCTCGATGTACCGCTGACCGATCTCACCCTCTCCCGGCTCTTCGTCGGATAGTCTGATTCCAACCGATCCACAGCCGGTAACGGGCTTGATGAGTTTTTTCCCGCTCTGTATCTCCTCGGGAACCGCTATCCCATGCTTTGCAAGGATGCCTGCTGTGCGGCGTTTATTAGCACAGACCGCAGCATTCATGCTTCCGCACCCGATGTTATGGGTGAACTGCTCGAGCAGATGGGTGAACCGGAAGAGGAGGTGATCGGGTGCGATAACGAGACCGAGATCGCACTCCGGGGCAAGTCTCCTGATCTCACCTTCAAAGTCGGGACCTTCGGGGGATACAACCTCGTATCCGGACGCTTCGAAACTCTCCCGAAGGACGGAGAGCATGGCAGCGCCTTCCCGGGCCAGCATCGGTTCATTGCATACGGTGTATTCAGCGAGGAACGCCTTCATCATGTACACGTTGGCGGGGGGAGGACTTCACCCTGACGATTGATCAAGTATTTGGTTCCTGGAGCCAGATGTACCCGGTGAAGATGAAACCCAAAGTACTGCTCACCAATGATGACGGGGTTACGTCAGCTGGAATATGGGCTGCATACGAAGCCCTTTCCCCCATTGCGGATGTCACGGTCGTTGCACCTGCGACACAGCAGAGTGCGGTCGGAAGATCCATCTCGATCTTCGAACCGATCCGCACCTACGAGATCACCATGAACGGGGTGCCCGCCTATTCGGTCGGCGGGAAACCGACCGATGCGGTGATCATCGGCCTGTACTCGCTGAATCTTGCTCCCGATCTCGTGGTCAGCGGTGTCAATATCGGTGAAAATCTCTCATACGAGTCCATTATGACGTCGGGCACGGTGGGCGCTGCCCTTGAGGCTTCGAACCAGGGCGTCCCGTCCGTCGCGTTTTCACTGCAGGTGGAGGATCAGGGCGATAAATTCGACGACCCTTCGCGTGTGACCGATCGGTTTGAGGAGACCAAACGCATTGTCCGCGATGTCTGCGAGCGAGTGCTGCGGGACGGGTTTCCGGAGCATGCCGATGTTATCAATGTTAACATCCCCTCGAAGGTCAGTGGAGGGTATGAGGTGACCCGGCTTGCCGAGAAACTCTTCCACACCGGTGTTGAGAAGAGGCTCGATCCGCGCGGCCGGCCGTACTACTGGATCGATGGACCTCTGTTCGAGGATGCCGAGGAAGGCACCGATGTGCATGCCGTCAGGATGGGCAACATCTCCATTACACCGATCACCCTCGACTGCACGGCGCTGCGCGCCGCCGATCGGCTTGCCGATATCTTCCGGTAATTACTCTTTTTTTATATCGTCGGCGGTACCCCGGAACCGATGATGGGCATTGATATGAAGGGAGGTGCCACAGGTCCTGTATGGATAGTTCGCTCCTTGCTGAATCGAAACGAATTGCTGGATATCGGGCCGCCGATCTCGTCGAAGACGGCACGGTCATCGGACTCGGCACCGGCTCGACGGTGTTTTTTGCGATGGAGCGCCTCGCTGAACGGATCGCGTCCGGCCTTTCCATCGTCGGTGTGCCAACATCGTACCAGGCGGCAATTCGCGCCCGGGAGTACGGGATACCGCTTACAACGCTCGATGAGTTTCCGCAGCTTGCCCTCGCTATCGATGGTGCCGATCAGGTTGACCCGGGTCTCTCCCTGATCAAGGGGCGCGGGGCGGCGCACCTTCGTGAAAAGTGCGTGGCGGATGCGGCTGAAGAGGTGGTCATCGTCGTCGACTCGACCAAGACGGTCGATACCTTAAGCGCACCCGTGCCGATCGAGGTTCTGCCGTTCGCCTGCGGGCTTGCCTTCCGGCGGCTTACCGAGATGGGGGGCGTGCCGGTTCTTCGTGAGGGGGTTAAAAAAGACGGCCCGGTCGTCACCGACAATGGTAACTTTATAATAGATTGTAATTTTGGAGCAATCCCCGATCCCGCATCACTGGAACAGCAGATTGCTGCCGTTCCCGGCCTTCTCGAGTGCGGGCTGTTTACCACCTTTGCAGAAAAGATGCGCGTGGTGGTGGGTGAAGGGCGGGAGTGCCGTATTGTATCACTGCATTGATATGGTCTCGCGCATCTTCTGGATGAGGTCGAGCTGGTGCCGGGCTTCTTTCTTCTTTTCTTTCTCGATCGTATCCATTATCTCGGTTATCGGGAGGGACAGCGTGTAGATCTTGACCGGTCTTCCTTTGCTCTCGGATTTGCTCTCCCGAGTCTCGATCCAGTTACACTCCTTGAGGTAGCGCATCGCAATGCTGACCTCCGGCTGGCGAAGGTCTGTGCCCCGCTCGATATCCCGGGAGGTAGCTTCGTCAATACTTGCCAGGTATACGAGAACTTTGGAGACGTTGCGCTTGATCCCGATGCCCATGAGCAGTTCGGCAAGCTCTTCCTCTTTTGGAGTAAAATATCGTACTTTATCTGACCTCATCCGTTCACCAATAATCTTCCATCTATTGTTTTAAATCTGACTATAAAAATATTATTATTCCTATACGAGATTTTTCAATATCGTTGTTTTAGCGGTGTGTGATAAGAAAACACGTTTTTCTGGTCGGTTATTTTCAGGGACCGCGATGCATGCTCCATGCTCTCGACGGCCGTAGCTGCTCCTTGAAAGTCTTGTGGAAAAAAGTGTGATGAATGGGAAAGAATCTGCCGAAAATACCGGTTATATGAGACCGAGATTAGATAGCTCAGAGAGGATCCGCTGGACCGCCCGCTTTGCGTCTTCAGGTTGTTTTCCTCCGGTGATGATCAGCTTTCCCGAGCCGAAGAGGAGTACGACTACCTTCGGATCGTCGAGGCGGTAAACGAGGCCTGGAAATTGTTCGGGCTCGTATTCGATCTTATCGAGGTTGAAACCTACTGCAATCTTATTGAGGTTGATCGGGGTGCCGAGATCCGCCGAGGTCACGATGTTCTGGATCTTGTAACTAAGCTCTTCGGAGATATCGATCTGCAGCGCCCGGAGCTGGTCGCCGAGGATCTGGAGGCCTTTGTTGAGGCTGTCGATGCTCTTCGCACCGGTAAGCACGACTTTGCCTGACCCGAAGACAAGCGCTGCGATCTTTGGATCCTGCATCCGGAGGACGACCCCGGGGAACCGCTTCTTATTGTATTCGGCGTCCTTGAGCTGAGATGCAAGGGAGGGCAGATCAAGGAAATCCGTCACTTTGGCGGAAGCAACGATATTTTCTATCTTGAGAGACTCTTCCGGTCTACGTTCATTCATATTTATAAAATGCTTAAAACAGTATATAAAGGGTTGGGTGTTCAATCCTCAAGGGTGGAGATATCTCCGGGATCCATGCCCATCTCTCTTGCTTTCAGGACACGACGCATAATTTTTCCGCTCCGGGTCTTCGGGAGAGCATCGACGACCTCGATCTCGGACGGGATGGCGATGGGGCCGAGCGTCATCCTGACATGATACGTGAGTTCGTTTATCAGCTTCTCGCTTGCCTGGTACCCCTCGATGAGGATGACAAAGGCCTTTATGACATTCCCTTTCATTGCGTCGGGCTTGCCGATGACTGCTGCCTCGGCAACGGCCTCATGAGAGACGAGAGCACTCTCGACCTCCGCAGTACCGATGTTATGCCCGGCGACGACGATCAGGTCGTCGGAGCGGCCGATGACCATGATATAGCCGTTCTCGTCCTTCACCGCGAGGTCCGCAGCGGTGTAGCAGCCGGGAATGGTGTTCCAGTACTTCTGATAGCGCTCGTCGTTCCCCCAGATCGTGCGCATCATCGACGGCCAGGGTTCTCTGATGACAAGCAGTCCGCCGGTACCCGGCGGGACGGGGTTGCCATCTTTGTCGACGACGTCGGCAATGATGCCGGGGATTGGTTTACCCGCAAACCCCGGGCGCATCGGCTCGCCGATCATCGTGGTGATCATATGCATCCCGGTCTCGGTCTGCCACCAGGTATCGACGATCGGGCACTCCCTGTTGCCGATATGCTGGTAGTACCACTCGAATGCCTCGGGGTTTAACGGTTCCCCGACTGAACCGAGGACACGGAGTGATGAGAGATTGTACTTCTGCGGCCACTCGGCACCGACCCGCATGAACATCCGGATGGCGGTCGGAGCGGTGTAGAAGATGGTGACACCGTACTCCTCGATCAGGTTCCACCAGACGCCGTTATCCGGGAAGTCGGGCGTTGCCTCGGCGATAAGGCAGGTGGCGCCGTTCAGGAGCGGGCCGTAGACGCCATAACTATGGCCGGTGATCCAGCCCGGATCGGCGGTGCACCAGTAGACGTCGTTGTCCCTGACATCAAAGACGTATTTCGTCGTGTAGTAGGTGCCGACCATGTACCCGCCGCAGGTATGGACGATGCCCTTGGGCTCACCGGTCGTACCGCTGGTAAAGAGGATGAACAGGGGGTCTTCGGCATCCATCGTCTCGGCTGCGCACTCCCGGGGCTGGTTCTCCATGAGGTCGTTAAAGTCGACTTCCATCTCGGGATGCAGTTCGACCGGCTTCGTCTCGTCCCGGCGCAGTACAACGATACGCTCGACGCTCGGGGCGTTTACGACCGCCTCTTCAACGATCGTCTTGAGGGGAATTGCTTTCCCGCGCCTGAAGGTGACATCTGCGGCGATGACCACTTTCGCTCCGACTCCGCGGATACGCTGGTTGAGCGCAGCCACTCCGAAACCGCCGAAGACAACCGTATGGATTGCCCCGATACGGGCGCAGGCGAGCATGGCGATGATCTGTTCGGGCACGACCGGCATGTAGATGCAGACGCGATCTCCTTTCTCTACCCCGAGGCTTTTGAGGCCGTTTGCGAACCTGCAGACGGCCTGGTAGAGCTGCTTATAGGTGAAGATCCGCTCCTCGTCGGCCGTCTCACCCCGCCACATAATGGCGACTTTATTCCGGCGCTGGTTGAAGACGTGGCGGTCGAGGCAGTTGTGCGTGATATTGAGCTTCCCGTTCGTGAACCACTTCGCGTGCGGATAGTTCCATTCTCTGACCTGATCCCACTCCTCGTACCACTCGAGTTCCCGGGCAATCTTTTCCCAGTACGCGGCGGGGTCTGCCACAAATTCCTGGTAGCGCTGGTTGTAGTCTCCGGCCCAGGAGTCTTTCGTGCACTCCTCGCTCGGTGTGTAATACATTGCCGTGTCGAGTTTTACATTAAAATCTTCAGCCATCGTAACCCCCATTCTACATTATTAATAATGATGATTATATATCAACATTCTGGTGTTATTCGATGGCCTTTTTGTGTATTTAACCAAGTATATACTGCTGACTATTATTTATCGGTTCGCGACCTGCCCGACTATCGAGAGGCATCATGAGAGAACAGGTTCCGGCGGAGATTTCCGGATACGGCATTCGGGGTAATGAGCTCCTGATGCCGGGCGAAAAGGAAAGTGGGGGTCGATTTTTTAGTCTACCGGCAGATTTTCGCTCTTAGTCGTATTCACGCCAGGTCTTACTGCAGGCGGTGCACCGGAAGAATCTGACCTCGCTCTCATCGGCGGAGCGGAGCTGTCGCAGCCACCAGATAGCCGTCATATTGCCACACTCCGGACATTGCACCGTGGCGGTCGGCATTGTCGAGACCTGATCCTGATCGTCGACGATGGTGATCTCCTTCTCAAGCCTTTTGTCCGTCTTCTTGAGCTTATGATCAGCGGTGATTTCTCGGATGCAGCCACACTTTCTGCACTTCATCTGCCCCCCGGACGAGATCATCAGGCCCTTGCACTGTGGACAAAACATCATTCATACAGATGCGTGAGCAGCCCTGATTAACCCTTGGATAGGATGGTGTTCGGGCGGCAGGATGGCCGATCGAGTGAGAATCCCGCAATCCTTTATCTCCTTCTATGGAGAAAAGTACGGCAATGATTGAGTATCTGGTGCTGATCTCCTGCATCGCGTTTCTGGCCTTCCTCATACCCAATACCACCTTCCGCAAATATTTTGCCATCGTCGGCTGGGTGAGCATTGCAGGATATCTCTTCTCCGAGCTGCCATACTACTTTTCCATCAATAACTTCATGTACCCCATAATCGCCCTCCTCTCGATACCCTTCCTGTATGTCACGATACGTGCCCTCCTGCGGGAAGACCGCCGGATACTGCAGCTCTCCATGGCCGCTGCGGTTGCCTTTCTGATCTATGCTCCTTTCGCATACATTACACCGCTCGGCGACTGGCTCATCGCCGCTGTTGTGGCGCAGACGTCATGGATGCTCAGCCTTGCCGGTTACCCCGTCTCGCATGTCTCCTGGAATATTCTTACCCGGAACGGATTTCAGACCGAGATCATCCTTGCCTGTACCGGCATCCAGAGTATCGCCATCATGCTCGGTGTCGCCGGCGCCGTGAAGACCACCCTGCGCCAGAAGGTGCTTGCATTCCTCCTTGTATTTCCGACGATTTACATCCTGAATATCTTCCGGAATACCTTTGTGATATCGGCCTATACCGGACAGTGGTTCCCCTACCTCCCGGAGATAGCGGGGAACGGTGAGTTCGGCTACGAGAGTTTCTTCTGGGCGCACAATGTCATGTGCGAACTCGGCGCACTCCTGCTGCTCGTCGCCATCGCGTACGGCCTGTTTATCATCATCCCGGGGCTTGGAGCATTTGCCGATGATCTCTTCAAGCTCTATCGGGAGGAACTCACCGTTCTGGTGCGGCGAGTGAAGGATGAACCTCCACGATGATCCTGTCTGCGGCAGGCGGTGCAAGGAAGTTCAGGCCGGGTCTCTGACGATCCGCCCCTACAGGCCGTCCGATCTCGATCAGATTCTGCTTCTCTTCTTTGATACCGTTCACATCGTCAACAGCCGGGATTATACGAAAGATCAGGTCGATCGCTGGGCGCCTGCTGAACGGTGCGACCGGATGCGGTGGGAATCTTTCCTCGCAGAGAACAACGCCTATGTCGCCGTGATCGGGGATGTGGTCGTCGGGTTCGCCGATTGTACCGCTGGCTGCTACCTGCACATGCTCTACACGCATGCGGAATACCAGGGATGCGGGATCGGTTCAGGCCTCCTCGCGACGCTCGAGGAGAATGCCCGCACTTCCGGGTGCCGCTGTATCCGGACGGATGCGAGCATTACGGCACGGCCTTTCTTTGCCCGCCGTGGATACGAGTGCCTCGGGGAAGAATGGGTCTTCCTCTCCGGCATGGCGTTTCTCCGGTACCGGATGAGAAAAAAGATCTTGTGAGGGATACGTCCCTTACGCGTATCTGCGGTAGAGATACACGATGCGCTGGATGGCGGAGAGGTTCGTGCAGACCGCGATAACCAGGACGGCCACCCAGATGTACCCTGTAACACCGCCAAGCACCAGGAAGAGCACGGTCTCGGGTCTTCCGAAGAACCCGATCCCTTCGAGGGGATCCTCGATCTTTCCTGCGACCCGTTCGCTGTATCCGATCTCCGCGTAGACAACCGGTTTGATGAAGGTGTTTATCATGGAGCCGAAGAGCGCGAGAGCTACTACGCCGAAGTCCGCAAGCGGAGGGACTGCGATCAGGTGGCTGATAATGGGAACCTGTGAGAATCCGACGCCGAGAATTACTGCGGCATCGACATATTTGTCGGCTATCCAGTCAAATACGGCACCAAAGTCGCTCTCGGAGTGGTTCTTGCGGGCGACGTTGCCGTCCACCAGATCGAGCACTGCGGAGATGAAGAGCAGCAGGCTTCCGGCAAGGAAGTAGCCGCCTGCAAAAGTGAAAGCGGAGAAGAGGCCGAAGAGGAGGGAGAGTAGCGAGACCTGATTCGGCGTGACTCCCAGTCTGATGAAAAGAGCTGCGAGCGGCTCGGTATACTTAACGAACTGAGGCCGCAGTGAAGTTATATTCATGTCTCATAGATCATCGGTATGGAAGGAGTTTAACTTTTGCTCTGCCCTTAAATGCCGGAAATGTCTGAAAATGCCGATACTGCTATTACTCCGGGTGTATTTTTCCCGGGGGAACCCGGGGAAGGGGTACGGCTGCACCTTCACCAGCTATTTTAATGCGCTCACCTCCACATATACAGTGAAGGATTTTCCATGCCAGAAAGCTGCAGGCCCCATGTGCTCATGATGTCGGAGATTACCGTCGATGGTAAACTCACCTTGAAGAAAGGCGCTTCAAGCAAGATCCTCATGAAATACATGGCCCATGAAACCGAAATTCTGCTCCACAAGACGCGTGCGGAGTACGATGCCATCATGGTCGGGCCAAATACTATCAGCATCGACAACTCTTTTCTTACCGTCCGGCTCGTCGAAGGAAAAAGCCCGCTTCGTGTTATCCCGAGCAGCCGCGGCAGCATCCCGCTTGATGCCAATATACTCAAAGGGGATGCACCGACGGTCATCGCCGTCGGCAGGGAGGCTCCGGAAGAACGCATCGCCGCTCTGAAAGAGAAGGGGGTAGATGTCGTCGTCGCCGGAGCAGATACGGTCGACCTGACGCTGCTCATGCGGATCTTACGCCAGCAGTACGGCATCCGCCGCCTGATGGTCGAGGGCGGCCCGACGCTGAACTGGGCAATGCTCCGGCACCGCCTGGTCGATGAGATCCGTCTCATTCATCTGCCGTTTATTGTGGGCGGAGCCGATACCCCTTCACTCGTGGGCGGCATGCATATCGAGTCGGAAGATGAGATGATCCGGCTCTCCTTAAAGCAGCACTATATGTGTGGGACGAACATGGTCACCGAGTGGGACGTCCTCTATGGAGAGACACCGACCCGGACGGTCTGATCAGATCATTCGGTACGGGTCGGCCTTCATATACTCCCGGCAGACTGTTGTGGCGTAGTGTCCGGGCGGCAGCGTGAACCGCAGACGGGTGCTGGCATCCTGCACCTCGGCGATGACGTCTGCGGAGAGTGCGATTGCACGAAGAGCGCCCGCATAGCGTGTCCGGACGAACCCCGCCGCACGCTCGAAACGGGCGGCATCGATCTCCCGCTCCTTCAGTATCTCCTGCATCATCTCGTCCATCCGTCCGTGCAATGCCGCCGGTTCTGAACCGGGGATGAAGAGGGCTATCCGGCAGCGCCCCCGTCTGACGTGCTGCGCCGCAGTGCTGCGATTCCGCTCCGTTACCGTATCCTCCCGCCCGTTCGGAAAGAGCAGGCGGTCTCCCGGAATCGGTTCGTGGAGCGTGAAACCTTCGTCGAGTCTTCTCGAGAGGACGCTGTTGAAGAGGAACGACTGGAATGCGCTTACCATCATCGAGAGCAGTTTCGGGGGGAGCACCTGCAGCGCCCCCTGATAGTCTCCGGGATGTACGGCGAGGTGGTGGAGCATGGCGCGTTCGTAGGTCATCTGGACGGGGTAGGCGGCAAGCGCCTCGCGCACGTCACGGGTTTCGGTAAACCTGCTGCGCGCCTGGCGTGCGTTCTCGGATTCATACGGATATGCGTTCCCGACATACGTCATCACCGCCCCCTCATAGTCCTCCTGCAGGATCTGTTCCCCGACGAGGTGTGTCACCGGACGGGTGACGCCGAACCGCTGAAGGCCGAAGTAGTTCGGGATTCCCTCTGCCACGGTCGATGAGACCGCCTGCACCCTCTCCGCAAGTTCGTCCTGGTCGCACTCCCTGATGACGATCTCGAAACGGTTTCCTTCCAGTGCTCCGAGCGCAAGAGACTCTTTTGCGCGCCCGACGACTGCAAGTTCGATCTCGGAGAGATGCACCGCTTCAACCGCTTCGGGGGTGACGCCGTAGATGGAGATTATCTGGCTTGTTACAGCGTTCTTGTCTTTCGTTCCCGCCCAGCCGATCCGCCGGTGGCTGACTCCGAGACGTTTTGCTATCTCTTTGACCGCACGCTGCAGCTCCCAGTTTCTTTTCGTCAGTCTGACGAGGAGATGCGATCCCTCGTCGCCGTAGGGGAGGGGTACCTCCTCGACGAGAAAATCCTCAGGCTCCGTTCGGAGCTGCCCGCCGATGCCCGGCGTATTGCTGCTATAGTAGCGCATGCCGAGCTCGAGTTCCAGGGGAAATGGTGACTGCATCATAGGAGTGAGAGATCGCCGGTGATCCGGTCGAGCGTTTCGCTCCTCGCCGGCCCGAGGCCGAGCGCAGTCACGGTGCCGGGAGGGATCTCGGTGAGGCCGGCGTCCTGAATGATCGAAGCTGCTATCCCTGCCTGTTCGGCTATCGTTTTGATCTCGAAGAGTTGCCGCTCGGAGTTTGCCTTGAGCACCACCTTCTTCTGCCCTTCGTCAAACCAGTTCTTCCTCGCAATTTTATCGGCTTTTTCGTAAGCTCCGATGGCTGCGTGGGCTATCTGGGCGCATTTCTTCCCGCAACTCATCTTAATGTCATTGCGCACGATCAGACACTGTTTCCACTTAAAATCGGGTATGTCCGGCATCTCGTATGTATCTGTTGAGGTTATCCATCAAATATGCTCCTGTCGGAAAAGCGGTATTACGGCCGCGGTATGTGAAAGCCGTCGCCGCTTATCCGGGGCGGGGTGGTCTAGAGCGGCATGACGAACCTTCTGCTCTGTGAGGAGCGCGGCCTCCGCTGCATTTTCGGACGTGCTGAATGCAGCTATCCGTATGGCATGCAGGCGCCTCTCGCCGATGCACTGGCGGTTTTCTGTATCCTGCTGGCATACGGATGGTGATCCCGGAGTCTCTCCTCATCCGCTCTCGTTGCGTTCGCCGTAACCGTCAGTTTATGCCCCTTAAGATCCATTAGTAGTGTACGGATCGTCATGCCACGGCCTATGCCGGGCGTGACAGGGCGAGGTGCTGATTCTGGTCTACGATGTTGTAGTGGTGGGAGCCGGCCCTGCGGGAAGTGCTGCTGCCAGGTTCTGTGCCGAGCACGGGTTAAAGACGCTCCTTGTCGAGGAGCACGCCGCCGTCGGGTATCCCGTCCAGTGTGCCGGCCTTCTGAGCGTTTCGGCATTCGAAGTCTGTCGTGTCTCTGTTCGGTCGATCTTAAACGAAGTCCGTGGTGCCCGGATGGTATCCGGTCTCGGGGGCGAGGTCTGTTTCGACGCCGGAAAGACGAAGGCGTATGTCGTCGACCGTGCCGTCCTCGACCGGGAGATGGCGGAAGAGGCTGCCCGTGCTGGTGCCGAGCTTCGGCTCAAAACCTATGTTGCCGGGATCCGCGACGGAAACCTTCTGACGCGGGGGCTCGGTGGCCGCGAGGAGATCCCGTTCCGTCTCCTGATCGCTGCAGACGGGCCGCGAAGTTCCATTGCCCGGATGCTCGGTATGGAGCGTTCATCGATCTATCTCTCCGGTGTCCAGGCCGATCTGCCGTGCGAGATAGACCCGCGTTACGTCGAGGTGCACCCGAACGCTTCGCCTGATTTCTTCGGATGGGTGATCCCGGTGAATAATCGGCGTGCCAGGGTCGGCCTCTGCAGCGGTGCTTTCACGAAAGAGCGTTTCGCTGCGTTCGCCCGGCAGTATCCGGCAGGGTGCGTTCACCTGGTATCGGGCACCATACCGCTCGGGGTGATGCCCCGGACGTACGGGCATAAGACGCTCTTTGTCGGAGATGCGGCCGGGTTCGCAAAACCCACGTCCGGTGGAGGTGTCTACACCGGTGTCCGCTCCGCAGAGCACGCAGCTTGCGTGGCATCGGCATGCTGTGAAAAGGGAATGTTCAACGACGGCGCCCTGCGGGAGTATGAAACCCGGTGGTGGCAGGATTTCGGAAAGGAGCTCTCCGTTGGATTAAAACTTTTAAAAATGCGGCAGGCAATGACCCCGGAAGAGATCGATCGCCTCTGCAGAGTGATGGACGACCCGGAGATCCTTGAGACGATTGTGCGGTTCGGGGATATGGATCGTCCAAGTGCGCTGGTGCGCCGCCTGGCGGTAAAACCTTCGTTCCTCAAAGCGGCAGGCGTTATTTTTGCTTCGGGTCTCCGCCATATTCTGAAAAATTGAAATTGAAATAACTCTTCGTAATACTTTTATACATGGGTGTGCTACTATCTCGCTGGTGCGTCTATGCATATTCCTGATGCGTTCATACCCCTGACACAGGCCGCTGTTTACTGGATTGTTGCTCTGATATTCATTGCACTCTCCCTCCGGTGGGCGCGGCAGTCTATGGGTGAAGAGAAGGTGCCGCTCGTGGCGGTACTTGCGGCAGGCATCTTTGCCATCCAGGCACTGAATATCCCTATCCCGTGGGGTACCAGCGGGCATATGGTCGGTGCGGCTCTTGCTGCCATCGTCCTCGGTTCCCCGTTTGCCGCTGTATTCGTCCTGACGCTGGTTCTGCTGGTCCAGGGTGTCATCTTCGGTGACGGCGGTATCACCGTGATGGGTGCGAATATCGTCAATATGGGAGTCATCGGCGGTTTCGTCGGGTACTACACGTACACGGCTCTCCGTGGGCTCACGCGGAACGCTTATGCCGCCGCATTTATTGCGGGGTGGGCGTCGCTCTTCGTCTCCGCCATCGCCTGCGCTTTCGAACTTGCTATTGCCGGCACGTTCCCGCTTGAGCTTGGTCTCATCTCAATGGGCCTCTACCATGCCGTCATAGGAGGCATTGAGGGAGGTATTACCGCGATAGCTCTCTACCTTATTGCGTCGGCGCGGCCGGACATCATGGAGCAGCCTCTGGGGGTGAGCAGCTGATGGATCGGAGAATGATCATCCTCGGCGGCATCGCCGTCGCCCTGATCATCGCGGTTGCAGCTCCGTTTCTCGCCTCCGGAAGCCCTGACGGCCTTGAGAGTGCGTTTTACGGGATTTATGGGGCAAAGTCCCTTACCGGCGATGCGATCGATGAAGAAGCGGCGGAGCATGCGGAAGGGCAGATCGTGGAAGTGACGGGGAACTCCTTCGCCTACGACTCGCCTCTCCCTGATTACACTGTCCCGGGCATGGACAAACCCGGCGAAGTTCTGGCCGTCGTCCTCGGGACTCTGGTTCTCTTCGGGATCGCCTACGGCGTTGCCCGGATCTCTGCACGTCCCGATAATTAGAATACCTATCTCGATTCATTTTTTGAATCATGCATCTGATCGAGACCCGGAACCTCTCCCACGTCTACCGTGGTAATGTGGCCGCACTCTCGGGCGTCAATTTTGTCGCGGAGAGAGCGTCCCGCATCGCCGTCATCGGTGCGAATGGAGCGGGGAAGAGTACGCTCTTCAAGCATTTCAACGGACTCTTAAAGCCGGCCTCAGGAGAGGTGCTGATCCGTGGTGAACCGATCACGAAGGAGAACCTCCGGGAGATCCGAAAGATAGTGGGTATCGTCTTTCAGAATCCGGACGACCAGATCTTCTCGCCGACGGTGGAACAGGACGTGGCTTTCGGGCCGATGAACCTCGGTCTCGACGACGAGACGGTAGCGCACCGGGTGGATGCCGCTCTTGCCCTGCTCGATATCGAGCACCTGCGCGAACGGGTGCCGCACCACCTCTCCGGGGGTGAAAAGAAGCGCGTCGCCATAGCCGGTGTGATAGCCATGGAGCCGCAGGTGCTGGTTCTCGACGAACCCACTGCCGGGCTTGACCCGCAGGGCGTCGCGAGCCTCGTCGAGTTTGTCAATACGCTTCCGCAGAAATACGGCATGACCGTGATCTTCTCGACGCACCACGTCGAGCTCGTGCCTGAGGTCGCTGACTACATCTACGTCATGGATCAGGGGAAGATCGCGGCAAAGGGCAGTATCGATGATATCTTCGCGAGGCAGGAGCTCCTCGTCCGCACCCGTCTTGAGGTTCCGACCATACCGAGGCTGATCGCAACGCTTCGGGATAACGGAATCGACGTCGATATGGCATACACCTTCGACGGGGCGAAGCGGTCGCTCCTGGATGCATACGCGAGGCGGGCATGATCGACGATCTCTACTACATCGAGAAACACGCCTATTGCATAAGCCCCATCCACCGGCTCGACGCCCGGATCAAACTGCTGTTGACCCTTGCCGTGATCGTTGCCATCGTCGCCGTCCCGTACTCGCCGAAGGTCATCGAGCTCGGCATTATCTTTATTCTCTTCTTTTCGGTGCTCTGGGCAGTATCCCGCCTCTCTCCTGGTGTCTATCTCCGCAGGCTGGTGCTGATCCTTCCGTTCGGTATATTCCTCATCATCTTCCAGATATTCTTTAAAAACAGGTACTACGAGGTGTTCCATCCGGTTCTGTCCCTTCCGTTCGGGATAGAGGTGTATGCCGAGTCGGTCGAGTTCGCGTCGATCCTCTTTGCCAAGTTCATCGTCAGCGTATCGTTCATCATCCTGCTCTCGTCGACCACCCGCATGCAGGATCTCGTCGACGCATCCGCCCGGCTCGGGCTTCCACGGGAGTTTACTCTGCCGCTCGGCATGATGATCCGGTATCTCTTCGTCTTTGCGGAGATGTTTGGAAAGATCCGGGCTGCGATGGAGACACGGTGTTTCGACCCCCTCGATCGCCGTCTCCCCTACCGGTATCGTCTCCGGCAGCTCGGGTACACCATCGGGACGATCTTCATCAGATCGTACGAACAGGGAGAGCGAACCTATACGGCCATGCTCTGTCGGGGATACGGCAGCGACTGCACACTGCATACAAGGGCAAAGCCGCTCACCCGGGGGGAGGTCTCTCTCTTCGCCGCCTCGCTCTTCTTTATCGCCGCGAGCACGCTTGTTGTCTGCCTCCGTGGGTAAGGCTTCCCGATCAGTATCTTTTTCTCTCTCATCGGTCTATTCCTGCATATGAAGAGCGAGTTCGGACGAGGATTTGTGGTCAATCTGATGCTCCTTGCAAAGCATTTCGGGCTGCCGCCCGAGAAAGCATTCTACGGCGCTTCGGATCATCTCGACGATCTGATACTCCCTGAAGAGTTTCGGGGGACTGAGATCGAGGAACTTGTTGAACGGCTCCGCAAACAGGTGATCTGGCATCAGCCCGGCACGATGGACAGAGAGGATGCTGCCGACGTCCGAAGGCTCATCAACCGGCTGGCGATCGCGATCGACAAGCACCTCGGCATACCTGACCCGGATGCCGGAAAGTACGACTGAGCGTCCGCTTTCGATCAGCGGACACCTATAAGTGCTTATAAAACCAATATTTACTGTGAATTTTGTTACGATTCAGGACGCTGCTCTTCTAGCGGAGGTCACAGATGACTGATACGTACGACGCATCCCATATTACAGTACTCGAAGGCTTAAAGCCCGTACGTGAGCGTCCCGCGATGTATATCGGGAGCACGGATACCCGCGGTCTTCACCACCTCGTCTATGAGGTCGTCGACAACTCGATCGACGAAGCGCTTGCAGGTATCTGCGACCACATCGTGGTGATCATCAATAGAGACGGTTCGGTTACGGTCGACGACAACGGGCGCGGTATACCCGTGGATATGATGCCGCGGTACGATAAGAGCGCTCTTGAGATCGTTCTTACCGTGCTCCATGCGGGTGGAAAGTTTGATAAGAATACCTATCAGGTTTCCGGCGGTCTGCACGGTGTCGGCGTATCCGTCGTCAATGCCCTCGCCAGCTGGCTTCGGGTAAGCGTCTACCGGGACGGGAAGGTATACGATATGGCGTTCGAACGGGGGCAGGTCGCCTCGCCGCTGACGGAGCGGGAGGAGACCGAGCACGAACGCCGGCAGCGATACTTCCAGCGGTACGGCACGACACCGGAGCCGGATGTCCCGTACGAGAAGCTCCGGGGTACCCGCATCACCTTCATGCCCGATCCGACCATCTTCGAGACGGTCAAATTTGACTTCGACGTGCTCGATCACCGCCTGCGGGAACTCGCATTCTTAAACAGCGGCATCACTATCTCCCTGCAGGACGAACGGGCCGGAGATACCGTCACCTACATGTACGAAGGCGGTATCCGGGAGTTCGTCGTCCACATCAGTGAGGGGAAAGAGAAACTGCACGACGATGTGATCGCCTTCCGCAAAAGCGATCCCGAGAGCATGGTCGAGGTGGAGGTCGCCCTCCAGTACAATTCGTCGTATGGCGAGACGCTCTACACCTACGTCAACAGCGTCAATACCCGTGAAGGCGGAACGCATCTCGAGGGGTTCCGGAGCGCCATCACTCGTGCGATCAACGCTGCCGCCCGGCGGAACAATCTCCTGAAGAGTGCGGATGCGCAGGTCAAAGGAGAGGATGTCCGTGAAGGGCTTGCAGCGGTCATCAGCACCAAGATAGCAAACCCCCAGTTCGAGGGGCAGACCAAGATGCGCCTCGGCAACAGCAACGTCCGCGGGATCGTCGACTCACTGGTCTACCAGTCGCTCACCGAGTACTTCGACGAGCACCCGAAGGTGATCCAGGTCATCTTCGAAAAAGCGATGACTGCGGCACGGGCTCGCGAGGCCGCCCGGAACGCACGGGAACTCGCTCGCCGGAAGAGCACGCTCGAAAGCTCCGGGCTTCCCGGCAAGCTTGCCGACTGCCAGGAGCGCGATCCTGCGAAGTCGGAGCTCTATATCGTCGAGGGAGATTCGGCAGGCGGTTCGGCAAAACAGGGGCGTGACCGGAAATTCCAGGCGATTCTCCCCCTGAAAGGCAAGATCCTCAACGTCGAGAAGGCGGCTCAGCACAAGATCCTGAAGAACGCCGAGATTCAGGCTCTGATATCGGCGATAGGGACCGGTGTCGGGGAGACTTTCGACCCGGAACGTTCACGTTATCACCGTATCATCCTGATGACCGATGCCGATGTCGACGGAGCGCATATCCGGACGCTGCTCCTGACGTTCTTCTACCGCTATATGACCACCCTGATTGAACTCGGGTACGTTTACATCGCCCAGCCTCCGCTCTACCGGATTGCCAAGGGCAAGCAGGAACAGTACGCCTACCGCGAGGAGGAGATGCGGGCAATCATCAAGGAATGGGGTGAGAAGGGTGTCTCTCTCCAGCGTTACAAGGGTCTTGGTGAGATGAACGCGGGTCAGCTCTGGTCGACGACGATGGATCCGGGGCACCGGATTCTCAAGCTCGTGAAGATCGAGGATGCTATCTATGCAAACGAGATCTTCGAGAAACTGATGGGCGAGGATGTGGTAGCCAGGCGTGATTTCATCCGCAGGCATGCAAAGGAGGTGACGAACCTTGATATCTGACCAGGTTATCCCGATCAACATCGAAGAGGAGATGAAATCATGCTATATCGACTATGCGATGAGCGTGATCATCGGCAGGGCGATTCCTGACGCCCGGGACGGCTTAAAGCCGGTTCATCGCCGGACGCTGTACGCCATGTGGGAGATGGGCAACACCAGCGACAAACCCTACAAGAAGAGTGCCCGTATCGTCGGAGACGTCATGGGTAAGTTCCATCCGCATGGAGACTCCGCGATCTACGACACGCTGGTGAAGATGGCTCAGCCGTTCAGTTATCGGAAGATGCTGGTGGACGGACAGGGCAACTTCGGTTCCATCGACGGCGATGCGGCGGCGGCGATGCGTTACACCGAGGCGAGGCTCACCCGTGTCGCCGAGGAGCTCCTGGAGGATATCGACAAGGAGACGGTCAACTTTGTCCCGAACTTCGACGAGTCCCTTCAGGAACCAGAGGTGCTTCCCGCACGGCTGCCGAACCTGCTCATCAATGGTTCGAGCGGTATCGCCGTCGGTATGGCGACGAACATGCCGCCCCATAATCTCCGCGAGGTCTGCAATGCAGTCTGCCGGATCATCGATGAACCCACCGCATCGGTCGACGATCTGATGCAGATCATGCCGGGTCCCGACTTCCCTACCGGCGGTGTTATCATGGGCACTGCGGGTATCCGGGATGCATATCTCACGGGACGCGGCAAGTGTGTCGTTCGCGGTGTCGCCGAGATCGTGGAAGAAGGCAGGAACCCGCAGATCATCATCTCCGAGATCCCATTCCAGGTGAACAAGGCACGGCTCATTGAGCATATTGCAAATCTTGTCCGCGAGAAGAGGGTCGAGGGGATCTCGGATATCAGGGACGAGTCCGACCGGGACGGCCTTCGTGTCGTGATAGATCTCAAGAAAGGTGCCATGCCGCAGGTCATTTTAAACTTCCTGTATAAGCACACGGCGCTCGAGTCCACCTTCGGCATCATCAACTACACTATCGTCAACAAGCAGCCGCATGTTCTGAACCTCAAAGAGATCGTCTCCGAGTTCCTCAAGCACCGCATCGACGTCGTCAGGCGGCGAACCGAGTTCGACCTCCGCAAAGCGGAAGATCGGATCCACATCCTGCGCGGCCTTTTGATTGCTCTCGACAACATCGATGCCGTGATCGCGACGATCCGCGGATCGCAGACGACCGACGAGGCGAAGGACGGGCTTATCAGCCGGTTCGGCCTCGACGAGGTGCAGGCAGATGCGATTTTAAAGATGCAGCTCCGCCGCCTCGCTGCTCTTGAGCACCAGAAGATCGTGGACGAGCGGAATACTATCCAGAAAGAGATCGAACGGCTGAACGCGATCCTTGCAAGTGAGGCGAACATCCTCGCTGAGATCCGCGCAGAACTCGTCGATATCGCCGAACAGTATGGAGACGACCGGCGCACGACCCTTGGCCATGCAACCGAGAGTATCGAGCGGGAGGATCTCATCGAGGACAAGCCCATGCTGGTCTCGCTGACCTCCTCGAACTATATCAAGAGGATCGATCTCGATACCTACCGGATGCAGCGCCGCGGTGGCCGGGGCGTGATCGGTATGGCCACTAAGGAGAACGACGGGGTGGAGACGGTCTTCGTCGCCAATATGCACGATTATCTCCTCTGCTTCACCAACAAGGGACGCGCCTTCTGGGTGAAGGTGTATGACATTCCCGAGAGCCAGCGGACGGGCAAGGGCAAGGCGCTCGTCAACCTCCTGAACCTGAACGACGAGCGGGTCACGACGGTGATACCGGTACGGGAGTTCGTCCCCGACAAGTTCCTCTTCTTCGCGACGAGGGCGGGGACGGTGGCGAAGATCCCCCTCGACGAGTTCTCCCGCCCGCGCCAGTCCGGTATCAACGCCATCACCCTCCGCGAGGGCGACGAACTGGTGGACGTCATGCTCACGGACGGGGATAAGGAGTTGATCCTGACGACGAAGTACGGGCAGAGCCTCCGGTTCCATGAAGAGGCGGTCAGGTCGCTCCACCGGAATGCGATGGGTGTTCGCGGCATAAAACTGAAGTACGACGACACCCTTCAGTCCGCCTCGGTCGTCGAGAAGGACCACCTGCTGACCATCACCGAGAAGGGGTATGGCAAACGGACCGACTTTGATGAGTTCCGCGGCCACGGCAGGGGGACGATGGGTGTCCGGAACATCCTCACCGACCGGCGGGGAGGGGTTGTCGTCTCCTCGACGGCAGTCTCGGATGATGCTGAGATCATCGTAATGAGTGCGTCCGGTATCGTCATCCGGACGAAGGTCTCGGAGATCTCCATCCAGAAGCGGAGCACCCGCGGTGTCCGGGTCATGAAACTCGATGACGGCGATCGGGTCGTCGGCGTCGCCATCCTGCATTCCGATGAGGTGGAGGAAGAATAAATCCTTCTTTTTCGTGAGTGCACCCAAAAAGTGAGTTTAGTAAGTTGGTTTCAGGAAGTACTTCAGCGCTGCAGGTCTGTGTCTTTCGACCTCTGCGAAGAAGTATCGTGACAGTTCCGGATCGGAGTCGTTGATCGCCTGCTGCAGCGTCCGTGTGAGCCACCCTTTTATCTCCTGATTCTGATCCATCGTGTTCATGACGACGACGACAGCTTCGTCCACATCGGTTTTATCTTTCCAACGATAAGGCATGGTTTTTCCACCTCTACGGGGTGTATGTATCCGGTTCGGTTATAAAACATTTGGGGAGTTCCTACCGGGGAACCGGGCTCTCCCATCCCGGACATCTGACGCCTTCCGGGTCAGGGGCGCTCCCGCACTTCGGAGAGGGTATGGGGTATGCGGGGGCTTTTAGTAGGATGGGAGAGAAGGAGAGGTCATGGAACTCAGGATGAAGGTGGTGTCCGGTGCTACGAAGAACGATCCGTCTTGAAACCCACGGTGAAGGAGATATCGTCGATATCACACCGCACGTTGAGCGTATCGTGCGCGAGAGCGGCGTTCCGGACGGCCTCGTGAATATCTTTGTCCCCGGTTCCACCGCAGCGGTGACGACCATTGAGTACGAGGCAGGTGTCCTCGCGGACCTTGCGCGGGCGCTCTCGGTGATTGCTCCTGACGATATCCCTTACGCTCACGACCGGGCGTGGGGCGACGGAAACGGGCGTTCTCACGTGAAGGCGGCCATTGTCGGGCCTTCGGTCACGGTTCCGGTGATCGAGGGCGATCTCGGGTGCGGAACCTGGCAGCAGATCGTCCTTCTGGAACTCGATGTCCGGCCTGTCAGGAACCGGACGATCATCGTCACGGTTACTGATTAGTACCGCATGACATGGCGGCTGCCTGACAAAAAACGGATGTATGGGGGTGGTTGTTCTCGAGCGAGGGTACGACAATGCTGTTGTACTCCGGAAGTGCGTACCCGCACCTCCCCTTCTCGCACATGACTGCTCCCACCCGACGGTTCCTGTGTAAAATGGTAACCGGTTCAGTCGAGGGGGACGGTCTCGAGTTGCGACACCAGCTCCCAGATGCGCGTCCGGGCGTGGACAGGCATATTGGGATCGTTGCTGATCTCGTCGATCATGGATATGGCCGTCGCAGCGCGAAGGCCGATGCTCTTTGAATCGTCCTGGAGGACGGATTTCGTTTCATCTGCAACACGTCGGATATTTCTCGGGATGGTACTATCTTCGGTGATATTCTGTAACATTTGGATACAAACTCGTATTGTCTCATCGGGACTTGGCATATTATCACCCCTTTATTATTAATTCCATCCCGACATAAATAAGTTGATAAAGGAAGTTTGGAAGCATGACCGCAGAGAAGGCCGACGAGATTATGGCTGAATACCTCCTTAAGGGAGGGAAAATGCTCTCAAAGAGCTGCAAAATGTGTGGATTTCCTCTCTTTGAATATAAGGGAGAAACGATCTGTGTCGTATGCCGGGCAGAGGAGACTGCTGCCGAAAAGACTCCGGAAGAACCGATCCCTGCCCCGGCAGAGGCCGTAAAAGAGGTTTCGTATGGGTGCACCGCAGCATCGCAGGACCCTTGTGCGTCGGAGCTCGAGCGTACCCTGGTAAGCCTTTGCGAGCGCATACGGACGGAATCGCGGTCAGGGGAATGCCTTCGCCTGATGAAGGCCGTCAGAGCCGGCGCCGAGGCACTTTCGCTCCTTCGTCACTGATAGGGACGCCGGGAGAGATCCCAGAGTGCTTCCGCAGTCTTCTCTCCGATCCCCTGCACGGCAACAAGCTCGGCGATATCCGCCTCGATAACCGCTTTTAGTGATCCGAAGTGCTCAAGGAGCAGGCGGGCATGCTTAAGGCCGATGTTCGGGAATGACGCGAGCACGTATTCCTGCTCCTCCCGCCGGGAGCGGTACGATTTCCGGGGATGCATCTTCCTCTCTCCCCGCTCTCCTTCTTCACGCTGCGCGAGGACGTAGAGCAGATTCGCCGTATCGTCCGCATCCCGTGAGAAGAGCAGTGTCACCCCGAGACCCACGGTTATCGCAACGAGCGTGCCCCGGATAGCGTTCGGATGAATGTTCCGCACGGTATAGATGTCGCCTCCTTCAACGATCAGAATGGGGCGGGGCACCGCCTCGGCGAGCGCTTTGATCTGGCCGAAGAGGTCTCTCTCCACCAGGGTATCGACAAAGTCCCGGTCGGTCTTCCGCTCGACGAGAATCCGGTCTCCTATCGCGTAGTCGCCCTGCTCCAGGCGGGAGAGATCGATCGAGGCACCGAGTTCGTGCAGTCGCTCGACGACCCTTGAGGACATCTCCCGGTCATCGACAGTTATTGCAGGGCCTGTTGCAATAAATTCGGTAAAACTCGTCTGCTTCGTCGCGGATGGCGGGGGAAGGGGTTCTGCCTGATCTTGTGTCGGGAGGGACGGCAGGGGAGATGCGCTCATGTTCCGAATGCCCGATACCATTGCCTTCTCCCTGCTCTGGCTGACATACCGGAATGCTTCGTCGCTCGTCCCTTTCGCCACCAGCACGACGATCTTCCCGGCACCGCTCCGGCCGGTTCTGCCCTTCCGCTGGATACTCCGGATCTCGGACGGCACTGCCTCGTAAAAGATGACCATGTCCGTCGAGGGAACGTCAAGCCCCTCTTCGCCGACGGAGGTTGCGATCAGCACTTTGAACTCGCCGGCACGGAATCGTGCGAGTGCTTCTATCTGTTTCTTCTGGGAAAGCCCCTTCTCTGCGTCCTTCGTTGCCTGCCCGACGAATCGTTCGCAGTCGATGCCGCCGGCAGTGATGGTATTAACGAGGTTCTGGACGGTATCACGGTAGGTTGCAAAGACGATTATCCGGCTCTCGGGGTATGCCTCGAGCTGTGTGCGTACGAGTTCACGGGTGATGGCGACTTTCGGGTGGAGTTCCTCCGTCCATTCCCGCGACCGTTTGACAAGGCTGAGGAAGGTTGCATCGTTCACGAGCCTCTTCGCCGCCTTGCTTCCTGTCGTGGAACGGCCTTCCGCCCCGAGCCGGTCGAGGTAGAGCCGGAGAGCGACGCTTCCCTGTGTCTCGGTGAGCGATATCGCATGGCGTAATTTCATGCACTCTGCGTGGAGCGAGGCAGCCATGAATGCCGCCTGGTCGCGGGAGCGGATCCGCTCCTGAATCGCTGCGTTCAGCTGGTTGAGCGCCCGCATGGAGAGATTCTGGGGTTTCGGGACGTGAAAGCCGACCTCGGCAAGTTTCTTGAGGCGCGATTCGACGAGCGTCCGAAGGTCTGCGATCGCCTCTTTGAGTTCGTCCGGTAGGTGGACGTCGATATACTGAACGTCCCGTTCGTGAATGTAGGGTCGTACGTCTTCGTCGCTCTCGGTGCGCGACTCCACGGCGTCGATGCCGAGGTTTCCACAGACTTCCTGGACTTTTGCGGTATCCCCACCGGGTGAGGCGGTCATCGCCAGAAGAAGCGGATCGGTGGCGGTGGTAGCGTAGTGATTCGCGAGAAAGACGTAGGCGTAGTGCCCCACAGCCCGGTGGCACTCGTCGACCACCAGAAGCGAGACCTCGCCGAGGGAGTATCTGCCTGCAATGCAGTCGTTCTTGATCACCTGCGGGGTGGCGAAGCAGATGCGGCATCGCTCCCATGCAGCTGCGCGTTCGGCCGGCGGCGTCTCGCCGGTGAACATGGCAAAATCCGAATCTTCAGGCTCTCCGCGATCGTTCGTGAGCAGAAATTTCCGAAAGAAACGGTAGTGCTGCTCAACGAGTGGTTTTGTGGGTGCAAGCATCAGCACCCGGCCGCTATGTGAGTACAGGCGGGACGCTGCAACCAGAAGCGCGACGGCCGTCTTCCCAAGACCCGTCGGGAGGACGACCATCGTGTTGCCGTCAAGTGCCCGGAGAGCGATCGAGAGCTGATAGCGGCGCTCCTCGAGACTCTCCGGCCTGATCAGCGGATGAGAGATGCACTTCATGCAGAAAGGTCACGGAATGTCATGGTGCCTGCAACGAGCGAACAGACAACTTCCGGCACCTGGCCGAGCGGAATACGTACCTGATCCATGCTGTCGCGGTCGCGAATGGTAACGGTGTCGTCCTCTCTGGTGTCGTAATCGACGGTGATCGCAAAGGGGGTGCCGATCTCGTCCTGGCGGCGATATCGCCTTCCGATAGCTCCCGAGTCGTCATACTGGGCGACGATTCCCCGCTGTCCGAGCGTATCCGTTATCTTTCGGGCGATGACGTCGAGCCCGTCACGGTTCATCAGCGGGAAGACCGCTACCTTCACCGGAGCGACGGCCGGAGGCAGCCGGAGAACCCGGCGCAGTTCGTCTTCGACCTCTTCCTCGGCGTAGGCATGCTCGAGGACGACGTACATCATCCGGTCGATCCCGTACGAGGGTTCGATGACGTGCGGCATGATCTCCTCGCCCCGAACCTCCGTCTCTTCTTCCCGGATCTGGTAGAGATCGGCGGGGACGAAGATCTCCTCGCCTTCGACCGTTACCGTTACACCCTCAGGGCCTGGTGTCGCCTCTGCCATGGCATCGGCGATGGCTTTGGCCTTACCTCGATACTTCGGCCCGAGCACGCCCATGTCGGGAACGATACGCTTTACAAGAGCCCTCCTGGCCTCTTCAAATGGCACAAAGACCGTGAAGGACGAACCGCTGGTTGTGGAGTGCGCCCGGAGATCGTAATCGGTCCGATCAGCGATGCCGACTATCTCCACCCAGCCGAAGCGTCCCGAGAATACCTCGGCGTCCCAGCAGTCCATCGCATAGTGAGCGCGTTCGTCGGGCATATGCTGGCGGAACCGCAGTTTCTCCGGGTCGACGCCGATCGTCACCAGCAGCTCGTGGGTGAGGGCGATATAGTAGGCGACGTATTCGTTTGCTACAACTCCTTCGTCCACGGCGTTTCGCATCGTCTTGCGGACCGGGGGCTGCCCCGTCTCCTGCAGGCCGTAGGTGAGCAGCGGGACCTCGTACTCTGCATAGCGGTGGAAGGAAGGGTGCTGCTTTTCGTCGGGGTGAACGAAGATCTCGGCCTCCGCCTGCGAGAACTCACGAAGGCGGATCATACCCTGCCTCGGCGAGATCTCGTTTCTGTATGATTTGCCGATCTGAACCGCCCCGAACGGGAGTTTGTCACGGTAAAAACGCAGCAGGCGTGCGAAATCGGTGAATATGCCCTGTGCGGTCTCAGGCCTCAGGTATCCCGTCCGCTGCGAGCCCGGGCCGATGGTGGTTTCAAACATCAGGTTGAAGTTAAAGACATCGGTCTCTCCCATCACTTCGCCGCACGAGGGGCAGGGCAGCTCGTAGATCTTCGCCTTGAGCACCTCGGCAGAGAGGGCGCCTGCTCCTTCGACCCCGTGCTCCTCGACGATATGGTCGGCACGCAGGTACTCTCTGCAGTGGGGGCACTGGCACATCTTGTCGGCGAACTCTTTTACATGACCCGATGCAACGTAGATATCCTCCGTCCCGACAGTGGGGCACTCGATCTCGTAGTAACCCTCCTGGATGATGTAGAAACTGCGCCAGACGTTCTCGACGTTTCTCTTCGTCATAGCCCCGAGAGGGCCGTAGTCGATGAACCCGGCAACTGATCCATAGATCTCCGAGGAGGGCCATACAAAGCCACGGCGTTTCGCAACTTCCATGACTTTTTCGTAGATATCGTTCATCGCGGTCATAGTCCTGCAGTATATTTGACTTTGGATGATTATAAGGATAGTTCCACTCTTCCTGCCTCTGTGTTCTTTCCGCAAATGGAAGTATTTTCCCGAAAAACTCCCGAAATCCGTCTTGAACCGGATCAGATTCGCCTCATCCGGCGAAACCGGATTTCAATCCCGGTAAAATATATGGGAAGTTATATATGTGATGAGTTGTAATGTAGGGAACGTTACGTCCCCTGTGGGGAATAAAGTTATATACTATGGACAGCAGTGGATGCCACTTGAACTGTCCTGTGAGAGGAAACCGATTAAGAGAAGAGAGAACGGCCATGCCAGAAGATACTCGCAAGAAACAGCTCCTCGAGCTGTTCACAACCATCACGAGCAAGACGAAGATCGTTGAGCCGATGAAGAAGATTCACGGTACGCTGCGCGATCGGGAAGCCATTGAGCGCGAGATCGCCCTGATTATGCGGGAGATCCTGGATCAGGGTCACTTCAAGACGAAGCTCTCCCCGAGACAACTTGCGAAACTGGTCGCCGCGTACTACGACGGCAAGAACGATACCGAGATAGCGAGGGCACTTGGCGACGAGAAGCTGAGTAAGACGGTGGCACGTGCCCGGGTTCGTCTCAAACTCTTCAGGGATCTTGACTTTAAGATGCCGTTTGACCGGTATGGGATGGAGGCGCTCCTCGAGTCAGGGAAGACCATGAAGGAGGTCAGTGAAGAGCTCGATGTGAGCCCTTCCACGCTTCGTGAGTACCGCCATGTGATCGAACAGGAAGCCGACACCACGCTGGATCCGTATCTTGAGCGGATCAGGGATGTCATGGAAGACCGCGATCTCTCCGAGCAGATGACACGCGGTGTCGCGAACGATGGTCTGAGTGAGGCCATCGATATCGCCGAAGCAATCGATATGTCCGAACTCTGATGCTTCGGCTCCTCACTCCACTTTTAACATACTTTTTCCGCTGCAGAAGAACTGCACGGATGACCCCGCTAGCGTCGTGACCGGCGTACCGGTCGCAATCAGCATGGAACCTGATGCTGGGTTCCTCCGTGGTTGTAAACCGCGGTGCAGCGCTTTTTCCGGCGAAATCTCCGACGGCCGGGTGTAGATGTCGGTGTATGGCTGCGGGATCAAACATTTTATGTATTCCCTGCAGTATAGCTCTTTCCATGAAGCTGACCTGGTTCGGACACTCCTGTTTCCTCCTTGAAGGATCGAAGAAGATTCTCATCGATCCCTTCGTACCGTCGGGAACTCTCGATGTTGAGCCGGATATTGTCGCGGTCACGCATGCCCACGCCGACCACCTCGGGATGGCGGCAGAGCTCCGGGCAACGACCGTGGCCGTGAATGAAGTCGCCAGATACCTTGCCCGGCAGGATGTCCCGACCGAACCGATGAACATCGGCGGCACCATCACCGTCGATGGTGTCCGCTTCACCATGACGCCGGCGCTTCACTCCTCCTGGCTCGAGGATGCGGGGCCCGGGTTTTACGGCGGTGTCGCCGCTGGCTATGTCATTGTGATGGACGATCTACGGGTGTATCATGCCGGGGATACCGGCCTTTTTTCGGATATGCAGCTTATCCGGGATTTGTACCGGCCCGACATTGCACTGCTTCCCATCGGTGGACGGTACACGATGGGCCCGGATGAGGCGATGATCGCGGCGCAGTACATCGGCGCGAAGGTGGTGATCCCGATACACTACGGAACATTCCCGGCCATTGAGCAGGATGTGCAGCCGTTCAAGCACGCTCTCGAACGGACGACGGCTATCCGGGTTGAGATCCTCGCGCCGGGCGATTCGCTCGAGATCAAGCCGGACGATCTCGGAAGATAGGTTTCTCTCCTGCCGGTACGATCCGATAGGTGCCGGAAAGGTATTTGCCTCCTTGTTGTGAGGGAGATCAAACTTCAGGGCGGTAGGCATGGATCTGAGGCGTATCATCAGATTACCGAAACGGAAGGTACGAGGGGGAATCCTCGCGACCGTAGGCTACCTCCTCTCTCCTTTGTCGTGGTGGAACGATCTCTTCATCAATATACCGCTTGCCTATCTCTTCGCCATTCCGTTCGGACTGATCTCCGAGGATCTCTTCCTGCCTGCCATGATCGTCGGCTACTGGATCACGAATATCCTCGGGTTCATTCTCCTGCACAAAGGCGTCGTCGATATCGCGACCAATAAAGAAGAAAAATATTCCCGGAAGGATTTCTTAAAAGATCTCCTCTTCTCGCTGATTTACACCGCGATCATCGGGGCGCTGATCGCCGTTGGTATCATTCGGTTTCCGACGGAGTACTTCCAGTGATGAGTGTCCCGATCACTCCCGGCGCGTGATGTCGCGGGCTATCCCCTGCGAACCGACAACAATGCCGTTTTTGTATGCCGGGGATACATTGCATTCCAGCGGCACTGCCTCACCGTTCTTTCTTATGAAGTGCAGCTGGAGCTGCAGCAGTTCTTCACCCTCGAGCACTTTCTTCTGTGCCCGGTATGCTTTTGGAACCTCGGACTCGGGGATATAATCCATGAAGCTCTGTTCGAGCATCTCTTCCTGGGTATATCCGGTGATCCGCTCGGTGGATGGCGATACGTAGGTAAACCGCCCCTCGCGATCCAGCATATAGATGATGTCCGGGCTGTGTTCTGTGATGTACCTGAACCGCTCTTCGCTCTCGCGCAGCGCATCTTCGGCACGCTTTCGCTGGCTGATGTCCCGTGCGATGAGATGGATCAGACGTTTTCCCTGGCTTGAGAAGGGGTGGGCGGCAACTTCCACATCAACGATCTTCCCGTCGAGCGTCAGCAGTTTCTCTTCGATCACAGGAACTTTGACGGCCATCTGCTTCATCTGCTCGATGCGTGTCCTCACCACATCCCGGTAATCGTGGTGCAGGAAGATCATGACCGATTTTCCGATAATATCTGCGGGATCTTCAACGTGCAGTAACTGCATTCCCGCCGGGTTTACGTAGATGTACTGATCGCCGTCGTGAATGGCGATCATGTCGGGAGCATGCTCCACGAGACACCGGTACTGCTTTCTGCTCTCCGCGAGCTGCCGGTTGAGTCTAGCGAGGTCTTCGGTGTGCTGCCGGAGTGCATCTTCTGCCCGCTTGCGCTCGGTGATATCCGTGAACATGGCGAAGGAACCGGCAAGGGTACCGTCTTTATCCCGCTTCGGCGTTGCCGATACCAGTACCCACCGGGCGGTGCCGTCCTTGTGTTTTAAGCGGCACTCATACATTCCACGAAGACCTTCCTGCCGCTGTGCCTGGAGGGCGGTACGGAGCTCCCTGATATCCTCTTCGAAAAGGAACTCCTGCACGGGCCTCCCGATCATCTCATCGACATGGTAGCCGAGCATCGCTGCCATCGTCGGATTGACCCGCAGGGTGATGTGCTGGCTGTCCTGCTCCCATATTCCTTCACTGGCGGTCTCTATGATAGTACGGTAGCTCTCCTCGCTCTCCTGCAGCGCCCTCTCCGCGAGCCAGCGATCGGTGATATCGTGGTTGACGATGACCGCGCCCTCAATCCCGCCGTCCTCGCCGATGATGGGAGTGGTATAGTTTACGATGATCCGCTTTTTGCCGTCGAAGGCATCGATCTCCAGGATCTCGTCGGCAACCGTTACACCCTGCTTGATCGTGTGGACGAGCGCCCAGTCGTCGGCAGCAACAGCTTCCCCGGACGGTAGCCGCCGCGCCCTGAAGACGCCATACTCCTCCGGAGGAACCAGGGGTTCGGCACCCCAGATCCTCTTGCCCGCCGGGTTGCCCATAATGAGTCTGCCCTCCCTGTCTGCCAGCCAGACCCCTATCGGCAGAATCTCAAAGATCTTATTGAGGAGATGCTCCCGCTCGGCCAGCTGCGCCTCGTTCTCCTGCAGCTTCTGCTGCATCCGCTGCTGTTCGGTGACATCCCGTGCCGCTGCAAAGACTCCGGCGATATTGCCCTGTTCGTCCCGGTATACAGTGGCATTGTAGAGCACCGGTGTCGCCGTTCCATCCCGGTGCTTGATCTCAAGCGGATAGTCCCTGACCTGGCCGTCCTCGAAGACCTGCAGGTAACCTGCGCGTGCCATCGCCGGATCGGTGTAGTAGTCGGAGAAGTCTGTCCCGATCAGCGCATCGCGGGAATAGCCGGTCACGGCTTCGGTGGCCGTGTTCACATCAGTGATCCTGCCCTCGGGGTTGATGGTGACAAGCGGGTCGAGACTGGCCTCGATAAGGCTGCGGTTGTAGGCATTCGCTGCCTGGAGCGCTTCCTCCGTCTGCTTCCGCTTGGTGATATCATAACTGAATTTCATCAGGCTGGTGATGTTTCCCTCTTCATCGAAGATCGGTTGTCCCCGGATGAACATGGTGCGACCGTCGGGTGTTTCGATCTCAGCATCGTGTGCCTCCCCGGTCTCGAGCACCCTCATCAGAGGGCAGCCTTCACAGGGTTCGCCTCGCTGATGCCGTACTTCGTAACAGTGCCGCCCTATGAGTTCGTCCTTCGCGAGTCCAACCGAATCGGCCGTTGCCTGGTTGCACCAGAGCACCCGGAGGTCGGTGTCGTAGTATCCGAACAACTCGACGGCCGAATCAAGGATCTGCTGCTTCTCCTCCTCGGCGCGCCGGAGTTCTTCCTCGGCCTGCTTCTGGTCGGTGATATCCGTATGAGTGCCGACGATCCGCTGCGCTCTTCCTTCATCATCCCTCTCCGTCACTCTGCCCCGGCTGAGAATCCAGCGGTACTCGCCGGATCTGGCGCGCATACGGAATGTTGTTTCGTACTGTGGGTTCTTTCCGGCGGTGTGGTCGTTCAGGTTTTGCAGGGCGGCGGCGAGGTCATCGGGGTGCACGCGGCTCTCCCATGCTTCGTAGCTCGGAGGGAACTCCCCCGGCTCATAGCCGAGCATCGTGTAGTACCGGGGGCTCAAATAGGCCTTTCCGGTATCTACCTCCCAGTCCCACAACCCGTCGTTCGCACCTTCGAGTGCCATCCGCAGGCGCTCTTCACTTCTCTGCAGGTCTGCCGTCCGTTCCGCTACCAGCTCTTCAAGGTGAGCCCGGTACTTCTCGAGTTCTCTTTCGGCATTCTTGCGTTCGGTGATATCCACCACCGTCGAACGGCTCTCTACCAGGTTCCCCTGCGCATCCCGCACTGCATTCATGGTCAGGTAGACCCAGAGCGGGCTACCGTCCGCTTTCCGCATGAGCAGTTCTTCGTCGTGAATCGCCCTGCTCTGAAGAAACCGTTCAAAGACCTCACGCGCTCTCGTTTTTCCTTCAGGTGCATCCGCATAGAGCTCGAAGACCGGGCGACCGACCAGTTCCTCCACCGTGTACCCGAGCATCTCGGCCGCATGCCGGTTGCACCGGCGGATACGACCGTCTGTGCTGATGGAGAAGTTTGCGATCGGAGAGTTCTCATAGAGATCGCGGTATCGCTCGTCGCTCTCTTCAAGGGCTTTTTCCATCTTCTGCTGCCCGCTGATATCCGCGAACACGAGAGCGACGCCATTTGCTCCGTCCTCGAAGAGTATTGGAATGAACTGTACACGGAAGCAACAGTCTTCTTTGTCCGCCTGCAACGTGATCTCGGTTTCAGTCTTCTCGCCGGCGAGTGCCTGCTTCAGGTGTGCGAGCGCTCCTTCAAGACCTTCGATCGGCGTTATGAGGTCGAGAACCGATTGGCTCTTGCTATCCTCGTGTGTGAGGTTCAGCAGGGTCAGAACCGCATCGTTCGTCTGCACGACATGAAGCGCTTCGTCCACGAGGATGACCGCGTCGCTGGAGACGCTTACGATCTCGGCAATCGGAAGCCGTCGTGCGAGATAGAATATCTTCGCGGCAGCACGGGTCTGCATCTCCACCTGGCCGGAGATCTGCAGCATATTGATGTATTTTGCGACGGAGTTCCTATTCAGGTTTATCTTTGCGGAGATCTCGGTGATACTCATCCCTTTTGGTTCGTCCTTCAAGATCTCTTTAATCCGGTTGAGAACCTGTTGTTCCGATCTCACAAGACGCGCTCCTGTAACATCTTCTGATCTGCATGCCAGATCTGATATACATTTCTGCCATGCACTTGGTATTCCTGAATCGGGCACCGGAGTTAATGTCGGTTCCGCTCTCTCTACAGTACTCTTGTAAATATCCAGTGGTACTGGATAAACTTTGCTCCGGCTTTTTTTCTGGGAAAAAAGAATGTAATGGCGGCTGTCGCCAGGTGGGGCTGTAGCTCTTTCACCGGGTGCGGACCTGGCCGATTGCCTCGGCAAGATCTTCCTTCCGGATCGGTTTGACGAGGTATCCCTGTGGTTGAACGGCCTCGGCACGTTCGATCACGGATTTATCCGAGTAGGCGGTGATGAAGATGATCGGTGTGGAAAAGCGTCTTTGAATCTCTTCTGCCACGGCTATCCCGTCGACGGCACCCTTCAGTCTGATATCGAGCAGGACCAGATCGGGTTGTCTCTCTTCTACGATGCGCAACGCTTCTTCAGCCGTTGCAGCAACTCCGACGACGGTGTGACCCATGGCAGCGACCTGTCTTTCGATGTCAAGGGCGATGATTGCGTCGTCCTCGGTGATAACGATGCGAAGTTCCGTCATGCAGCGCTCCCTGTCGGGGCGGTCTGCGGGAAGGTGATGATGACTGTTGTTCCGCCGGTCTGCTCTACTGCGACACTCCCGTTTAGTTGCCGTGTCGCGAGCGTCCGCACCAGGGAGAGGCCGAGGGACTCTGTCGTGTGGATGTCCACATCTTCGGGAATCCCCGTGCCGTTGTCGGCCACTTTCAGGGTATACTGCCCTGCTCTCTGCTCCGCCGTTATGCGGATCTCGCCGGATCGTTCGCCGGGGAATGCGTGTTTGAGGGCGTTCAGGATGAGTTCGTTGACGATAAGGCCGCACGGGATGGCCTGGTCGGTCTCAAGCGTGACTGTGCCGGCCGTTACTGTGCAATGTGTCCCCTCCTCTGATTCCCGGTGCATCCGGAAGAGATCCTCCGTTAATCTTTGGAGGTATTCGCCAAGGTTGATCCGCGCGAGGCTCCGGGATTGGTAGAGCGTTTCATAGACGAGGGAGATGGAGTGGATGCGGCTCTGTATGTCCTGGATCGTCCTGTATGTATCGCCATTGCCGGTCGAGAGGGCCTGGAGGTTGAGGAGGCTTGAGATGAGCTGGAGGCTGTTGTTCACGCGCAGGTGTATCTCCTGCAGGAGGATCTCTTTCTCCTGCAGCGATGCTTTAAGTGTTCTCTCTGCCTGTTTTAGGTTGGTGATGTCCCGCCCGACGGCCTGGTTTTCGATGTGGTTGCCGCCGGCATCGAAGATTCCTCTTGCGATCCACTGATGCCAGCACTCCTCTCCCGACGGTGTGATGGCATGGCTCTCCCAGGTTGCTAGTGGTTTATCCTGGGCTATCCTTCTGATCTGCTCCAGAAGATTGACTTCTTCGCCTCCGGGGGCGAACGTGGGCGGGTTGAACTCTCGGCCTCGCAGGTCGCTCAGGGTTCTGCCCATGAATCTGCAGTAGGCTTCATTGGCAAACGTCAGGGTCATATCCGGTGCAAAACGGGTGATAAATTCTGTCTGATCCTCGACGATGGCGCGGTATCTCGCTTCGCCTCGTTCCAGGGCTTTTCGTGCGGCCACTGCTTCGGTGATATCCTCAAGAAGGATGGTCAGTCCCGGGTCTCCCTCGTCAAAGACCGTCGGTACCAGTCGGGCATAAAATATGTGTTCTCCTTCCCCTTTCCGCCAGGTCAGCACATGGGTTTGTTCATGCCCCTGCATCGCTTCGGTGATCAGGGGGAGGAGCGTAGGATCGGTTACAATGGGGAGATCCGATGTCGGGAGGGTTTCGCCTATAATCTCTGTCCTGTCGACATCTGCAAACTCGATGAACCGGTCGTTCACCCGTGTGATCCGCTGGTCGCGGTCGAGAACGAGTATGAGATCCGACGAAAAATCGAGCATGGCCGAGATGGGAACTCGCTGGGAGAGGAAGTAGACCTTCGCCGCTGCATAGGATCGCATCTCGACATGGCCTGCTACGAGGAGCATATTGAGATACTTGGCGACCGAGTTCCGGTTCAGGCCGAGTTCTCCTGCAAGTTCGCTTATGCTCATGCCGCGGGGGTTTGACCGGAGGATCGTCTTGATCCGCTCAAGTTCCCGGCGGGTCGCATTGGAGTCCATATGTATCGTAAATATACATTTTTGCTCGCTGAGTACTTATTTTTTCCCGGAATGCATTGCAGCTCTGCAATGCAATTAGAAAAGCTTTAACTGCCCGGTCTGCATATCACCTGTTATCAGCATTGCATTGCAAATGTGCTTTGCTGTTGGTGGTGTTCTTCCATGCAGAAAGTGCAGATCGGGCAAAACCTGAACGGCTCCGGAAAACCGGTGTGTGCAGAAGATCTGAACGTATTCAATCTCACCAGGGTGACGCGAGGGCTCCTTGAGGAGATGACGATTTTTTTCGATAAGCCGAAGATCCCGGCACTAATCGAGCAGGAAGCCCTCAGAGCAACTTCAAGAGAACAGTGAGGATTGGTGAACAATGTCTAGCACGTTTGAGCGGACCTTCGAGGCGGAGAGCAATCTGCCCGAGGGCTGGAAAGAAGGTAAAGAAATTCGCGAGGAACTCGACAGATACCATCTGCTTCTGCAGGGGCTTGATGCGGTTGATCTTCCGATGCACCTGATCGATACAAACTACATCATCACGTACATCAACAAGGCAGCAGCAGATCTGCTCGGGATGTCGAAGCAGGACGCCATCGGAAAGCGATGCGCCGACCTCTACAAGACCGGGAACTGCAATACCGCTGCATGCCCCTGCCGTGTCGCGATGAACCAAGACCGGGTGAACCGTTGCGACAACACCTGCGGCGATCTCATCATCGATTGCACCGGTGCCCCGCTGAAAGATAAGAACGGCACCATCATAGGCTCCATCGAGTACTTCCCTGACGTGACCGGTCAGAAGCGCGCCGTCAAGGACATTCTCCGCGTGGCGGACGAAGCCGGGAAGGGAAACCTCGCTGCACGGACGGAGCTTGCCATCCACGAGGGTGACTACCTCGCTATGGCAAAGGGCATCAACGCCATTCTCGATGCGGTGATCGATCCTCTGAATGTGGCCGCCGATTACGTTGAGCGGATCAGCAAGGGCGATATTCCGAAGAAGATCACCGATACCTACCACGGCGATTTCAACGTCATCAAGAACAACCTTAACCAGTGCATCGATGCCGTCAACCTGCTCGTTGCCGACGCGAACATGCTCGCCAAAGCAGGTGTCGAAGGACGCCTGAACACGCGGGCTGATGCCACCCTCCACCAGGGCGACTTCAAGAAGATCGTGGAGGGCGTCAACGCCACACTTGATGCGGTCATCGGGCCGCTGAATGTTGCTGCAGATTTCATTGGGGATGTTGCAGCAGGGAGCAACCTGGAGAAGATCACTGGTGAGTACCGCGGTGATTACGCGCGGATTAAGGACAGCGTCAACAAATGCCACGGAGTCCTGTATGGGCTGCTGGGCGAGATTGGCATGCTCACTCAGGCAGCGGTAAATGGCAAACTCGAGACTCGTGGAGATACCAAGAAGTTCGAGGGCGCATGGATCCAGGTTGTCGGAGGCATCAACGCCACGCTGGACGCGGTTGTCGGCCCAATCAACGAGGCTATGCGGATATCGGAGGCCTACGCAAAAGGTAACTTCACCGCGAGGGTGAGCGAGGACCTGAAGGTCGCCGGTGACTTCGCGGCGTTTAAGCAGGCCCTAAACAACATCGGCATTCAGATCTCTGAGACCGTGCTTGAGATCAATGCGGCTATCGAACAGGTCGAGGTCGGCACCAACGACGCGAGCAAGGGTTCTGAGGAGATCGCCAAAGCCGCCGAAGAGGTGGCGCTGACCAGCCAGCGGTGCGCCGATCTCTCCAAGAAGGTGCTCGACCAGATCGAGGATATCGACCGCCAGATAGCCGATCTCTCCGCGTCGAACGAGGAGATAGCGAGCACTTCGCAGGAAGTCCTCGAACGGTCGCTCAGTGCGGCGCAGCAGGGCAAAAATGCCCAGACGCTGGGGAACGAGGCTAATACGAAGATGGTCGCCGTCGAGAGGATTGCACAGCAGAGCGTTCAGGAGATAGAAGGCCTCAACGTCCACATGCGGGAGATCACCAACATCGTCCGGATGATCACCGATATAGCAAATCAGGTCAATCTGCTGGCGCTGAACGCCGCTATCGAGGCTGCACGGGCCGGGGAGCACGGTCGCGGATTCGCGGTCGTCGCCGGAGAAGTGCGCAACCTCGCCGGTGAGGCGAAGGGTGCGACGCAGCATATTGAGAAGGTGATCGACGGTATCCAGGCGAGCAGCGAGAAGACTGCCGCTGCAATCAAATCAGCGCACAGCGAGATCGGATCCGGTGTTAACAGCGTCAACAAGGCGATTGAAGCTTTGAACAAGATTATCGATGAGACGGAGGTCGTCGCCCAGGGGATCGGTGAGATTGCGAAGGCCACCGAGGACCAGGCGAACGTCACTAACAACGTTGTCAACGGCATGGGTGCCGGCACCCGCCTGCTGAAGGAGAACCAGGGACAGGTGGAGAACCTTGCCGCCCTTGCCGAGGAGGCAAGTGCCTCGACCGAGGAGATCGGGAGCGCCGCTCATGAACTCAGCTCGATGGCCGGCCGGCTCAAGCAGACCATGAAAGCATTCAAGGTCTGACCGGGGTGGATCATGGCCAAGACCATTGATGTGGTGGAGTTCGAGATCGGGGGTGCCCTGTATGCACTCGACATTCAGCTCGCACGCGAGATTGTCGAGATGATGCCGATCACCTCGGTTCCGAGAACCCCGTCCTACATTGCAGGGATCATCAACCTTCGGGGAGAGATCACCAATATCATCAATCTCGGCAATGTTCTCGGGCTCAAATCCAACGGAAGTTCCGAGACCCAGAAGATCATCGTACTTGTCCCGGATGCCGCGAACGGATCGAATGTCGGTATCATTGTCGACGATGTGAGCAGCGTCATCCAGGTTCCGGAGACCGATATCGAGTGCATGGACAAAGCCGTCTCCGATGAGGCATATGTCAAGGGCATCATCAAGCTCGGTGGCGAGAACCAGAACGCGGATAAGAAGTCCCAGAGCAACCTTGTCATATGGATAGATATTCAGAAGATTCTGGAGGAACAACTGGTTGATCAGATGAAACTGTAACTGCAGCTTGCCCTGCAGGGTGGGTTTCGGCAGTGTGACGGCATATTATGAATGAATCGAGACGTCCAATCCAGCAGCGGGAGGGAGTTACAACGCTCTCTCACTTTTTCTGGGTATACCTGATCGCGTTTGCCCTGGCTGCCACCGTCACCGTCAACGCCGTGTTCCTGTACTCCGGCGTTTCCACCGTCTATTCGCACCTCTTTTATATCCCGATTATCCTTGCTGCCTACCGGTATCCCCGGTGGGGCGTCCCGTTTGCCGCCGGGGTGGGAGTTCTGTATCTGATACTCCACGCCGTGTTCATCCCCGACCCGGGCGCACTCGCTACTGCCGGTCTGCGAGTGGTGCTCTTCATTGTCATCGGCGCAACGGTAACCCTCCTCTCTCTGACGCTCAAGAAAGAGCAGGAGCGCTACCAGAACATATTCGAGATCTCCGAGGCAGGCACCTTCCTCATACGGACGGGGTCGCTTGCCTTCATCGATGTGAACCGGCGCTTTTCACTCATGCTCGGCTACCCCCCCAGGGTGCTCGAAGGCCTGACGCTCCGGCAGATCTGGCGTGATGCCCCCTCTCTTGAGAACTTCCTCGATCGGCTGGCGAGCGATGCTGCCGTATCTGATCTCGAAACGGTACTCATCGGCAGCGATGGCTCTGAATATACCGTTCTCTTATCGGCCTCCGTTCTGCATGGCGATACTGCCGTCTGTACTGCCGTCGATATCACCGACCGGAAGCGGGTGGAAGAAGAACTGCGGCATTCGAACACGCGGAATACCGAGATCCTCGAAAGCCTGAGTGATGTTTTCTTCAGCATGAACAGGGGGTTCACCGTGACCTCCTGGAATCGTGCGGCCGAGCGCGTAACCGGAACGAAACGTGAAGAGATCCTCGGGCGAAGCCTCTTTGAGGTGCTCCCCGGGGCGCGTGAATCGATCCTGTGGGATAGATTTAAGGAAGCACTCCGGGATCAAAGGTCTCTCTCTTTCGAGTTATACTACAGGCCGCTCGGTGAGCACTTTGAGGTTCGGATATACCCTAGGCCGGATGGTCTCACCGTTTATCTCACCGTCATCACCGGGCGGATACGAGCTCAGCAGGCGATCCGGGAGAGTGAGGCAAAGTTTCGGGCTCTCTTTTCCAATGCCGGGATTGGGATGGCACGGCTCGATCTCAATGGACGGATCGTCGAGGTCAATCGGATGGTCTCCGAGATACTCGGGTACAGCGCCGACGAGCTCACCGGAATGAGCTTTACCTGGTATGTCCACCCTGACGATGTCGGGTCGGACCTGGCGCTCTTCTCCGAGCTTGTCACAGGCAGGCGCGACCGCTACCAGGTCGACAAGCGCTATATCCGTAAAGACGGCTCTTTTCTCTGGGGGCGCCAGACCATCTCCCTGGTTCGTGCCGAAGACGGAGTGCCCCTGGCCGCCGTTGCCATGGTGGAGAACATCACCAAGCAGAAGAACGCCGAGGATGAGTTGAACCGCTCCTTTGAACGGTTCAGGGCAGTCATGGATAGTCTCGACGCTCTGGTCTATGTGGCGGATCTGGAGACCCGGGAGGTTCTTTTCCTGAACCGGTATGGCATGGAGCTCTGGGGCGATGTCGTTGGTCAGATCTGCTGGAAGACGATCCGGGCCGAACAGACCGGCCCCTGTCCCTTCTGCACGAACAGCCAGCTCCTCGATAGTAAGGGGAATCCTGCCGGGGTTCACCTCTGGGAGTTTCAGAACACCGTCACCGGGCGATGGTACCAGTGTCGTGATTCGGCGATTCGCTGGACGGACGGAAGGTTCGTCCGGATGGAGATTGCAACGGATATCACCGGACTGAAACAGGCGGAGGCGGCTCTCCGTGAGAGTGAGGAGCGGTACCGGACGCTCTTTGATCATGCGGCGGACGCCATCTTTATTCACGACCTTGAGGGGCGGTTCCTTGAGGTGAACGGCGCCGCTGTTGAGCATCTGGGCTACTCCCGCGAGGAGCTGCTCCGGATGTCGCTTGCGGATATCGATGCGCCGGAGTTTGCATCGCTTGTCTGTGAGCGGATAGATGATCTGCTGATGCAAGGGCATGCTTTCTTTGAAACGGCCCATATCCGGTGCGATGGTTCCGTCGTCCCGATGGAGCTGAGCAGTTGCATCATCCAGTATCGCGCAAATCCTGCGGTACTCTCTGTGGCCAGGGATATCACAGTACGAAAAGCAGTAGAGGAGAAGATACGGATTCAGCGCGATTTCGGGCTGCAGCTGGCATCGGTCTCCTCCTGGGGCGAGGCGATGACGCTCTGCCTCAAAATGGCAATACAGGTGCTGGGTGTTGATTCCGGTATGATATACCGAAGGGACGAGGAAACCGGCAGTTATCTGCTCGTTGCGAACGTGAACCTCTCTGATGAGTACCTTCGGATGGTCTCCCCCCTCCCCCCGGGATGCGAGTGTGCGCAGAGATTTGAGACCCGAAAACCTATCTATGGCACTTCACAGGATGTCAGCCGGTCGATGCTGGATGTAACTCGGCGCGAAGGGATTTGTTCGTTTGCATTGCTTCCGATATTCAGCCGGAACCACATTGTGGGAGGCTGCTTCATCGCTTCGCACACCCTTGAGGAGGTCCCGCAGTCCGTGCGCGACGACCTTGAAACACTGGTTGCGCAGATGGGAAACGCACTGCACCGTATACTTGCCGAGGAGGAACTGCATAAGAGCGAAGAGCGGTTCCGTCTCCTTGCGGAGAACGCCCGCGACCTCATTTACCGGATCGAGTTTGTACCGGAGCGCCGGTTTACCTATGTGAGCCCTGCGGCAACCGCTCTCACCGGCTATTCGCCGGAAGAACATTACGCTGATCCGGATCTTGGGCTGAAACTGGTACATCCCGATGATCGTCACCTGTTTGCGGCACTTGCGGAGGGTAGATTGTCATGTGATGAGCCGTTGGTGCTTCGCTGGGTGAAAAAAGACGGATCGGTTGTCTGGACGGAGCAGCGGAACGTGCCGATCTACGATGATGTCGGGAAACTCGTTGCCATGGAAGGTATCGCCAGGGATGTCACCGAGTTGAAACAGTATAGTGAGCAGCTTGAGCGCTCTCTCCATGAGAAGGACGTTCTCCTGAAGGAGGTTCACCACCGCGTGAAGAACAACATGCAGGTGATATCAAGTCTGATGAGCCTGCAGGCATACGCCATCGGCGACGGGGAGATGGCCGGCATCTTCAGGGAGAGCGAGATGCGGGTGAAGTCGATGGCTCTTGTTCATGAGACCCTGTATCAATCGGATGATTTTGCCCATATTCGTGCCGCCGACTATGTTCAGACGCTGGTCGGCGAACTGGTCGCGTCGTATGCGGTGAATGCGGAGATCGATCTTCACGTTGAGATCGACGACATGCCGCTTGAACTGGAGGCCGCAATTCCATGCGGACTCATTATCAACGAACTTGTTTCGAACGCTCTCAAATATGCATTCAGTGGCAGGGAGAAGGGAACGCTCGGGGTTGAAATGCACCGTGCTGCAGATGCACGGATATCTCTTTGCGTCCGTGACGACGGCATTGGGCTTCCGGAAGGACTAGACCCGTTTGTCCCCCGGTCAGAATCGCTCGGGCTGGAACTGGTGAACATCCTCTCACGGCAACTCGGGGGGACGCTCACGTGCGAGCGGAACGCTGGCACATCGTTTGAGATCACGTTTCCTGAACAATATCAACGAGTAGGAAGGAGTATGGAATGACAACATCGTCGGTTCTGGTAGTAGAGGATGAAGCCATTGTGGCCAGGTCAATTGAGAAGAAACTGACGCGGGCGGGGTATACCGTCCCCGCCGTCGTCCTGTCCGGCGAGGATGCTCTCGGTGTGGCCGCTGCCACGCGTCCAGATCTCGTGCTGATGGACATACGGCTGCGGGGCGCCATGGACGGTATCGATACGGCACAGGAGATCAGAGACCGGCATAACATACCTGTCGTGTACCTGACCGCTTTTGCCGACATGAAGACGGTTGAGCGGGCAAAAAAGACCGAACCGTTTGGCTACCTCATAAAACCGTTCGGAGAGCGGGATCTGCTCCTTACCATCGAACTGGCCCTGTACCGGCACCGGCTCGAGAATACCATCCGGGAGAGCAGAGAGTGGTATTCAACGACACTCCGGAGCATCGGGGACGGCGTCATCGCTACCGACCGGGATGGACTTGTGATAGTCATTAATCCCACTGCCGAGGAGGTGACCGGCTGGCAGCAGGATGAGGCACTTTCTAAGCCCCTCCACCAGATCTTCCGGGTTACCGATGAAGAGACCGGCGAGCGGGATTTCGACCTCTTTTCTCCGGTGGCGCAGAGCCGCGGACCTACCGTATTCCCGAACCGGACCGTGCTGATCTCACGAGACGGGACAAAACGGGATATCTCGGTGAACGGCGCGCCCCTGCGGGACGGGCGGGGCAGCATACAGGGCGCTGTCTTTGTTTTTCAGGATGTCACCGAAAGAAGGCGCATCGAGCGTGAACTGGACGAGTACCGGAACGGTCTTGAGGAGGTTATCCATACACGGACCGTCGAGCTTATCGCAGCCAACAGGCAGTTGCACTGTGAGATAGCCGATCGAAAAAGAGCCGAATCAGCCCTCTGCGCGGAGAAGGATTTCCTCAGTGTAATCCTCCGTTCCATCAATGACGGCATTATCGTGATCGATCCTGACGGCAGGATCACCCTTATGAATCCCGGTGCCGAAACCCTGACCGGATGCCGTCTGGACAGAGCCATCGGCAGATCGATTGAGCGTGTGCTGACGGTAACGGGAGCGCACGGGCCGATGACGTTTGCAGATTATAGTGATCTCGCCGATCGGGAGACCGTAACTGAAGGTCTCGTCCTCATCGCAAGTGAGGGCTCCCGCAGAATAATCGCGCTTACGGTATCTACAGTCTGCAAAGGTGAGAGCGAACCGCTCGGTCTTCTTCTGGCGCTGCAGGATATCACCGAGAGGCGCAGGCATGAGGAGGAGGTTCTCACGTCGCAGAAACTCGAGTCGATCGGCACCCTTGCCGGCGGTATCGCTCACGAGTTTAACAATATTCTCACGTCGGTTCTTGGGAATTTCACCCTCGCTCGAATGGATGCTGCTCCGGGCACCGCCTCCGATCGCCTCGGTGAAGCGGAGAAGGGTCTTTTCAGGGCACAGCGTCTAACGCAAAGGCTCCTGACGTTTTCACAGGGCGGTCTGCCCGTCAAACAGACTCTTCCGATCGCCGATATCATCCGGAATACCGCCCAGTGCACTCTTCGGAAATCCGATATCCGGTATTCGTACCACATTATGGAGGGTCTCTGGGACGTGGAGATCGACGAAGGTCAGATAAGCCAGGCACTTGCAGACCTCCTTGTCAATGCGTGTGAGGCTATGACGGATGGCGGAACAATCACGATCAGTGCAGATAACAGGGTTGTGGAGGACGGCGATCTGCCGTTAGTGAAGCCTGGACGGTACGTCTGTATTGCAATCGAGGATTCGGGTGACGGCATACCGGCAGAGTACCTGCCGAAAGTCTTCGATCCCTTCTTCAGCACGAAAGAGCAGGGAACCGGCCTCGGTCTCACTTCAACTCATTCGATAGTCCGGAAGCACGACGGCTATATCGACATAGACTCAAAGGTGGGTCGGGGGACGAGGGTCTCGCTCTACCTGCCGGCAGGAGTGAGGGTGCCTGAAGGCGCCGACCAGATCCACGCCAATCCGGAGTCCGGTTCCGGCAGAGTCCTTCTCATGGATGATGAAGAGGCGCTGCTCGAGGTAACCGCCATCATGCTCGGCCGTCTGGGCTATGAGGCGGTGCCGGTGAAAAGCGGTACCGACGCGATCGAGCAGTACCGGAAGGCCATGCAGGAGGGATGCCCGTTTTATGCTGTCATTCTGGATCTCACCATCCCCGGCGGCCTTGGCGGGAAGGAAACGGTTCAACAGCTCCTCTCTCTTGATAACGGAGTCAGGGCAATTGTGTCCAGCGGATATTCGCACGATCCGGTGATGTCGGAGTACCAGTCATACGGCTTTCGGGGTGTGCTTCCGAAACCCTACACAATGGCGATGCTGCAACGGGTTCTGCAACAGTTACCGGGAAAGGGGTGACGTTTTTCCGGAAGCGTCGTCCCGCTCCCGAACCCCTCTCCGGTATTCGCACTGCGCCTGAATGAACCTCACCTTATGACGGGTTATCTGTCCAGTCCTATTTTTCACGTTGTAGCGTTGCGCAATGCACGTTCCCGCGGGGATGCCGGCACGACACTCCGGGGGCTGACCCGGTATGAGTTCCGTCGCCAATCGCCGGTCTTTGTAATTCGCGAACTGATCTGCAGGGATCCGGGAATCCAGTCCATCCGCACTCCCGGTACCACACCGATCTCCGGTGCTGCATAATGTATATATGCAGTGACCGATGAGTAGCGCCGTCGAGATCGTCGACTGTGAGGTTATGCGTATGAGAAAAGAATTTACAGCCCCCGGCGGTGAGGAACGGCTTTCAGCCACGTCCGCGAGGCAGAGCCCCCCGTATCCTCCCGGGGAAGGCAAAGTAAAACTGGTCACGACGGACTGGGTCGAGGATCACCTGCAGGATAGCAACCTCCGGATACTCGATGTCCAGCCGAACGTCCACGACTATATCAAGGAACACATCCCCGGAGCGATCTACTTAAACGAAGGGATTCTTCGCGTACCCGCCCACGGGTTCCCGACATCATATGGGCCGATTGCCTGCCTGCAGGAGTCGTTCCGGCGTGTCGGGCTTGAGGCGGACTCGCCGGTCGTCGTCTACACGGGAAAGGGAGTGTTCTCGGGGTGGGGTGACGGCCTTGCACAGACCATGATGGCATACTCGCTTGCAAAATTCGGCCACAACACTGTCTATGTTCTCGACGGCGGCCTTGATAAATGGAAGAACGAGGGGCGGAGCCTCTCCCTGGATTACCCGTCGGTCGAGCCGTCCGGGTTTACTGCAGAGGTGCGTGGCGAGTACCCGATCGGGTATGAAGACTTCAAACAGATGAAAGATCGCGACGATGTCGTGGTTCTCGATGCACGCCCCGCGAAGGTCTATGAGGGTCAGGGACCCTGGCGGAAACCCGGGCATATACCCGGCGCGATAAGTCTGCCGTGGCGAAGCCTGATGGATGACGACAATCCCATGCTCCTCAAGCCGAACAGCGAGGTGGTTGCTATCCTGGAGCAGCATGGTATCGACCGGAACAAAACGGTCATCTGCTCCTGCGGCACCGGCAGGGAGGCTACGAATGAGTTTATCCTCTTCAAATGGTACTTCGAGTATCCGAAGGTCAGGCTCTACGAAGGATCCTATACTGAATGGGTCGCGCATCCGGAGAATGAGACCGTAGAAGGCAAGGAGCCGCGAAAACAGCGGGTTGCGGCTGCTCAGACAAGCTAAGGTACTCTGAGCCCGGCAAGCAAACAAAACATTTATTTCTCATTTTTCCCAAAACCGGAATTTATATATATGGTATGTGTACAACGTACGGCATAGAGAGAATATCGGATCCATGCAAGACACTTCCCCCCTTGACGTCGTCTTCTTGTGAGTCCTATTCTCTCTATATTGCTGCTTTCGATTGTTCTTTGCTCTTTTCCGTCGGTTTTCCCGGGACGTCCCCTGCTCCGTGCTTCGGAAGGTCGGAAGATCCGGTTCGGGCGCGGTAATTGTGTTGGCGACCCCCACATGCCCGGGTATCCAAACCTATATGGAACGCAATGAGCATACGCTCTCTCCGTAGTACTGGTGGCGGGTGAAACGATGGACGACCCCCGGAGCGACTTTGCAATACCGTTCTCCCTTCGCATCGGTGTTATCGGGCACGTTGCCGTCTTTGGCGAAGAGCATGTGCGCGACGGGATACGGACAGTGCTGCGCCGCCTGGACGAGATCCTGCGAAAAACCCCTCATTCGTTCACGGTGGTCTCGTCATGCATCGATGAAGCTTTTGAGCCGGTTATTGAGGAGATTCTGGCGACATCCGGCGGGGCGGAGAGGGGGACCTCACAATACGAAGCCGTCCTTCTCTCCTCCCCTGCCGAGTGCGTTCTGAACCTCGAGACCGATCGGGAGCGGGATGCCTTCAGACGTCTCGTCGGACGTGCTTCGTCGGTCAGGGTGATCGGTGAGTCTGGAGCTGCCGGGGGTACTGCCCACGAGATCACCGGCCAGAATATCGTGAACACCTGCGATCTCCTCCTCGTTATCTGGGATGGTCTCGGCGACCCTGACCCCGGCAGCACCACCCAGCTGGTCCGGTATGCCAGAGTGGCCGGCAGAACGCTCTTCTGGGTTCACTCCGTGACCGGCAGAGTGGTTGAGGAGCGGCACGAGGACGGCATTCTCGAGTCGCTTGAGGATCTTAATGCCTACAACGGCGAAGAGGCCGGAGCTGAAGAGATCGGCAGAACCTGTGCGGAACTGCGCGACTGGCTCGCCCGGAAGATGCAGGCCTCGGGGCTTCCCGCGGATCTGCTCAAACCGCTCTCCCGCACCATGCTCCGGGACTACGCACGCGCACACCTGCTGACCGCCCGGTACCGGCGACGGTATATGCGCGCGGGGAGCGCGGTCTATGCCCTCGCTGCCCTCGCCGTCGCAACGGTCACCATCCAGACTCTCTTCTTCCCTGAATATCCCCAGTTGCTCTGGCTTGAGGTCGCCGAGATCGGTATCATCCTGCTTCTGCTGATGGCATCACGGACGGGAGGATGGCATCGGAAATGGATCGATTACCGATTTCTGACCGAACGGATCAGGGCAGGTTTCTTCATGAGCATCATCTGCGTGCGGTGCGAAAAACCGACTGCGCCAGGCCATATGAGCCTCTCTCATCGGTCGAACGACTGGATGCTGCTTGCATTCGAGGGGATCCTCGACCGGCGCCCGCTCGAGTACTGCAATCTTGCTATCCCCTTTGAACCGCTGAAGGCATTTCTGGCAGCTGCATGGATCGACGATCGGCTCGCCTCGTATACGAAGAGCAGTGAGTGGAATCGGCAGCGGTATACCCTGATTTCGCAGATTGGAGAGATCCTTTTTGCCGTTACGCTCGTTGCCGCCGCAATCCATGCTTCCGAGTTTGATAACTCCGAGTTTCTCTCATTGCTGCACTATCCGGGTGCGCTTGCGGCGATAACAATCATCCTTCCCGCGATCGGTGCGGCCCTTGCAGGCATCCGGGTTCAGCGCGAGTATCTGAGGAACTCGGAGCGTTACGCGCACATGATGCGGCATCTTTCTACCCTTAGCAGCCAGATTAAGCGGGCGGAAGATATGGATGAACTGATCGACCTCCTCAAAGAAGCCAATGAGATTACGCTTCGGGAGCAGCAGGACTGGCGGATTATGTTCCTCTTCCGCGATCTCGAGACGCCGTAGACGAACTTCTTCGGCGGGTGTTCCCGGCTTTCCCGGGTGTCGGGGCTTTTGGGCGTGCACTATTCACGCTCCGATACTCTCTATAGAATGAAGACACTTATATAGCGTGGCATGAAAACCTCTCCTTTGTCTATGTCGCCTCGTCGGGTCATGTGGTAGGTATGGAGATTCGGAAAGTTCAGATCACCGGCGGTTCCTCGTATGTCGTCTCGCTCCCGAAAGAGTGGGCAACATCGATGAGAATCAAGAAGAACGATCCTCTGGGGCTCGTTGCACAGAATGACGGGACGCTGCTCATTACGACGAAGCTATCCGGTGAGACCGCTCATCGCACGAAGCTGTTCCGTGTCGGTAGATCGACCAACCCCGAACTCTTCTTCCGCTGCCTGATTGCTGCATATATTACGGGGTACACCACCATCACCGTGGCGTCGACCGGTCGTATCCCGCCTGCCGTGCGTATTGCCGTGCGGGACTTCACCCGGATTGCTATCGGGCAGGAGGTCGGCGAGGAGAGTGACGCCTCCATCACTATCAAAGATCTCCTCAATCCGGTTGAGATGCCTTTTGACAGCACCTTGCAGCGGATGTATATCATCGTCAGGGGGATGCACGAGGATGCGATAATCGGGCTCAAGGCCGGGAACCGGGTGCTCGCCGAAGATGTCATTGCCCGGGACAACGACGTCGATAGGTTGCAATGGCTTATCGCCCGTCAATATCGCCTTATTATGAGTGACGGCAGCCTCGCAAAGCGGATGGGTGTCTCCACCGGGACGGCGACGAACTACCTGATGATCAGCAGGATCATCGAGCGGATCGGGGATCATGCCGTCAATATTGCGAAGAACTCAATCCCGCTGTTTTGCGAAGAACCGGATGCGTCCCTGATCGTCGACATCGAGAGTGCGAGCAGGGTTGCCCTTGCCATTTATGATGCAAGCATCCGGTCGCTCTTTAAAAAGGATATTGTGGAAGCAAACGGGAGTATCCTGGCCGTTCAAACGCTCGCTGTGCAGTGCGAGGAGATCAGCCATACCGCGCTCCGGCAGAAGACCGCCATTGCCGTCTCTGTCGGATATATAGCCGAGAGCATACGCAGGCTCGGTGAGTACTCCAAGGATATCTCCGAGAACGTGATCAATGATCTTGTGAGCGAAGAAGCAGAGATGCGGTAAGCCCCTCTCCCGGCGGTCGGGGAAAGTATCAATTACTTCTCTTGAGTATACCGCACCGGAGGGTGGCCTGCGTGAGTGCGGAGATCGTTGAGATTTCAGATCAGACCTGGGAGAAGGCTGTCGAAAAAGGAGAAAAACCAGCTGTTATCATGTTCTACAGTCCTGGATGCGTCCACTGCCGGACTATGGAGCCCTCCTTCAGGAGCTTAGCCGAGCAGTACGGCGAGGTTATTCTCTTCGGCCGGTTAAATATCGCATCGAGTATGTGGACCGCCGAGCGGTACGGTGTTCGGGGGACGCCGACGTTCAAGTTCTTCTGCATGGGACGCCCTATCGAGGAACTGGTGGGAGCGGTTTATCCTGCGATGCTGGAAAGGCGGATCGAAGATCTCCTCGAGCATGGTGAGGCGTGCGTCCGGAGTTCCACCGCCATCGATTACGAGATCACCGGCTATGGATAGTCCCGGAAAGAATCTCGAGCGGCCTGCCGACTCCCTTTTTTGAAGGGTTTGGTCTGGAGGGCATCTCCGGCAAAAATTATAGCATTTCAGTTTATGATGGGCTCTACGGCAGCATGAAGAAGATTCTGGTTCACGTAAGAAATGAGGATTATGAGGGCGTAAAGGCGGCTCTTGGAGGGCTCTATTACGTCACCGATCACGTGGGCGATATCTACGAGATCATCGTCTTTACCCCGGACGAAGAGGTTAACGATCTCATCGAGAAGATTCGCGGGGCTATTGACCTGCGGTATCATGAGAATATGATCGAGGTCACGTCGCCGGAGTTCGTGGTCTCGACCTACCTGCAGCGTGCCGAGAAGAAAGCCGAGGAGAAAGAGGAGAACACTCCCGTCGAGAAGCTCCTGCGATCCGCGAAACCGTACGCCGAACTTGACCTGACCAAAGTCGCTCTGACATCTATCGCCGGACTGGTTGCTCTTTCCGGGCTCTTTCTGAACAACTCGGTCATCATCATCGGCGCCATGCTCCTCTCGCCGATCATCGGGCCGGTATACAGTTTTGCCATCAACATCGCTCTCGGAAGGCTCGAGGATGCCCTCCGCAGCGTGGGGGTCCTTTTAGCGCTCCTCGGCGCCGTACTCCTGCTCTCGGCGATTGCGACATTTATCATTAACTTCTTCATCCCGCTCCCGATCACGGATGAGATCGTCGCGCGTATCATCACGAATCCCATCTATATCGTCATGGCGCTGCTGCTCGGGTTTGCCGCGGTACTCGCGTTCACCCGGGAAACACCGGAAACTATTGCGGGTGTGGCAATAGCCGCCGCCCTGCTCCCGCCGGTCGTGGTGACCGGTATCGTCATCGTGCTCCAGCCGATCAGCGCCATCTCATCCGGCGTCCTTGTGCTCGATCAGATCATCGGGCTCATGGCCGGGGGTCTCCTTGCCGTTCTGGTGCTGCGTATCGGGCCGCGGGATTCCCGCGAGCAGATCGCCGCCGAGAAGTACGTTGTCCGGTCGGCGGTGATCTTCGCTCTTCTCCTCGGTCTTCTCGTGGCCATATCCCTGCTGCTCGGACCGAACGGAGAACTTCTGTAAAAAAGGTTCTATGCAATGGATGGGGGAATCCGGGGCAGGTGCGTCTATTTGACTGCCAGGCGCTCCCCGGTGATCATATAGTAGATCTTCTCTGCCATATCGCACCCGTGATCGCCGCAGCGCTCCAGATATCGTGCGATCATAACGTAGTCGATACACCGCGTGATGCTCCGGGGGTCTTCCATCATGTAGGTGACGCTCTCGCGGAAGATGGAGTAGCGCATGGCATCGATCGTATCGTCGCGTGCCGTGAAGTTCTTCAGCGGTGCGATATCCCCATACCGGTAGGCTTTGAGGGTGTCGTCGATCATCCCGAAGACCAGATCTGCCATGTGAGGAAGGTTCATCATATTGGCGATGTGCGGTGCAGCGGTGAACCCTTCCACCAGGTTGGCGATGTCTTTTCCGTATCTGCCGATCCGAAAGAGGGAGTAGTTCATGCTGAGAGCGCACGTAATTGCGCGGAGGTCCTGTGCCATCGGCTGGTAGAGAGCGATAAGCCGGAGTGCCTGCTCCTCGATCTGGTGGTTCCTCTCCGCAAGTTCGGTCTTCTTTGCGTGCACCCGCTCCGCAAGGTCGGGATCCTGAGTCTTTAAGGCTAGTATCGAGTTGTGGAGCATATCGGTCGAGAAGGTTCCCATATCGAGGACGGAGACCTTTAAGACTGTGAGTTCATCACGAAATTTGCCGGCCATCTTTTCACCTATCCAAAGCGTCCCGTGATGTAATTATTCGTCAGTTCTTCTGCGGGAGATTCGAAGATCTGTGTCGTTTCGTCAAACTCGATGAGCTTTCCGAGGTACATAAAGCCGGTATAGTCGCTGACGCGGGCGGCCTGCTGCATATTATGTGTCACGATAATCACGGTGTAGTTCTGCTTCAGCTCGTCGATGAGATCCTCGATCTTTGCGGTTGCAATCGGGTCGAGTGCGGAGCAGGGTTCGTCCATGAGGATAATCTCAGGCTCGACGGCGAGTGTCCTTGCGATACAGAGGCGCTGCTGCTGCCCGCCCGAGAGCCCCATGGCGGAGTCGTGGAGACGGTCTTTCACCTCCTCCCAGAGTGCGGCTTTACGAAGGCTCTTTTCCACGATCTCATCGAGTTTCCTGCGATCTTTCGTCCCGTGTACTCTCGGGCCGTAGGCGACGTTGTCGTAGATCGAGGAAGGGAAGGGGTTTGGCTTCTGGAAGACCATGCCGATCTTCTTCCGGAGTTCGACGACGTCGGTACCCGATCCGAGGATCGACCTCCCGTCGAAGATGATCTCTCCCGTGATTGTGACGATATCCACGAGGTCGTTCATGCGGTTGAAACACCGGAGAAGCGTTGATTTGCCGCATCCGGAAGGTCCTATCAGGGCGGTAACCCGGTTCCTTGGGATACTGATCGTAATATCGATCAGCGCGTGGCTCTCGCCGTAGTGGAGGTTTAATCCGTTTGCCGTGAGAATGCTGCCGTTATTCTGCATAGGTTCACCACTTGATGGTCTTCTGGTAGTGGTTTCGAAGGACGATCGCAACGAGGTAGATGCTCATCACCAGCATCAGGAGCACGAGCGCCGTACCGTACTGGTTCCGACCGGCACCGGGGACGTTGGTTGCGAGGATGAAGAGGTGGTAGGGGAGTGCCATCACCGGTTCGGAGAGGGAGGTCGGGAGGAAGCGCTTCGAGAAGATGACCGCCGTGAAGAGGATCGGCGCCGTCTCTCCTGCTGCCCGCCCTACACTGAGAATAGTCCCGGTCAGGATTCCCGGCACTGCCGGCGGAAGCACGACTCTCCAGATCGTCTGCCATTTGGTCGCTCCGAGGGCAAGACTCCCTTCACGAATGGAGTCCGGGATGCTCTTGAGTGTCTCCTCTGTCGTCCGGATGATCGTCGGCAGAACCATCAGGCCGAGGGTTATCATGCCGGCGAGGAGAGAGACGCCGAAGTTGAGGTAGAGGACGAGGAACGCAAACCCGAAGAGGCCGAAGACGATGGAAGGCGTACCGTTCAGAAGGTCGGCGCCTGAGCGGATGATCTCGGTTACACGTCCCTCTCTGGTATACTCGTTGAGATAGATCGCAGCGCCGACGCCGATCGGGAGTGCGAACAGGATCGCTCCGGCGACGAGGTAGAGGGTGCCGACGATGGCCGGGCCGATACCGCCCTCCCGCCCGAGGTTGCGGGGAGGTTCGGTCAGGAACTCCCAGCTCAGCGCCGGGAGGCCGTTGATGATGATATCGAAGAGAATGACGGCGAGGAAGACAAGAACCATCGCGATTGAAGTATACACCAGTCCGAATGCCACTTTCTGTCCGGTCTTTGGGGAGATCCTGTTCTTAATAAAGGCCAGAGCAAGGACGGTGGCGATGATGGCTCCGGTGGTGATGAGGCCTACGGCAAAGAGCAGCAGGATTGCGAGCACGATCCCGAGCCCCGCGAAGAAGTACGGCTTTACGGTCTCTGCCGTCTCAGGTGGGAGCCACTGGCGCCGTTTCCCGGTTGCCGTGTGCCTTTCCCTGACTTTCTTTAAGATGACCCGTGCACCGAGGTTAACGATGAGTGCTATCGCGAGGAGCACGACGGCGACGCCGAAGAGGGCGTGATAGTGTGTGCTTCCTATGGCGACCTCTCCCATCTCTATCCCCAGGGTTCCGGTGAGTGTCCTGACCGGCGAGAGGACATTCCAGGCCGGATCGGGAATGATGGCAGCGTTTCCGGTCACCATGATGACGGCCATCGTCTCGCCGATGGCTCTCCCCACCCCGAGGATGATCGCGGCAGTAATTCCTGAGAGCGCTGCCGGAAGGATGACACGCTGTATCGTCTGCCAGTGCGTTGCCCCCATGGCAAGCGAGCCTTCTTTGAACGTGCGCGGGACGGCGGTGATGGCGTCTTCCGAGACGCTGACGATCGTAGGAAGAGCCATAATGCCGAGAAGGATAGAGCCTGCAAGCCAGCTCTCGCCGGAGGGAACATTAAAGGAAAGCCGTAGCCAGTTTGTCAAAACCACGAGGCCGAAGAAACCGTATACAACCGAGGGGATTCCGGCCAGCAGTTCGACCGCGGGCTTTGCAACTGCCCTGACCCGGGGTGAAGCCAGCTCGGCGATGAAGATCGCGCTGCCGATCCCGAGCGGGATGGCGATAGCCATTGCACCGATTGTCACGAGCAGTGTCCCGACAATGAGCGGGTAAATGCCGTAGGTGGGAACCGCTCCGCTTGGGTTCCAGGTCTCCCCGGCAAGAAAGTCTGCGACACCGTTCGTCTCAAAGATAGGATAGGCATCGGCGACGAGGAAGAATAGGATGAAGAATATGGCAAGAACCGCAAATATGGCTGTGATAAACCAGAGACTTCGGATGCCGCTTTCCCGGTACTTCCGTGCAGCATTGCCGGTAAAAAATATATGCAGCGAGGAGGATACCTTCTCGGTTATAGGCGAAGGTTCGGGCGGATAGCCTCCGGTGCGTGCCTCTCCGTCTCCACTTGGCGCTGCCGCCTGATTTTTATGCGTAGGATCGATCATGTCTCTCCTGCTCATGCTCATCGGCAGGCTCTTCCAGAGCCAGGAACCCGCCGGTTTTGAATGACGGCACGGGTTTTCCGGTTCGATCGCGGATCAGTCCTGCGGCAGAGTGCATGGGAGGTTTTTCACCTCTTAACGCTGGGGTGGGGGGAGGTAAATTAGTTCTCGAAAGAAAATATATGTGTATATGTAAGCTCCATATACGCTATTGCTATATATATCAGTACGGAATGTATATATCTTTGTAATCCCCACGGTACTGCATTCATGGAGATCAGGAAAGTGCAGATAACCGGAGGGTCGTCGTACATCGTCTCTCTGCCGAAAGAGTGGATAAAATCTACAAATATCCAGAAGAACGATCCGGTTGGTCTGATCGTCCAGCCTGACGGCTCTCTGCTGATCACTCCCAAGATCAGCGGCGAAGCAGTGCAGCGTGTGAAAGAGTTTGAAGTGAGTGGGAGCACGGATCGGACATATCTGCTCCGTTACCTCGTCGGCGCCTATATTGCCGGATATACGACGATCAGGATCCGGTCGAAGGGGCGTCTCCCGGCGTTTGTTCGGAAACTCGTGAGGGACTTTACGCAGATGGCGGTCGGTCAGGAGGTAATTAACGAGACTGACGATTCGATAACGCTCAAAGACCTCTTGAACCCTGCGGAGATGCCTTTCTGCAATACCCTCCGGCGGATGTCGGTCATCGTCAAATCCATGCAGGAGGACGCGGTCACAGCGCTCGCGACCCGGGATGCAGTCCTGGCAGAGGACGTGGTTGCGCGGGATACCGAGGTCGACCGGCTGCACTGGCTGATAGCGCGCCAGAACCATCTCATCCTCCTCGATATGACTCTGTCGCGGAAGATGAGCATCCCTACCGGTACGGCGATGTACTACTTCCTGATCAGCAGGATCATCGAACGGATGGGAGATCACGCGACCCGGGTCGCAAGGAATGCCCTCATCCTGAAAGATCGGGAGGTCGACGGCGAGATTCTTGCCATGATCGGGACTGCGAGCACGCTCGCGCTCGAGATCTTCCAGAAGAGCATGGAGGCATTCTACTGCAGCGACATCGTCAAAGCAAACGAGATCCTGAAGATGGTCCCCGACCTTGAGGAGCAGTCACGGCAGATCAGCGGACGGTCGCTGCAGTACGACGCAGTCACGGCGATCCCGCTCGGTTCGGTCGCGGATAGTGTCAGAAGGATCGGCGAGTACTCCGGCGACATCTGTGAGAACATCATCAATCACCTTATCGGAAAGGAACTCTGATCTTCGGCATCGCCCCTCTCTCTTTTTACGCCGCACGGTCAACCTGATAGCGAAGGTCTGCGGCAGTCGCCTCCCCGCCTGCCGGTGATGCAGCGTATGGGTTCACTCATTCCTATCATCATCCTCGTCTGCGTACTTCTCCTGATCGCCGTCCGGAAGGTTGGCGGCATTCATCTCCGGATCTGGCAGATTATGGTCGCCGGAGCTCTTGCCGTACTTATTCTCGGTCAGATCTCCCCGGCGGCTGCCCTGGCTTCCATCAACATTGAGATCATGCTCTTTCTCTTCGGCATGTTCGTCATCGGGGAAGCGCTCCTGCGGAGCGGGTACCTCTTCCACCTCGCCCATGGTATCTTCCGGCGGGCACGGAGCCCCCGGCGCCTGATTCTCCTGGTGATCGTTGCTTCCGGCGCTCTCTCCGCGCTGCTGATGAACGACACCCTGGCGATCATTGCAACGCCGCTCATGCTCTACTATAGCACGCGGTTCGGTATCTCCGAAAAGGTGCTGCTGCTTGCACTGGCGTTCGGAATCACGACGGGGAGCGTTGCAAGCCCTACCGGGAACCCGCAGAATCTCCTTATCGCGCTTGGCGGTGATGTTGCAAACCCGTTCATCACCTTTTTCGTCTCTCTTGCTGTCCCGACGCTGCTCTGCCTGATGATGGCCTATCTTCTTCTCATCGTCCGTTACGGTGGCGAGCTCCGGGATATGCCGCTCGTCTTCGTCCGTGAAGAGATCTCGGATACGCGGCTTGCCCTCCTCTCGCGTATCTCACTCCTCCTGCTCGGCGCGATGATAGGTATCAAGGTACTCTCCGTGCTGCTCGGCACCGGACCTGACCTCCCGCTGACGTATATCGCGCTCATAGGGGCGCTTCCGGTGCTTGTCGGGAGCAAGAGGCGGCTTGAAGTGGTGAAGTCGATCGACTGGACAACGCTGGTATTCTTCGCCGCTCTCTTCATCCTGATGGGAAGCGTCTGGCAGTCGGGAATCTTTGAGCCTCTTGTCACGGAGGCGCCGGTCGATTTCACCAGCATTCCGGTCATCCTTGCAAGCGGTGTGCTCGTCTCACAGCTCGTCTCGAACGTCCCGTTTGTCGCGCTCTACCTCCCGCTTCTCACTCACGCCGGTTCTTCCACTGCACAGATGATGGCGCTTGCAGCCGGAAGCACGATTGCGGGCAACATGCTGATCATGGGAGCGGCAAGCAACGTCATCATTATTCAGAACGCAGAAAAACAGGGGGCAACACTGACGTTCCGGGAGTTTGCAGAGGTCGGTGTGCCGCTGACGGTGCTGCAGGCGATACTATACTGGGTGTTCCTTGCGGTCATTCCCTGGTAGCGGGAACGGCGTATGGGATTCCATTTCGCCTGCGGCCGCCCGGGGATCGAGGAAGATCGAACCGAACCGGATAGATGCCGCCCGGATAAGATCGGTGGGAGGAGATATGAACCGTGCCTCCTTTCTCTCTGTGTCGATGGTTTTCAGGATGCCCAGTGTGAGAACGAAGTTTCCGGCATCGCATACGGCAATCAGGCGGTGCCGTACCTGGCGTGCGTCGTAGAGATCGGGGACTCTTCCCTGCAGGCCGAGTCCGGAATAGGCGATCTCGCGCGGTTCTGCATCCTGGAAGTACTTTCTGAACTTCTGTTCACGGTATTTTCGCCGTTCCGCAGCCGATCGCCTCACGACGGCAGGTGAGATGCGGAGACGATGGATCGTCATCCCCGGATGATGCCTGAAGTGTGCGCAGAGGCGGTCGAACTCCCGGCCGTATCCGAGGACGGCAATGCCGGACGGCTGCAGGAGGTCGATCATCTGGAACTGGAACTCAAACGCCGCGTCACCGTGGATATACCCCGGAGAATCGATGACGATGGCGGATGCATCCGCGGCAATTGCGGCCTCAAACAGCCGTTTCGCTCCGGTCACCGTCTGTAGCAGGTGGCCGCGCGGCGACGTAGAACCGACGAAGCGAAGTCTGGTGCCGCTCTCTGCCGTGTGGGGGTGGTACATCCGGAGGCCCAGGGTCGTCGGGACGCCGACGACCGACTGTCCCGTATCGCAGTCGAGGTATGCGCATATTCGCTGATCTTTCGTCTCGTCAATGAGGTACCGACAGAGCGTGCTCTTTCCGCTATCGGTTCCCCCGAGGACGTAGACCGACTGCAGCTCTTCCCCCGCCCTGAGTGCATCGGCGATCGCATCCCAGGTATCTTCCCGCTGGATCTGGTGCTCGCTCATCTGCTCTTCTCCTCCATCCGGCACACGCTTCTCATGGATCAGGGATGCTTGAATGGTCTCTCTCCCTGAGGGGTATTAGCAGCTCTGCTCTCCTTTCCCACATTCCCATGCACGATCCGATCCCTGGACAGAGATTTTATAGTATCTCCATTCCACTGCACGGGCATGGACATAGGATCAGGCACTACCGAACCGATCTTCGCGGTTGAAGGGCGGAGGTTCCCGTCGCTGACGGCAACGACACTCGACGGAAAGACGATGGCGCTTCCGGAAGATCTTTCAGGGGATCTCTCGCTCATTGTCATCGCCTTTCCCCGGTGGGTGCAGCAGGTACAGGAGACCTGGACTGGGCCTTTTGAGTACGCTTTTTCCGGAAATCCGCGCGTGAAGGCCTATCTGGTCACGGTTGTCGCCGGACGGCTGGGAGAGGCACTCACATCGCGGGTCGATGAGACCCTGCGGGGCGCCCTGCCCCCTGAAAAGCACGATCGGGTTCTCACCTACGCCGGCAATTTTGACGACTACGCCCGGCAGCTCGGCTTTGGCGACATCTCACTCGCCTACCTCTACCTCTTGGACGGGGAGGGCACCATCCGGTGGGCTGAGAAGGGAACGACAACTCCCAAAGGGGTCGACTCGCTCCTGAATGCCGCACGAACGATACTCGAGGAGTTCAGGTAGGCCGGGGCGTTCAGCGCTTCCCGTCCCCGGGCAGCACTGCGGAGAGAATGGCGATTACCGGTCCTGCGATCATGCCTGCCCAGGTGAATAGCCCGATGATGCCGAGCACTACCATGGCGGCACGATCGGTGATGCCGCTCCTCCGCCGGAGTCCGATCAGCAACATTGCGGTGCCGAGCACGATCGGGATGAGGGCGACGATCAGCGTCACCAGTATCGCAGCCGTCAGGGGGGAACCCATGGCAGCGATGATCAGCTGGACGATCGTCATGGCGCCGCTGCCGATAGAGAGCAGGCCGGCGAGCACTGCTGCCCACGCGAATGCGGATAGGGTTCTTCTCTGCCGACCGCCGATCAGAAGGAGTCCGGCGGCGACCACAACGATCAGGGGTGCCAGAATGACGGCGAGCGACTGACCTTCCCAGAGATGGATGCCGATGACGTCTACGGGTATCGTCAGCCACTCGGTGAGCGTGTAACTCTCCCGGGTGCCGACGGCGAGGGCATACGGTCCTGCGTATTCATCGGCATAGACCGCAACGTAATAGTCACCCGTCTCCGGTGCCGGGATGGTGATCTCGGCGGTTTCGTAGGTTTTTGAAGGGGTGAACGGCTCGAAGAACGGGCTATCCGGTCTTTCTCCGGGGATGACCGCCGCACCGCCGGTGCCGGGCAGCCGGATGAACGGTGGCGGTGTTCCGGCGGACTCGATCCCCGGCCCCATCACCACCAGCCCCGGAGCAAACGCTCCTTCCTCGGGCGTCTGGACGGATAGCCGGATCTGCTCTCCCGCCTCCATGCGGAGCCGGTAGTAGTCGACGGTATCGTTCGTGGGCAGCCCCGCATAGATCACCCACGACTTGGTCGGGTCGTCGATGACGACTGCGGTAGCGGGCCGGTTATGCTCGCCCTCGACCATGACGGGAACATGCGCCGAGGCGATAGAGAGGAGGACGCAGCATACGATGATGATGCAGAAGATAGTGCTCCGTGCCGACATAGCAGAGCAACGCCGGCAGGATAGTATATAGGTATATCGGGACGTGCCCTGCCTGCCCGATCAGCACCTCAAAAAGAAAGGTATTACAGGTTTTTCAGGGCGACGATATCCGTGACGCCCGTCAGTTTCCAGATGTTCGAGCGCTCTTCGGACGCTATCGCCTCGAGCGGCTCCTCCGGTTTATGGCCGAGTGCTGCGAGGATATTCTGGGAGAGGTTCCTCTTCTTGATCATCTCGATGAACTTCTGCCTGATGATCTTCTTCTCGATGGCATCCTCAAGCTGGACGAGGTACCCCTGCATGGTCACGAAGGTGTATGAGGAGAGGTCTTTGGTGTAGCGCTCGACCTCCACCGAGACATAGGGGTGCTGCCGGAAGAGGTCGTTCTTTCGGCCGTATTTGGTTGCCAGGAAGTAGAGGAATCTCCCGTCGAAGACGTAGAGAAACGGAGCGATGTAGGGATACTTGTTCCCCTGGAATGCGATCCTGGAGACATAGCCCTCTTCGATGAGGTTGTCGTATTCTGCTTTGTCCATCCGTGGAATTTTAACAATTTCCATTTACATTCCTCACACTGTCGATTACTCGAAACCGTATTTAAATGTTTCTCTATTGCGCGTTATACCTGCTTTACGGACGTTTCTCCTCCGGGCCAGGAATAAACCGGAAAGCAGAACTCTCTTCGCTCTTTCATGCAGGAGAGCCCGGCCGGAGGTTTGTCCTGCGGTTTACAGTCGCCGGAAGGAGAATCCCGGTGCCGGATACGGGTGCGAAATTTCACGCCTTGCGACCATATGCACCCGGCTTCACCGTCTTCCACGTCATAGGATTTGTTTCTGCGGCCGGTTCCCGGAATAAATGCGCATACTTTTCCTATTTATTGACATATTAATTATATTGGGCTATTTTATATTGCGATATTATTATATGTTGCCGCATAAAATACTCAGGCATGCGCGTTCATCTTTCATCTGCGCTGTTTGTCATCGGAATCATCGGACTGTCCGGGTTCCTGCTTCCTGCATCGGCTCTGGACACACCTGTCTATGCAACTGCCGTCCCGACCGGGCATCCGGGGGCGTTCGGTTCTGTCACGATTCCGGGTCAGGGTTCATTCCCCGCCTCGAGTCCGCTATCGTCATACCTCACACCGAATCAGACGGCAAACGCCTCTGTCGAGGGCGGGATTGGCGGCGGTGCGGTGGAGGATAACTCTGCAGAGGTCGCCTCAGACAATAACGTGTCGGTGATGAACCAGGATCTCGATGCCGCCACTCCACCGTCCGTGGGCGAGACCTCGTACGACGATGCATACGCCGATGAGATGCTGCTCAGTCTCATCGCCGAGTCCGGGGTGCCCCTGATGATCTCTGCCGTGCAGTGCATGTACGCGGAGCACGGCAACGATACTGTCTCCCTGAACAAAGGGGGTGCTGAAATGTATAGCCTCGCCGTCGATGCTCGCGATAAAGCAGCATTGCTCACCGTATCCACCGGTATGGAACCTGTCCGGGCAGATTTCATGCGTGCACTTGAAGACTTTATCGAGGCAGGTTCTGTCCTGAAGGAGACCGGTATCGGGAACGCCTCTGCGACTGATGCGGCATTCGTGCAGATCACGGAAGGCTGCAGCTACCTGCGGACAGCGCTGCAGGGGCCCGGGCAGGAGGCGATGATCGTGGCGGCAGCTTCCGGTTCGCGCCTGCAGGCCGGCAGCATGCCGTATCAGGACGTTTCTACAGCGTCACGGGACGCCCTCCCTCTTCTCGAGCGGTTCAGCTACGATGATCCGGAGGGTGAGAACATGCTCTCGTTCATGGCCGAATCCACCGGAAAAGTTCGCTCGTATACCTACACCCGCGACGAGGAGAAAGTGGCCGTCACCGCAGGGCTCGGGCGCCAGTTCCTCCTCGTCGTCGTGAAAGCCACGAACGTCGGGCATAAGGGAGATGGAGATCTGTATGAAGCGGATACTCCAGACCTTGCCGCCGTAACGCTTCACCATCGCACCGACGTATACTCGCCGGTTGCGCTTCCGCCTACGACCTCTCTCGGCGAATCGTATGCCGGTGCCCGCCTGGAGCGGTACGAATCAAAGAAGAGCTTCCTTCTCTTCGACGTGCCTGCCACGCTGAACGTCTCCGAGGCACGCCTGCAGGTAGATTTCGGATCACCTGGTATCGCGGTCTGGAGCCTCAGAGAGGCTCAGGCCTGATTCTCTTTTCAGAGCCCTTTCTCTTCCGGTTGCCGGCACCACACCGGCAATCCGGATCTGCAAGGTTTTATGTGGCAGAACGGAACACTGTACCCATTCATGGAGCGTGGGGATTCTGTCGCAATGGTCGTCGCCCTGATCATCTTTGCAGGTATCCTGGTCTTCTCCCTTGCCGCTTCGGAGCCGGACGGGCTGCTCAACGCGTCGGTGCCGCACCCGGCAGCAGAGGGATGGGTCTTCCAGGCCGATTCTGCTCCCCTTTTCTCCGACACGTATGTCCGGCTTGCTGAAGGAAGTGCGCTCTCCGGAGAGCCCCTGCCGGCGGTGCCGCCGCCCGCTGAACCCGTGGAGAGCGGAGCTGCGAATACGACCTCTGTCGATACGGGCAATGCCACCGTGGAGATGCCCGAATATGACGATGATATTCTGGTAGATCTCATCGCCAACACCAGTATTCCCCTGACGATGCTCTCGGTGCAGAATGTGTATGCGCTGTACTACTGGGATGAGGCGGGCGTGAGTGATGCCGGTAGTGGCCTTGCGGATATGGCCACGGGCGTTCTTGAGAGAGTGAAGCCACTCGAGATCTCGCCCGAACGGGAAGGTACCCGATCCGCATTCGTTGCTGCTCTCGAGTCGTATGCGTCGGCCGGGAATCTTCTTCGGGAGGCGTCGCTCCTGAACAAGACCGAGGTGGATACTGCCTTTGAAAATATTACTGTGGGTACGGATCACCTCCGGGAAGCAATCGACGGGATCTCCGACCGGGCACCTGAGATCCCGCAGGAGGTCTCCGGTATAGGTGAACTCGCCCCCCGTTTACCGTCGGCCTCCCTGTTCCGGAACGCACTGCCGCTCCGGCAGCGATACACCTTCGATGACCGGACCGGTGCGAATATGGTCTCTCTGATCATCGAGTCGGCACGGAGGACCGGATCATATCAGCTTCTCGGAGGCGACCACGATATCGCCACCGCAGAACCGGGGCGGATGTTCCTGCTGGTTGCCGTGCAGGTCACCAACATCGGACACAAGGGGGAGAGCCGGACGTACAGCATAAAGACGCCGGGTCTCGGTTCGTTCACCCTCCACTATTACGATGCGACGTATTCACCGCTCACGGTAACCTCTTCCACTTCCTACGGCGCTCCATACCGGACAGTTACGCTGAGCCGGTACGAGACGACCGAGGGTTACCTTATCTACGACGTACCCGCGTCGCTCAACGTCTCCGATGCCTGCATCTCCGTGAACCTCGGGGATCAGGGTTCTCCTGTCTGGGCACTCGGCAAGACCATGCAGTAGGCAGTTTCCCGGGATCGAATGGGAGATATGCGGTGTTCCGACACGCTGCGGGTTCTTCCCCTCTCCGGGTTGAGGATTTTGCCGATACGGATCGTTTTATTGAAATCAGAAAAAATTATATGTTATCTTCTGGTATTCTGCGGTATGCGGTTGCAAAACTCCCTCCTGGCAACGCTGGTGCTCGTTGGTCTACTCGGCGGGATCGTCTTTACGGCGGTCGTGCCCGGAGAAGCCTCGGCAGGCACCGTCTATGCCGGTTTCATTCCGCTCCCGCTGAATCTGTTCGCCGTCGATGCATCCACCCCTGCCGCTCCGGTTCAGAATGCTTCCGATGTAGCGGGTGAGAGCGGCAGTCTCGCCCCCCTCTCGGGCGACGATGCGTTCGCCCTGCTGATGGCGGATTCGAGTCTCCCACTCCTGATGCTCTCTGTCCAGAATATTCACGCCGCATACTACCAGGATGAAAGGGCACTTTCTGAACTGGCTCCGGCGCTATCCGATCTGGCTCTCTCGACACTTCGGGATGCCGAGGCCTGCACGGTCTCCCCTGAAAACGAATCGGCCAGAACGGACTTTATTGCAGCTCTTGACGAGTACAGCGCGGCCGGCAGGATGCTCACCGAGAGCGGGCTCCGAGACCCTGCCGCGGTCGAGACAGCACTCGACCGCATCGCCGTGGGAACGGAGCGTCTGCACGTGGCAATGGCATCGCTCAGCGATACGGCAGATGTCGCTCCGGATGAGTTCTTGCTGCAGGCAGCGCCCTCTCCGATACCGACTCCCGCATTTCCCGGTGCTTTAGGCCTTGGCGAACGCTACTGCTATGACGACTCGAGCGGGGACAACATGCTCTCGCTCATCGTCGAATCAACGAGGCTGGCGCATGTGTTTACGGCAGCAGACTCGCCGGAGAAACGGTTCGAGGCCGGATTCGGGCAGCAGTATCTCCTCATCGCGCTCAAGTACACGCACCTCGGGTATAAAGGGGACGGAAGTAACTACCGTGTCAGGCTTCCCGGAGCACGGTCGTTCACGCTTGTACACCAGGACTCGACCTATCAGCCGATCGATGTCCCCGCGGTGACCTCGCATGGGCAGTCATACCTCGGCGGACAGCTTGATCGATACCAGGGACTGGAGGGCTTCCTCTTTTTCGAGGTTCCCGAATCGATAAATGTCTCGGACGCCTATCTCAAAGCCGATCTCGGATTGGGCAAGCCTATCTGGCGGCTTATGAATCTGCGGTGATCTGCCGATCCCGTCTGGCAAGTTCACTTTTTTGTTCGGGGTGGCCATTCTACCGGGTTTAAAACATTCGGGTACTCTCGATGGATCCGGTGTCCGCCCTGCACCGCTTCGTCCGGTATCCGGGGCGCAGTCGTGCCCGGGGAGCACCATCTTCCATTGTAAAATAAGGGCCTATCGGCGTTCATTTTCGATTTTACCGGAGTTTTTTGTGACCGATTCTGCTAAAAGAGGATGCCGGATTATCTCTGCCCTATTTTGAAAATACTCGGAAAATTGTGAGGTATACTGGCCATATGAGGCAGAGTAATTTTGAGGGGATGGATAGCATACCCCGACCGGAGATCGTCCGTCTGCGGGCTTCTGTGATGGTCGTTTTTCCGGCGGATTGTACCCGGATTCCGGGTATTTAAGCGTTCCCTGGCCAGAACAAGAGCCTGCATGCCCGGTCATCGAGCCGGTGATATCCGCAGGAGGCATCTGAAGACGGTTCTATTGTATCCGGTTCCGGCTGTTGCCCGCTTCGGGTGAAAAATGGATTGTTTCAGGCCGAAACCGAATCGAATGTCTCGAGGTTCAGAGCAGGCGTATACGTCCGGCCTTCTTTTTCTACCAGATCGACGGTGAAGATGAAGAGCCCGCCGTTCCGGCGCACCGCGTTCGACGTAAAGGTTACCGAACCGGCGCTGTCCGTCGTTCCGAATCCTGTGCCCCTTCCAAGGCCGCCCCAGTATCCGGTGACCTCAGCTCCCGGAACCGGGTTGTTGCCGTCATCGACGATTGTGACGGTCGCGATGCAGTAGGTGCGATACGAGTTCTCCTCTACCAGCATATCGATATCCCAAACGTGCATCCCGGGTGCTTCGTTCACCCCGATAACGGTGACGGCCTGCGTCTCCGTGGACGATCTGCCTCCGTTATCGGTGACGGTGAGTGTAACGGCATAGGTGCCCGCCGAATCATAGATGTGGGTTGCCGCCGTCCCGGTTCCGCTCGTGCCGTCGCCGAACTCCCAGTCGCACTGCACGATCATACCGTCCGGATCGTACGATCCCGCGGCGTCGAAGGCTGCCGGACTGTCCACATGTGCGGTGCCGTCTCCGCTGAGAACTGCAACCGGTGGCTGATTGGCTTTTACAACCACCTGTACCGAGTCGGTTGCAGCTGCACCGTCGGTATCGGTGACCCGGAGCGTGACCGTGTGTGTTCCGACGGCAAACGCATAGGTGATCTGCTCTCCGGTGCCAAGGGTAGCGTCTCCCTCCAGCCATTCGTAGGCGACGATGGAACCGTCGGGGTCGGATGACCCTGATCCGTCGAGCAGGACGGCCTCAAGGCCGTCACCGTCCGCATCGCCTGCCGACTTATCGGCGCCTGCATCGGCAACCGGGAGATCGTTTGTCAATGTCGTGAAGGTGTACGGGATCTCCCCGGCCGGGTCGGTGGCGGTATTCCCATACGCATCTGTCGATGAGACTGTATAGGAATATGTGACGCCTTTTTCGAGGTTTGCGAGTGTGATGCGGTGCGAAACGCCTGAAGCGGTTTCTGAGACCTGGTCGTTCAGGGCTGAGGGGGAGGTGCCGTACCGGAGGGTGCCCGATGCCGGTTCATCGGTCTGCCAGGTGATCACCGCACCGGTTCCGGTTATCTCCTTCACGGTCACGCCGGTAATACCCGGCGGGGTCGTATCCGTGACGACGACATCGCCTACCGCCCCGGCGGCGTTCACCAACCCGTAGCCGTACCACGCCGAGCGCCCGAGATCGGTTGCAGTGGTGGTGAGCAGCTCCCGCACTTCGGTGTTGCCGAGGTCAGGGTGAGCTGCAAGGACGAGTGCCGCAACGCCGGCGACATGCGGGCATGCCATTGACGTTCCGCTCACCGAGCGGTACCCGTCAGGATAGGTCGAGTAGATCCCGACGCCCGGTGCAGCGAGTTCCACGGCAGGCCCGGTACTCGACCATGATGCCCGCTGATTGTTCTCGTCGATTGCAGAGACCGCAATCACGGAGCCGTACCTGGCCGGATAGTCGACCGTATCGCCGTACCCGGAATACCTGCCGTCATTGCCTGCGGCCCCGACGAGAACGATCCCCGCCTCGTATGCTGCGTCGCAGGCCGAGCGAAGGGCATAGGAGTCGGAGTTGCTGCCAAGGCTCATCGATATGATCTGTATGTCGTTCTCGATCGCCCATTCGATGCCTGATACGACATCGCTGATGTATCCGCCGCCGCCGCTGCTTAGCACCTTGACCGCATAGAGATCGGCCTTCGGAGCGACACCGATGATACCGCTCTCATCTCTCTCTGCTGCAATGATGCCTGCACAGTGTGTTCCATGGCCGTTGTCATCCATGGGATCGGCATCGTCGTTGACGAAGTCGTATCCGCCCCGGTAGTTTCCTTCGAGATCCGGGTGAGTGTAATCGATGCCCGTATCGAGCACGGCCACGCGTACTCCGTCCCCGTCGACCGCCTCGTGCACCGTCGGTGCCCCGACTCTCTCGATACCCCAGGGAACGGTATCCCCGAGGGCATGCACCTGGTAGTCCGGTTCGATATAAGCTATCCTGGGGTCGCGTGCAATCCTCTCGATGGCGTATACTGGCATATCCACCGATACTGCCGAAATTCCGTGATGCAGATGCATGCCTGTGCCGTGCCGGAGCATTGTCTGATCGGGGTCGCCCCGAAACCCGATTATGACCCGCTCCGCCCCGGCTACTGTAACGAACGTGCCCGCTATCAGTAAAAGGGCTATCAGGCACAGGAAGTGTCTCCGTTTCATGGGTGTGCCGTATGCCTGAACCTATTATTTAAACGTTTCTTGGGGCAGACGCATATTTTGATTATTATTATTAACCTGCGAATAAAAGGGGTTGGTCAGGACAATGATTATTTTATTTAATTATTTCTCGCAGATTCCCCTGTATGAGAAAGTTATATATGTGAGTTACGTCTATGCGCGTCTAACATCGTTCAGGCGATGGGTATGAAAACAGGTGAAGAAAGCATGACGAAATCAAAATCCGGGCAATCAAACCGGTTGCTTCTCTGGTCGGTGTTTGCACTGGCCATTGCGGCACTGCTGTTCGTGCCCGTAAGTGCAGCGGATGTGGAGAATACCACGCCTGCTGTGTCGGCTCAAACTGCCTCGGCGCCTGCGCCATGTGAGGTCTGGGTCTGTCCGAGCTACGGACCATCTACTCCGGGATACGGATGCGATCACTTCGCGACCATCCAGGAGGCAGTCGATGCCGTCGCAGAATACGGCATTGTGCATGTTGGCGACGCGACCTACTATGAGTCGGTCGAGATCACCAAGTGCGGGGTCTCCGTGATCGCCGATGAGGGTACGGTCCTCGACGCGACGGGAGAGCCGATCGGCATTTACATCCACGATGCGGCGGACGTTACCGTCAGCGGTTTTACCATCATCAATGCCGAAGAGGTCGGGATTCTCGCTGAGTATGCCGACAATGTTCGGATAACCGACAACTGCATAGACCTCGATGTACTGTTTGGCGACGGTATCGCTGTCTACTGCTCTGATAATGCCGTCATATCCGGCAACGGCATCACGATCGATGCCTGCGCGGAAGCGTACGGTATCTACGTCGACGACTCTGAGAATCCTCAGGTAAACTGCAACGCCATCTGTATTAACGTCATTGGTTCCGGGAACACCGTCGCGACCGAAGAATCGATTGTCAGCGTTCTTGAGACCGGATATAAGGCAGACCACCGGTCAGGGATGAGATCCTCTGAGATCTCGGCAGCGGTTGAGCAGTCCTGCTACGCGTATGCCGCCGGTATCTCGGTCTACGGATACTCCGCGGTGGTTGAAGAGAACGTCGTCGACGTTACCGCAACCTGTGATGTCTGCGTTATCGGGAGCTTCGCCGGAACCGTCGGTATCGATGTCGAAGGCGACTTCGCCGAGGTCTCCTGCAACGAGATCACTTCGACTGCAGCGGCTGACTACGCCTACGCCGACGGCATCTATGCGACCGGCCTGAAAGTCCTTGTCGACTCCAACACGATCGACTCCTGTACCGAGGCGTACACCGCCGACCCGTACGGTATCGATGTATGGGACGCCGAGAAAGGCCAGATCGTCGGCAACGAGATCTGCATGAAGGTCTTTGGTGTCGTTGCCACCGGATATGGCATCAACGTCGACTCCGCCGAGAAGGTTCAGGTCATCGGCAACACCGTCGGTATCGACGCCTGTCTTGAGAGCCTTGTCCGCAACGGAGTCGTCGACAACCTCGATGCAGGATGCAGTGCAGCCTTCTGGATGGAGGGCATCTATGTCTGTGACAGTTACCAGTCTCAGATTGCCGGGAACTGTGTCGATATGGAAGCCAATGTTGCGGCTTCGTCCCTTAACGGAGCGATCGCCGTCGGAACCTCCGAGCGTGCCCAGGTAATGGACGCGATGCACGCCGAGGTCGCCGGTGAATCGGTTGCAGAGTGGTCGGGCACCACCGGTGTCGATATCGATGCCTGCGGCGATGCGGACGTTCACGACAACATTATCAGTGTCGACCTCTGCATCGAGGCTGCCGACGAGAGTGAGGCCTTTGCCCTTGCCTACGGCGGCATCTGGGCGGAAGGCCTGAGCCTCTGGGGTGGCTACGACTCCGACGTTTACGAAAACAGTGTCACCGTGCTCCTCGACACCGAGGTTGCTTCTGCTGCGGGAGACGAGACCGGCTATGCGAACACCGTTGGTCTTGCAGCAACCGAGGTACTCGGTATCACGCTCTATGACACCTACGACACGACCGTCATCGGCAACTGCGTCGATGTCGGCGGCAGCAACGCCGTCGTCGGTGTTGCGGTCGCATCCTACTCCGGCATGACGCCCGACTGCCTGATGGCACGGCTCGCCCGTGAGGGCATGTTCGTGCAGGAGCAGGCCATGCTGGTGAATGAATCGGTAAACTCGATCATCGGTTCCACCGATGCATTCGCTACCGTGAGATCGTCGAGCGCCGTCATCGGTGTCTTTGCGGATACCTGCGGAAATGTTGAGATCAACGACAATGCCGTCGATGTCTGCGTCGATACCGCGGCGGTCGCCGCCTCGTACGCCGAAGTAGGTATTGAAGATGCCCTGGCCGGTCAGACCGGGCTCGGTGCCGGGTTCGGTATCATCGGCCCCTCGGGTTACTCTGCAGTCATCACCGGGAACGATGTCTCCGTCAGCAGCGCTCTCAAGGCCGCTGCATATGCCGAAGAGGAGCTCGTCGGCACCAGGGATGCCGTCACGACCGGCCTGAACGGCGTGGCTGCGGTCGGTATCACTGCTCTCGCGTATATCAACGACATCTCCGAAAACACCGTCGATATCGATATCTGCGGTGAGTACGACGGCGCCTCCATCGAGGGCGTCCCGAACGAGTATTCCGGCGCATACGGCCTCCTCGGCTCGGCCGGTATCGGTATCGTAACGCTGAACACCCTTGATCAGATCGACATCCCCGTCGGTCAGAGCACTATCGAAGAGAACTACTACCAGAACACCGTGAAAAAGAATGACGTAACCGTTGAAAACTGCCTCTCGATGAACCTCTACGCCGAGGGTATCGGCGACCCGGTCGCTCTTGCGGGCGGTCTTGGTGCGAGCGTCGGTATCGTCGCTCCGAGGTCCTCCATCGACGGCAACGACGTGAACGTCACTGCCTGCGTTGAGGGAGCGACTGCGGAGACCTACGAAGCATCCGCTCTTGAGGTCGGATCTGCGAGCGGTGCCGCCGGCCTTGCCGTGGGTATTGCCTCGATCAACTCGATCGTCACCTGCAACAACGTCCTCGCGGACGCAAGCGCGAACGCCGCGGCCATCGCCGAGACCGAAGCGCTCCTTGAGAATGCGTGCGGTTACGCGCTCAGCGCCGGCCTCGGTATCGGTATCCTTGACCACGAGTCTGCCATCGAGCAGAACACCGTCGAGGGCCACGGGTGCGCGGTTGCCGAGGCTATCGCCGAAGGTTACCGCACCGACGCAGCATCCCTTGCGTTCTCTGCAGGCATCGGCGTCTTCACCTACGGTGGCGACGTGAACTTCAACGACCTCGTCGGGAGCGACGATGCCGGCCTCTTCGTGGTCGATTCCATCGCTCTGCCCACTGAGGTCGGTGCCGAGGACTTCGATCCCACCGATGCGACCTACAACTACTACGGCGCTATCAGCGGCCCCTCCGGTGTCGGACCTGGCATCGGTGATGCCGTCTACGGAACCTGCACCTACGAGCCGTGGCTGACTCAGCCCTTTGCAGTCGTCATCGGCGAGCAGAAGGCTGCCTTCGGCTTTGAGCTGAAGGGTGAGTACGACTACTACGCCCTTAAGATGGGCTGGAACACGCTCTCCACTCCGATCTCGCTCGTCAACAGCAGCTGGGGATCGATCAGCAAGCTCGGCGACGGCCTTGACTATTGCGCTGCAGTCACGTGGGATGCCGAGCAGCAGACCTGGGTGCAGGTCATCGACTCGACCGAGATAGGGCCGCTTGATGCGATCTTCATCAAGATGATCCGCGACGACCGTGTGCCGCTCGCGATCAACCCGGAGATCACAAGCCCGGCCGTAAAGTGCCTTAAGCCCGGCTGGAACCTGATCGGGCCTGCATACTGCCTCGACCAGGACTGCCTTCTGTGGGAGACCCTGCCGGTCGACAAGACGCTCGTCTCCGTGGCGGAGACTCCCGACGGGAAGATTGGCTACACACTCGTCGTCAGCCCGTCCGTGAACGAGGACTGCTGGGTCTACACCGCCGGGTGCGATGAGGCGCCGACCATGGATGTCGGACGAGGATACTGGGTCTTCATGAAGAACTGCGACACGCTTGCAGGCTTCTCCTCAACACCCCTGAACATCCCGGCAGTGAACCTCTGCTGCTAGGAATACTGCACGTCCGAGAAGGGGATGCAGAAACTGACAGCAAACGGCGGGAACCCCGGTTCCCGCTTTTTCTTTATGTGGGGATAAAACATGAAAAAAGGATACGTAATGCTCATCTGTCTCGTGGTCTCCTGCGCTCTGGTCACCACCGTTCTGGCAGAGGATGCGTCGAACCCGCCGCTCCCGCAGTTCTTCAACGGCTCGGTCGCCGATAACCTCGGCAATCCTGCACTGGCGGGGACGGAGATCGCGGCATATATCGACGGGAAAGAGTGCGGCAGTATCGTGACGACCAAGACCGGAGCCTATGGGTGGGTCTATCCCGGAGAGCCGACACTCATTGTTGTCGGTGATAAATCCGGCCAGCAGATCACCTTCTATGTGAACGGTATCTCTGCACAGCAGACCACAACGTTCGCGTCCGGAGAGGTCACTCGCCTCAGCCTGACCACCCGGGAAGCCATTCCGGCAGTTCCGCCCGGCTCGATCGAGTCGGTGGAGGTTACCATGCCGGCAGGGCAGGAGACGCCCTTTTCGTTCCCCGGTGCCGGTCTCTGGATCGGTCTTGTGACGGAAACTCCGCTGAGCGGTGAACAGCTGAGCGTCGCCCGGTATCCCGGCGACCAGAACCCCGTGAACGCCGGTATCGCCGGCCTGAGCGGCATGAAGTTCGTCGCTATCTCGACGACGATCCCGGCCAGCGCCATCTCCAAAGTCACCTTCCGGATGTACTATACCGATGCCGAGATCGCTGCTGCGGGCCTCTCTGAAGACAGCCTGAAGATCACCTGGTGGGACGGGTCTGCCTGGCAGGATGTCACGACCGGACGGAACATGGATCAAAACTACGTCGAAGCCGTCGTTGACCACTTCAGCATCTACGGACTCTTCGGCGCACCTGCCGTACCCCCCACACCGACGCCCGGCGGTGGCGGCGGTGGCAGTGGTGGCGGCGGATTGCCTGTACCGAGCGGTGGGACCGGGGGCAGTATCTTCTCCGGCGATCTGGTGGAAACCGGCAGTTCCGACACCCAACCGTCCAACGTGACGGAGACCCCGGAGATCACCCCGACCGAAACGGTGACTGTTCAGCCGGAGGAGACTGCAACGGCGCCGGTTACTACCGGCAGCGAGACCTCCGCCCCGATCGGCGAGGTTCCGATGCTCGCGATCATCGGCGTGGTCATTCTGGCTGTGGCTGCTGTCGGAGGCATCTTCTTCCTGCGCAGACAGTAACCCCCGGATCTTCTTTTCTTATCCGGTATTGCGGGATCTCCGGATGCAGGCGTGGGATTGCCTCATGCCTCCCTTAGATCCCGGTTGCGGTGTCCGAGACGTTTACGGCGAGGATGAATCTGTCATCGGTGCTTGTGGCGTTCTCCCATGGGCGTTTATACACGGCCGAGAAGGTTTCTCTTCCCCCGTCCGCTGTTCTGAAGAACCATTCATGGGTTCCGCCCGCCCCGACGAGACCTGTCTCGTTTTCGGTGAAGAGATCGCCGACGATGGTAAGCCCGTCGGTCGTCGAGACATTCCATACGTACCCCGTCGACGGATTTTCATCCAGTCTGACGGTGGCATAGGTGCCGGGCGAAAGGGTCACCGTGCCTCCGTTATCCGCCCCGGTGAAGACGTCGGTCCGGTTCTCGACGACCTGCATGGTGATCTGGAACCGTTCCACGGTTTCGGTGGTATTCTCCCCGGGTTCCTGGAGGAGCGCCGTGAACTGGTGGGTGCCCGTATCGTTCGGCACAAGGTGCCACTCCCGGATACCGGGAGCCGCGGCGCTTTCGTTCCCGGATTCGGGTATGAACGTCTCACCGACAAGCTCCATGCCCCGTGTGACCGTTACGTTCCAGAAATATGGGGTCGACGGGTTTTCCGGGAGCCGGACGGTGATGGCGCTCGTGAGCGGGATGACCACCGTCTCGTTGTTGTCCGCCCCGGTGACGATATAGTCCTGCACCTTCGATTCGTCTGCAGGCATCAGCACCTGATCGATGGTGTGGATGGTGCCGTTGCTTGTATTGATATCGGGCGTGAGAATCATCGCGCCGCTCACCGTCAACCGGTTGTTCGTCTCGTCGAGATCGATTGTCAGATTCTCTCCGGAGAGCGTCTGCAGCGTGATCCCGGCTTCCCTGCCGGTCATGTTCCTATCCTGCACCATCTCTTTGAGCTGCTCTGCTGTGAGGTCTCCCCTGACAACGTGAGACTCGAGAGTTGTTCTGAGTCGCTCGGTGTCGTTCATAAGTTCTCCCGCGGTTTCGTTGCCCAGGGCTGCGAAGGCGGAATCTTCCGGTGCAAAGACGGTATAGGGGCCGCCGATTTGAAGTGTCGCGGTCAGGTTGGTCGCGTCGAGCGCCCGGGCGAACTCGGTCAGATTCCGGTCCGCCTCGATGGCGCCGATCAGGGTCATATCCCCTGTCACGGTATCCGTCGTCAGATCTCCCGTTGTATTCTCCTCTCCGGCGGGATCTGCCCCTGTCGTGGCAGGTAACGCCAGAAAAAGGAATACTACGCTCAAAAGCAAAATCTGTCTCATTACGCTCCCCCTTTACGTGAAGCGGAGAATGCACCAATTATATTTAACCATTATTATACTCGGTATGAGCCTGTGATCCGGTATAGCAGCTGCTATACGCCGCGTGCCGGGGTGGGCGCCCCCGGGCTCTTCTGCAGGCCACGCCGTCCTCACCGGAGGTTCACGATCGTTGCGCTTCGGGTACCCGTCTCCAGCAGTGCGATCGAAGGTTCCCCGAAGAGGTAGCCGCAGACCTCGCCCGGGTTGATGACGAGAGTCTCCCCGCTCATCTGCATCCCTGCCCGGTGAGTATGGCCGTGGACGACGACATCGAAGGCCTGCCGTTCGGTAAGTGCTGAGAGGAGTTCGATCTCTTCGCCATGCAGCAGACCTAGCGTAATCCCGCCTGCCGTAACGGCGGCAAACCGACCCCGCAGTTCGAGATCGTCCGCCTCGGCGAACCGGACCTTCAGCAGTGCGTGATCTCCGTCATTATTCCCGAGTACGCCGATAAGCGGAGCGTTCAGTCTTCCGAGGCGGGGAATGACGAACGGAGAGACGTAGTCGCCGGCATGCAGGACAAGGTCGACACCCTCATCATTCAGCCTCCCGACGGCCAGGTCGACCATTTCCAGATTGTCATGCGTATCAGAGATCAGGCCGATGAGCATATGGTTCTCACCCGGGTATCCCGATTACGGCCGTGCTCTTATACCTGCTGATACCGTTCCGGCCTGCCATTCTTCCGGAGTGCGGGGCGCGCTCCTGGCTGGAGGTCAAATCATCCGGGATTTTTAGAATGTACACTGGATTGAATCGTTCCCGGATCGTAAACTCCATATTCCCCTTCTGGCGATACAAGAGTATGGCAGATCTCCTCAGGCCGTATGCCGCTCTTGCACGCGGCATACGGCCGGACGGAGTGCAATATGGAGGTAGCGTATGTGGCTACTTGTCAGGCAATCAAGCGGAAAGATGGAAGAACGGGAGTACCCACCCGGCTTGTACTTTGAGATCGGCGACGTCCTCGAGGACGGTGCCGTGGTGATGGATGTTCCGTATCCCGACAGTATCGATGACGATCTCGAAGCACTCGACATGTACGACGATTAACCGCTTTACGGTGGAGAATGCGGCAGGTATGCCGGTGGCGTTGCGTATGCTCCGGGACGACACCCGGAGACGCAGGCAACCTGCATCGCCCGGTTCATCCGGTTATCGGATCCGAAACTCCCAGAGACTCTCTCCCGAGACCTTTCCCTCGCTGAGATGCTCCATCTCGTGGGCGAGATCGTATGCCGTCGATCCTGAAAAGGTCATCTTCGTCTCCGGGAGTCTCTCCGTGACGATCTCGCGCCGGAGGGGGTTGACGGTCATTATGATGATCTGCTCGGCCTGCACCTTCACCTGAAACGGTCGCGCAACCAGCATCCGAATCTGTTCATCACCACACTTCTCGAGCCGGTGAACTGTCCCCTCGCTCTCGATGATCTGCGGGTTGACGAGGAGGAAGATCTCCTCGCGTGTATACCCAACCCTCGTCTCGTCGTCGTATATGGACGTCTTCTTCGCTATCGAGATCGTTTGGATCTCTTCTGCAGCATAACTCCAGTCTCCTCCGAACCGGAGCGAGAAGAAAAGGGGAAGAAATGCATCCGTCGGAATGCCGAACCGTTCCGGAAGGTCCCTCTCCGCCTTCAGAAAGGAGAGCTGCTTCTGGAGCTCACTGGTATCCATCGTCCTTCCGTAAGACCGATGCTGTCCATAAAGGTGCCGGGGAGGCCGAACCTTCCTGAGTGCCAACTTATTTCTCACCGGGAGGTATGGGTATGCCGATGAGTGATGGCACGAGTACATTTTGTCTACCCCAATGTCACCGAACTGAAGCAGCGGGGAGGGCTGATCGAACGTTGGGAACGGGCACGGAATGCCCGGTGTGATATCGTCGAGGTTCCCGCAGACCTGATCAAGAACAAGACCGAGGTGGAGCGTACCGGACAGGATGTCGGTGCATTTCTTACGCAATCTTCGATAGAACTGCTTTATCAGCGTGACCGGCCGGTTCCCGCCGATCTGAAGTATTCTCTCCATACAGATCCGTCGATCCCGAGGAATGATCGTCACGGGCGGCGGATCGTACCGCCTCTGCGGTGGCATGACCCTGCGTGGGTGAGCGCCTACGCCGATATGCTCCTCGGTCTCTCCGACTACCTCGGCACTTCCCCGCACGCCGTCGAGATCTACTCCGGGGATCGGAAAAACACCGTCGCGGATATCGTTCGGGCTATCGCCGTCCTCTCCGGTGCGTATCTGGATGCGCTCGGTTCGTCACCGATCTTCCTCCTCGTGAACCGGGCTGAACAGGCCGTCTTCTCCGAAACGCAGCTGCGTTCGTTCTGGCTGCACCTCACCGACCACTGCCCTGATATTGAGACTTTCGCCGGTGTTGCCCTTGATATCAGGCAGTTCCGGATCGCAAAGGGAGACGAATCTGCCGCGGCATTCGCCCGGATTTTCCCGGAATCACTGAAAGGGTTCCATATGCCGGCAGGTCCTCGGGAGCCGGGTAATGAGAGCACCTTCTGGGATTCGGTATCTGCAACCATGCTCTCGCTCCGGCACGAATTTTTCGTCAAACCGGATGTCATCCAGCAGAGCCGGGTGGAGGATGGCGTCAGGTTTGCTGCCGGGATGCTCCGGAGGGCCGGGAGAGAACTGCCTCCTGCATGATACTCCGTGCCGGAGCTCCCCCTGCGGCGGATGAGTCCCTTTCCGCCACATCCCAACATTCATATAATCCGCCCGCTGTAGACACTGCCATCATGGAGCAGATCTCTCTCTTCGAGTTTCCCGCAGACCTTGAATGGTTCAATACGGATCGCCCTCTCTCGATGCAGGATCTGGCAGGAAAGATCGTGCTGCTCGATTTCTGGACATTCTGCTGCGTCAGCTGTATGCAGGTGATGCCGGATATTACGCGGCTTGTCGAGAAGTATCCGGAGCTCGTCGTCATCGGGGTGCACTCCCCGCGATACGAGCTTGAGCGTGTGACCGGGAATATCAGGGAGGCTATCCTCCATACTGGCTTTGAGCATCCCGTTATCGTCGACCGCGATCTGACCTTCTGGCGCCGCTTCGGTATCAGGTCGTGGCCGTCGTTCGTCCTGATCGATCCCGAGGGAGCTGTTGTCGGCAAGATAGAGGGCGAAGGGATCTATGAGCGGCTCGATCCGATGATCGCGAAGATAAGCAGGACGTATGAAGGACGGGGAACGCTGAAGAAGGAGCGTATGGCCTTCGGATTCATTCGGGATACCGCACGAGGAGGCATGCTCTACTATCCGGGGAAGATCGAGGCCGACTACGGGGGAGAGAGGCTCTTTATATCCGACTCGAATCACCACCGTATTCTTCTTGTCAGGCCGGACGGAAAGATACTCGAGGCTATCGGATCCGGTAAACCCGGTCGCCGGGACGGATCCTTCGAGGAGGCTGCCTTCTACATGCCGCAGGGACTTGCATACGACGGCCGGGAGTCGGTTCTGTATGTTGCCGATACCGGCAATCACCTCATCCGAAGAGTCTCTCTCCGGGAAAGGACGGTGGAAACGATCGCCGGCACGGGGCTTGAGGCGATGCCCGGGAGGGACATCGGCGGGGATACCGACGTCGCGCTCAGTTCTCCCCGGGATCTCGTGCTGCTCGGCGAGGATCTCTGGATAGCCATGGCGGGAACGCGCCAGATATGGAGGATGGATCTTGCTACGCACGAGGTCCGGCCGTATGCCGGCACCGGAGCCGCGGCACTCATCGACGGGCCGCTTGAGGAAGCAGCGTTTGCAGAGCCTACCGGCATTACGACGGACGGCGAGGTGCTTTATGTGGCGGACAGCGATGCCTCCGCGATCAGGCAGATCTGTCGTGGGATGGTCACGACACGCATCGGTCACGGCCTCACCGATTTCGGTGACCTCGATACTATCGCACGGATGGCACGAGTTCACCACCCGCTCGGTGTGACGTTCGCGGACGGCCGCATTTACATTGCGGACACCGGGAACCACAAGATCAAATGGCTCGATGTGGCGACGGACTGGGTCATCTCCATGGCAGGGAACGGGAGACGCGGCTACCGGGACGGTCTCGCCGGGGACGGTATGCTGAGTGAACCGGGCGGGCTTGTAGCCTTCGGCGGGCTTTTTTACATTGCGGATACCGGCAACCACGCTATCCGGGTGTACGACCCGGTACGGCATCTCATCTCGACGCTGGCGATCTGGAAATGAGTTCAAACCGCCTCCCGGAGTTTCTCCTCCCGATCCTTCCGGGCCGCGAGGTCTCTCCCGGCTTCGGGCGCAATCATCTGGCCGCCTCCTGTGAGTCACTCTTATATATGAGGAGTGCGTCGTAGCGCACTGTACATCCGTTTGAAACGGAGGGGGTAGGTATGAGATTGTATGGAATGGTGTTGGTTGCTCTGGTGCTCGGGGCACTGACCGTATGCTGCGGGTGCACGACCGAGCTGCCCGGCAATGAGACTGCAAACGAGACTGCAAACGAGACTGCGGATCAGACAATCGTCGATATCGCAGCGAACGATTCCCAGTTCTCGACACTCGTCGATGCACTTGTGGCTGCGAATCTGACCGATACGCTGAGTCAGGAGGGGCCGTATACGGTCTTTGCACCGCCGAACAGTGCTTTCGAGCAATTGCCTGCAGGCACGCTGGATCAGCTGATGCAGGATCCAGAGGGCGATCTGCAGCAGATTCTGCTGTACCACGTTGTTCCCGGACAGTACATGTCCTCGGATCTGGCACAGTTAAACTCCCTTGAGACCCTTGAAGGCAGCACACTCTCCGTCAACACGACGAACGGTGTCGTGACGGTTGACGGAGCCATGGTGACGACGAGTGATATCGAGGCGAGCAACGGTGTCATCCATGTTGTGAATGCAGTGATGGTGCCCCCGACGGTCTCTGTCGGCGGAGGGAATGAGACCGGCAACGTAACGGTGAATACGACCTGATCAACGGCCATTCTTAAGAGGAGGGGCAGCGGGAGAGTCATGCGGCGGGATGAACCGTCCCTGCCCGACTCTCCCGACGGTGCCGATCATGCCCGGCTGTCGGGCTGGTGGTGGAATCATCTATGATTGATCCCCGAGCTCCGGCGAAGTCCTGTCCTGGGTGGCATCCTCTGTCGTAGTGCACGACGGAGATTCCGGATGCATCTGCCTCGAAGGAACCTTTTTTACATCTGCCTGTAATGCTGCTCCGGTGGTTCCGGTGAGCGTCATTGTAATATACCGAAGTTCAGGCTGCAACATCTGTGCGCAGGCGACGGACAACGTCCGATTGATACTTGCCGAGCTCGGCATCGATTACGATGAGGTGGTTCTTGAAAGGATCGTTGGTGAGGGATCTGCAGAGATCGAAGAACTCCGTCAGATAAATCTATACGGCGTTCCCGTCATCAAGATCGGTGATAAGGTGCTTGTCCAGAGCGATACGCTGAGTGCGTGGAAGGTGCGTGAGTTCGTGCAGGAATGCCTGAAAGGGATGGTAATGGTGCCGCACGCCCTGGGCGAACGGTAGTCCCCTCCTGTTTTCTGTCTGTTATGGGGAGCTCCGCTCTCTACCGGGCGTATTGGGCAAAGGAGGCATGAACCGCTTCATCCCCGCACTTCACATGTCTCCGGCCATTTTGGGTCGATGCGGGCAGAATCTATGTGACGATGCCGGAAAGAAGATGCAAAGAACAGAAAGAATCGATGCGCCGACCGGGACTCGAACCCGGGTTTAGGCGTTGGCAACGCCTAGTGATAACCACTACACTATCGGCGCACACATCGTGTGCCTTACAACGTGGTATCCGGTAGGATATAAGCCTATCGAAATGGTGCACGCTAGATGATGATATTCTCCGTCTCCTCGCAGAGATTCTCGCAGATCTCCCTGACATACGCGCTTCGGGTGACGATGATGAGCTCATCCTCCGGCCGAAGCGCGGGTTTCTCTCTTGCCAGGAGGAACCGGCCGTCACGGTAGATGCCGATGACGGCGCTATCCTCGGGAAGGTTGATATCGTCCATTCTGGTTCCTTTAAGCCGCTTTTCAACGATAATACTGATAAATCGGACATCGCCGCGGATGAGTGTGGAGAGCTCGGTGGTATCCACGCCCCTGAGCGCATCGGTGATGATCATCGATCCGATCTGCGCCGGGTTGATGATGTGGTGGAACCCGAGTTTCTTCGCCACCGCCAGGAACTGTTCATCGTCGGTTCGAAGCACGATCTCGGGGACGTCCGATTTACGCGCAACCAGGCCGATGATGATGTTGTCCTGGTCGTGGTCGGTGCATGCCACCACGGCATCTGCGTCTCCAATCTCTGCTTTTTCGAGCACGTCCGGCCGGGTACCCTCCGCATTGATAACGGTGCAGTCGAGGATCTCTGCAAGTTCCCGGGCACGCCCGGCATCCCTGTCGATCAGGATAACTTCATGCCGCTCGCGGATCAGGCGCTGTGCCAGATGCTGTCCGAGCGGGCTCGCACCGACGATGATGATACGCATGTATGGTTCGCTTCCGTAATCCGGATGTTACCCCGGCCTATCCCCTTATACCTGCCGGTCGTCTCCGTCTCTTCACCGCTCCCTGCCAAGCGCCCTGCCGATGTTCCGGTTGGCGAGCAGCCACATCCCCGGTATCAGCACCAGAATAAAGACGAGCATCGCAAGCGCGTAAACTTCTGCCGTGATGAGCAGAAAATTGAAGAGGGCGTGGAGAACCATCGCAACGACGAGGCCGCGGGCAACGATCCCCCGGCGCTGCTCGGGGGGAGCGAACTTCGCTCTCCCAAGGGCGTATCCCCAGATGCATGCAAAGAGGGCGTGTGCAGGAACCGAGAAGAGTGCACGAACGACGATCGTTCCTACCGCCGCTTCCGGAGAGAGGGTATAGGCCGAGAATACGTATATCAGGTTCTCGAGCGATGCGAATCCGAGTGCTGCCGACGCCGCGTAGACGATACCGTCCATGGGTTCGTCGAACTCTCGGTCGCGATAGATCCCTTTCCGGACAACGAAATACTTCCCGTACTCTTCGACTATAGGTGCGACGATAACCGCGAGAACGAGCGGTGAGGCTATCAGGATGCCGACGACCCCTTCAATGAAAGCGACCGGAAACGTGACGGCGATGCCGAGGAGGAACATCCGCAGAACCAGATACGCCGGTTCGGGGTCGTACCGGTCCCGGTGGTAGAAGTACCAGACCCAGAAGATTCCCGGGCCGAGTGCCAGTGTAAACAGGACGAGGAGGTCTATCTGCACCATTTTTGCTCCGGAGTTCTCTGCCAGTCACTGTCCTGATCGCTGATGAGTCTTTCCCGGCAGGATTCGCCCGCCGGGCGCTCCCGCCCCGCTACCTGACGATCGGAATTTGGGCTGCAGGCGCCTTCCCGGCGCCTGTTCCGGCGGCGCGGTCAGGCCTCCTTCGCCACGTGCTGGGCATGAGGAAGATGAGAAGAGGGATTATCTCAATTCTTCCGAGCAGCATATCGGCGATCAGGACGGCTTTCAGTGTTCCTGCCATCTCCGCCCCGGTAATGCCGGAGGAGAGGCCGACGGTCCCAAGAGCGCTCGAGACTTCGAAGACTGCATCGACCATGGGAACTCCGTGGAGCATAACGGCGAACGCTGAGAGAGCGACGGCGGCGAAGTAGAGCAGGACGAAGGTGAAGAGGTACGTGAGCTTCTGTTCGTCGACGATATGGTCTCTTATCTTCAGCGGGATGACGGTCTCCCGCGGTACAAAGAATCTGACGAATACAATCCGGACGAGTTGTACCAGTATCACAATGCGGACGATCTTAATCCCGCCCGCCGTCGAACCGACCCCCCCGCCGATCCACATCAGCGCCGTCAGCACGGCTTTCGATGTATCCGGGAGAGCGCCGATATCGATCGTCGAGAAGCCCGCTGTCGTCAGTGCCGAGATTGCCTGGAAGGCTGCCTCCGAGACGATGATCCCGGGCGCAGCTCCTGGAATGGTGACAGCGAGGCCGACTGTCCCGAGAGTGAGGAAGAGTATGAAGTAGCGCAACTGGATGCTCGCGAGAGCAGTTCGCGGCGCTCTGAAGAGTTTTGGGTAGAGGGCGAAGTTGGCCGCTCCCATGATGCACCCGAACGCGATGATGATGGGGATGCCGCCCCCCGAAAACCCGGCGATACTCTCAGGTTTGGTTGAGAATCCTCCTGTAGATACCGTTGTGAATGCTTGACAGACTGCATCGAAGATCGGCATGCCTGCGAGGAGCAGCAGTATGAAGGTGAGGATGGTGATCCCTGCATAGACCGTCCCGAGTACCCTGGCCGTCCCGGCGACGTTCGGTCGAAGGCGCGTCTCGCCGATATTTGCGTCAAAGAGCCGGAACGCGCTTGTTCCTGGTGTTACGAGAATGGAGAGTGCAAGGACGGCGATACCGATGCCGCCGACCCACTGCGCCCATGACCGGGTGAAGAGGAAGAGGGCGCTCACCCCTGCCGGTGCGACGGAGAGGCCGGTCGTCGTCAGTCCGGATACGCTCTCAAAGAGCGCATCGAGTGCCGGCAGGTTGTTTACGAGAGCGAGGGGGACGGCATTGATGATCGAACTTAAGGGGAAGACGATAGCGGCGATGACAATCGCCTCTTTCTGGTGAAGCTCGCACTCGGGGAGGAGACGGATCAGAAGGCCGCCGGCAAGCAGGGTGACGCCGCTGCTCGCCGCGTAGATCGCTGCCGGGACAATCTCGCCGAGAATAAGCGCGGCAGCGACCGGCACTGCTATGATAGCGCCGATCATCAGCAGAAGGTAGCCCGTGTATTTCAGGATCGACCGTGAATTCACCGGGGAGACCAGTTCGTGCATGCTCCTTCGGCGATATACTGCGGATTATTATTTAGAAGATTTCCCTCCCCGAAAAAAGGGTTATGCGAGGAGAGTGTACCGCGGTGCCAGTCTTCCGAGGACGAGAAGCGAGTAGTACCGCAGGAAGGTGACGAACGGCACCTGGATGAGGAGCGCTGCGGGGATAGCGATGATGAGGTAGGGGATGAGCAGGATCAGGAAGATTGCGATATTCTGGACTCCGAGGGCGATCAGGGCAATCCCGATCAGGGCGAAGGGTATGGCGATGACGATCAAGGCGAGGATGATGAGTATCGCCTCGACGATCGCTGCGAGAACTGCGAGGATGAGTTTTACGACGATGTAGACGACCGTCTGCAGCACCTGCGACGAGACTGCCGGCCAGAGGTGCCGCCATCCGGAGATGACGCCGCAGTCGTCGTGGAGCATGATGGGGACGACAAAGTCGACGGTCAGCTGGATGACCAGGCCGAATATGAGGGCTACCAGTATGGCTGCGGGGATGAGGACCAGCAGAAGGAGCGAGAACGATACCCCGATCGAACCGCCGCCAAGAACCATGGGAGCGAAGATGACGAGGAAGATTGCGGCCATGGCGAGCAGCATGAGTACGGATAGTGCCAGCTGAAAGGCGAAGAGCCGCGCACCTTTCCCGAGGTGCTTCGAAAAGAGCGGCGCCAGCCGGAACGACCGGGAGGCAAGGCTCTCGACGAAGACGAACTGAACCGTCGCGCTGACGAACATGAAGAAGAGTGCGAGGATCAGGACAAGAGCGATGACGCCGAAGAAGAGCGGTGCGAAACCGTCAAATCCTCCGGCCATGGGTGCTCCGTAGTCGTCTCCGGGGAAGTTGTACTGAAAGACGTTCGGGAAACTGAAACCCCCGCCGACAAAGAGGGTGATAACTGCGAGGCGGAACCATATCGCCCAGTTTATCGGCCAGAGGAGGTTTTTCGTGCGGTTCAGCGTCCCCTCGAGTTCGTCGAATGCGTAGGTATCGTCTGCCATATAAATCGGAAGATGATCGGATCTCCCGCCGGTTAAGCGTTCTGAAACCACGCTGACGGGCTTTGGGAATAGTGCTCCTGGGGGGTATTTCCACGCCCCAGGCCGAAATCCAACACCTTAATCTGGACGTTTCACCACATATACATCAGATGATCCCTCTCATGCTTGATCTTACGGGCAGGGCGGTACTTATCTTCGGAGGGGGAGAGGTCGGGGCTCGAAAGGCTGCGTTCTTTCGTCATGAGGCAGATGTAACGGTGATCAGCCGTTCTTTTGCGCCTGCCTTCGACGATCTTGCGGTACGGCGGCGCCGGACAGACCTCGCCGGGATGCCGGACGACGATCTTGAGCGACTGGTCGGGGATGCCTTCCTCGTCGTGGCCGCGACTCCCGATGCCGGACTGAACGACCGGATCGGCAGGATCTGCAGGAGAAGGGGTGTTCACTTCAACAATGCGGCAGGGGAGCAGGGAGATGTGCTGATCCCGTCGGTGATCCGGGGACGCCGCTACCTGATGGCGATAACCACGTTCGGGATGAGCCCCGCCGTGCCGCGGTATATACGGATGAGGCTTGAGGAAGAGTATGGAGAACTGGACGGTATGATCGAGCTGCAGGGGGAACTTCGAGCCATGCTGAAGGAGACCGAGCCGTCGCAGGAGAAGCGGTCGGCGGCACTCTGGAGCATCCTCTCCGATGAGGAGATCTGGACGGCTCTTGCATCCGACTACGCCGACGCACGGCGGATTGCAGAGGAGAGGTATCTGCGTGCCTGAATCGACCTTCTCACCGCTCGCGCTTGCGGGCGTAAACCACCATTCCGCCGATATCGCCACCCTCGAGCGGTTCCGTTTTCCCGACGAGGATGAGTTCCTCCGGCTTGCCCGGGCATATTTCAAGGGTGCCCTGCTCCTGCAGACCTGCAACCGGGTGGAGGTCGTGGTGCAGGGCGAGGGTGCCGCGCTCACCGAGTTCCTGCAGGAACAGGGGCGGGAGGGTTTCTTCGTCCTCGAAGGGGCGAGCGTCCCCCGGCACCTCCTCGAGCTCGCCTCCGGTGTCGACTCCATGATCGTCGGGGAAGATCAGATCCTCGGCCAGCTCAAAAAAGCGCTCTCCCTGTCGCAGACTGCCGGTGCCTGCAGCACGCTCATCGAGCTCTGCGTGACGAAGGCCGTCCACGTCGGTGTCCGCGTGCGCAGGCAGACGGAGATAAACCGGGGCGCCGTCTCCATAGGATCTGCGGCGGTGACGCTGGCGGAGAAGCTCCTCGGGAGCCTGAAAGATCGGCATATCCTTGTCGTGGGGACGGGCGAGATGGGAATGCTCGTCGCGCAGGCGCTTGCCGCAAAGGATCTGACTGCCATCTACGTCACCAACAGAACACCCCGGCGTGCGGAGATCCTTGCCGGGAAGATCGGCGGCAAAGCGGTCAAGTTCGATGATCTCTATCGATACATAGCCCTTTCGGACGTCGTCATCTCCTGCACCGCAGCACCGCACCCAGTGATCCACGCTGGTGAGATCCGGGCGGTGATGGAGGAGCGGCTCTGGCCGCTCGACGTTCACCCGCGCCACCTCATCCTGATCGATATCGCTCAGCCCCGGGACGTGGAGGAGGATGTCCGGTCGATAGACGGCGTTCACCTCTTTACCATCGACGATCTCCGTGAAGTGAGCGATACAAACTTAAATTCCCGCAAAACGGAGGCGGAACGGGCTCAGGGGATAATAAACGAAGAACTCGATCAGTTCGTCCGCCAGATGAAGCGGGCGGCAGCGGACGAGACGCTCGCCCTCCTCTATACCTGGGCGGAGTCGATCCGGCTACGGGAGCGCGACCGTGCGCTGCACCGCCTCGGGGCGGCCGATCCCCGGGTCGCCTCCGTCGTCGACGACCTGACCCGGTCGGTGATTAAAAAAATCCTCTCGGATATGACCGTTGCCATCCGGTCGAGCGCTGAATGCGGCGATCTGGCTACGGCGGAAGCCCTCGTACGGGCGATGATTCAAGGTGAACCGTTATGTTTCCCACGCGACGAATGAGACGGCTCCGGCGGAGGACTATTCAGCCTCTGCTCTCGGAGACAACGCTCTCGAAGAAAGACCTGATTGCTCCGATCTTTGTCGACGAATCGATCGAAGAGCCGCAGCCTATCGGATCGATGCCCGGGCAGTACCGCCACCCGGTCGACGGTGTTGCGACGTACGTCAGACGGCTCCGGGATGCCGGCATCCGTGCGGTGATCCTCTTCGGGATACCCGGACAGAAAGATTGCGAGGCGAGCGGGGCGTATGCCGCAGGCGGCGTCGTCCAGCGGGCGGTCAGGGCGATCAAAACCACCGTGCCGGATATGGTGGTCTGCACCGACCTCTGCGCCTGCGAGTACACCGATCACGGTCACTGCGGTATCGTCGGTGAAACCTGCGATGGTCCCGACCTTTTAAACGATCCTTCGCTCGACCTGATGGCGAAGATCGCCGTCAGCCAGGCAGAGAGCGGCGCCGATGTCGTCGCGCCGTCCTGCATGCTCGACGGCATGGTGCAGGCGATCCGGGAGGCGCTCGATGGCGCCGGGTATCAGGACGTCCTGATCATGTCCTACTCTACGAAGTTTTCGAGCGCTCTCTACGGGCCGTTCCGGGATGCGGCAGGCTCCGGGTACTCCTTCGGCGACCGGAGCACTTACCAGATGAATCCGGGCAACGCCCGCGAGGCGTATCTGGAGTCGGCGCTCGATGCGGACGAAGGTGCGGATATCCTGATGGTCAAACCGGCAGGACTGTACCTGGATATCCTCTCTTCGCTCGCAGAGCTCGGGCTCCCAATCGCCGCCTATCAGGTCAGCGGCGAGTACGCCCAGATCAAGGCCGCCGCCGAGCGGGGCTGGATCGACGAGCGCGCCGTGGTGATGGAGAGCCTGCTCTGCATCAAAAGGGCGGGAGCGGATCTCATTCTGACCTATTTTGCCGAAGACGCAGCGAGGTGGCTTGATGAAGAGCAGTGATTATTACGAACGAGCGAAGATGCTGATGCCGGGGGGTGTCAGCAGCCCGGTGCGCGCCATCAGACCCTATCCCTTCTACACGACCGGTGCGGCGGGTTCGCGATTGACGACGGCGGACGGCACCGATCTTATCGACTGCTGTCTCGGGTTTGGGCCGCTGATCCTTGGACATGCTCATCCCGGAATCCGTGAGGCAATAGAGCGGCAGCTCGCCTCCGGGTGGCTGTACGGGACACCCACGCCGCTTGAGATCGAGCTTGCCGGGCTGATAGTCGGCGACCACCCGGGTCTTGAGATGATCCGGTTCGTCTCGTCGGGTTCCGAGGCGACGATGTCCGCCATCCGGCTCGCCCGGGGATACACCGGAAAGAAGGATATCGTCAAGGTCGAGGGCGGGTTCCACGGAGCGCACGATGCGGTGCTCGTGAAAGCGGGTTCCGGTGCCACAACGCTCGGGATCCCGAACTCGGCGGGCGTGCTCCCGGAGCTTGTGGAACACACCCGGCAGGTGCCGTTCAACAACCCTGAGGCGCTCGAGACCCTGCTCTCCGCGAACGATGATATCGCCGCGTTCATCCTCGAACCGGTCATGGGGAACGTCGGGCTCATCCTCCCGGATGAAGGCTATCTTGCGGCGGTCAGGGAGATCACCGCCGCCCATGACGTCCTCCTCATCTTCGACGAGGTGATCACCGGATACCGGGTCGGTATCGGGGGTGCGCAGGCCGCCTACGGGGTGAAGCCTGACCTCTCCACCTTCGGCAAGATCATCGGCGGCGGACTCCCCATCGGTGCATTCGGCGGGAGGCGCGAGATCATGGAGATGATCGCGCCTTTAGGGCCGGTCTACCAGGCAGGCACCTTCAGCGGCAACCCGCTAAGCCTCGCCGCGGGGATAGCGACCATCCGGCATCTTCACGCACACAGCGACCTCTACCGGAGGATGGACGAGGCTGCTCGGGCGATAGAAGAGGCGATCCCGAGGAGTGGCCGGGGTTCGTTCGTCAGACTCGGTTCGATGTTCAAGCACTACTTCCGCCCGGAAGTGCCGCGGGACTATCGGGAGGTGCAGGAGTGCGATACCACGGCCTTCGGGAAATTCTGGAAAGGCATGCTCGATGCGGGTGTCTTCCTCCCCGCCTCCCAGTTTGAGACGAACTTCCTCTCTGCCGTGCACACGAACCAGGATGTCGACCAGATTATTGCGGCGTATGTAACATGTCTGTCAGAATAGGTACACGGGGCAGCGCTCTTGCGCTGGTGCAGACCGAACGGGTCTGCAGAATGCTTGCCGACCGGGATATCGAGGTGGAGACGTTCGTTATCAGCACGGAAGGCGACACGACGACGGGCGTCCCGCTCCACGAGATCGGCGGGCAGGGTGTCTTTGTCAGGGCACTCGACGATGCCATTCTCCGGGGTGAGATCGACCTTGCCGTCCACAGCATGAAGGATATCCCTGCCGCCCGCCCTGCAGGGCTCACGCTCGGTGCGGTACTGGAGCGTGACTCCCCGGCGGATTTCCTCGCCTACGAAGGAGCGATCGATGATGTCCGGATTGTCGGTTCGTCGAGCACCCGGCGCCGTGCCCAACTCCTCCGGTTCGATCCCTCGATCACGGTCAATCCGCTCCGCGGTAACGTCGATACAAGGATCCGCAAGCTCCGGGAGAAGCAGTACGACGCCATCGTCCTTGCGGAAGCGGGGATCGAGCGGCTCGGGTACCGCCTCGCGGGGAATCGCCTCCCGGTCAGCGAGTTCGTTCCGTCACCGAACCAGGGAGCGATCGCCGTCGTCTGCCGGGACGACCCGTCACTTGTCGAGACGCTTTCGTTCCTCGATCACGCCGCGACACGATTCGACGCCGAGATAGAGCGTGCGGTCATGGAAGAGGTGGGCGGCGGGTGCTTCACCCCGCAGGGGATCTACTGCCGGGGCGGCGACCTGATCGCGGAGGTACTCGCGCTCGACGGGACGCGTTTCGAACGGGTCGAGCAGCATATCAGGACGCTCGAAGATGCGCGGGAATGCGGGCGGGAACTCCATGCTCTCTCCGAAGACCTGATCCGGGACGCATACGAGACACTGGGGATAGCACAATGAGCGGAAAGGCATATCTGGTCGGGTCGGGTCCCGGGAGTCTCGGGCTTCTGACCCTGCGGGCGCGCGAAGTCATCGATGCGGCCGACGTGGTGCTCTACGATCAGCTTCCGGGCGAGGAGATCTTATCAACGCTCCCTGCCGGTGCAGAGCTGATCGACTGCGGGAAGTACGGCAGCAACCACACCCTCGAGCAACACGAGATCGAGGATCTGATGGTCGCCCGTGTCAGGGAAGGAAAGACGGTCGTCCGCCTGAAAGGAGGCGATCCGTTCCTCTTCGGGCGCGGCGGCGAGGAGGTCGAGGTGCTGCGGGAGCATGGGATAGCGGTGGAGATTGTCCCGGGGATAACGAGCGCCATTGCCGTGCCGGAGTGCGTCGGAATCCCGGTCACGCACAGGAAGTACGCCTCGCAGGTGACGATCCTCACCGGCCACGAGGATCCGACAAAGCCCGAATCGGCTCTGAACTGGGAACTTCTCGCTCGGAGCGCGGGGACGCTCGTCATCCTGATGGGCGTTAAGAACCTGCCGGAGATCGCCTCGGCGCTCGTTGAGGGCGGGAAAGATCCCGCCACGCCGGTCGCCGTTATCGAGCGCGGGATGCGCCCCGACCAGCGTGTCACGGTCGGAACGCTCGCGACGATCGTCGGGCAGTGCCGGGAGGCAGGTGTCCGCCCGCCCGCCGTCATCGTCATCGGCGGCGTGGTCAACCTCTACGACGGTTCTCTCCCTGCGGAGTAGAGCCTCCAGCTCTTTTTCCCCTCCCCTTGTCCCTGCGGCCTCTCTCCAGACTGGTTACAGTGAGGCTGGGAAGAGGGTTCCTGGCGGCAGACCTGCCGATAACCCCGACAGGACGTATTTTTATGGTCTCTCTTTCCGCTCGGGGATTCGTTGCCTGACGCAATCCTGCTGCTCTTCATCGTTGCGGTGTGTCTTTTGGGGAACGATCCTGCCCCGTGTGGTGCACCGAGATCTTATACAGGCGTACGTCCCACGTACCTTCCAACGGATACGATGATCATGCGGAGTGAGACTGTTAAGACAGGTTACCAGAGAGCGCCGAACCGATCGCTGCTCCGGTCGCTCGGGGTGACGGATAAGGAGATGGGTCTTCCGTTCATCGGTGTTGCGAACGCCTGGAATACGATCGTCCCGGGGCACATACACCTCCGGTCGGTCGCGGCGAAGGTGAACGAAGGGATCGTTGCGGCAGGCGGTGTTCCCTTTGAGTTCGGGACGATCGGGATCTGCGACGGCATCGCGATGGGGCATGAGGGGATGCGCTATTCCCTCCCGTCGCGGGAGAATATTGCCGACTCGATTGAGCTGATGGTCGAGGCGCACCGGTTCGACGGCCTCGTCTGCGTCGGCACCTGCGACAAGATCGTCCCGGGGATGCTGATGGCCGCGGCACGCTGCAACATCCCGGCGATCGTCGTCACCGGTGGGCCGATGCTCCCCGGCTACCAGGACAGGCGCGACCTCTCGCTTATCGATGTCTTCGAGGGAGTCGGGAAGGTCGCCGCCGGCGTGATGGGGGAGGACGAACTCTGCGAGCTCGAGTGTGCGGCGATGCCGGGCTGCGGCAGCTGCCAGGGTCTCTATACCGCAAATACCATGGCGTGCATGACCGAGGCGGTTGGAATGAGCCTCCCTGGGTGTGCCGCAACCCCGGCGGTGGATGCAGGTAAACTCCGGATCGCGCGCGAGAGCGGCGAGCGCGTCGTCGAACTCGTCAGAGAGGATATCCGACCGCGTTCGATCATTACGCTCGAGAGCCTGAAGAACGCGGTGCGGGTGGATATGGCACTCGGCGGGTCGACGAACACCGTTCTTCACCTGATGGCGATAGCCGGTGAGGCCAAGGTGCCTCTCGATCTTGAGACCTTCAACGCCATCAGTGAGCAGACACCGCATATCTGCCATATGCAGCCCGCAGGGCCGCACTCGATGCTCGCGCTCCACCGGGTAGGCGGAATCCCTGCGGTTCTGCGGGAGCTCAGTGCGTACCTCGACGACTCTCCGACCGTAGCGGGGAAGAGCATCCTTTCCATCGCCCGTGAGGCGAAGGAGGCCGACGGCGAGATCTTAAAGACCGTCGCAGGCCCGGTCAGCCCTGCCGGCGGGCTCAAGATTCTCGCGGGGTCGCTCGCCCCCGACGGCGCCGTCGTGAAGTGCGCTGCCGTTCCGGAGGCAATGTGGCGGCACCGGGGGCCTGCCCGGGTCTTCGACGGTGAGCAGGCAGCGATGGCGGCCATTTTGAGCCGGGAGATCACCGAAGGGGACGTTCTCGTCATCCGCTACGAAGGGCCGCGCGGAGGGCCGGGGATGGCCGAGATGCTCTCCCCGACATCGGCGCTGATGGGGCTTGGGTATACCCGTGTCGTCCTCGTCACCGACGGTCGGTTCTCCGGCGGCACACGCGGCCCGTGCATCGGGCACGTCGCTCCCGAGGCCGAAGTCGGCGGCCCGATCGCGCTGGTGCGGGAAGGTGACCCGATCGAGGTCGATCTCTACGAGAAACGCCTTGATTTGCTCGTGGATCCGGTAATCCTTGAGGAGAGGAGGAGATCCTGGACTCCAAGGCAGCGGAACCTCTCCGGCGTGCTCGCCCGCTACGCACGAACGGTCGAGCAGGCAAATCTCGGCGCTGTGCAGCGTTAGCGCCTTTTAATCTCCATTTGTTCTCTTTTTTTTCAAACGGGAAAAGGCGGAGGGTATATGTATCCCCTGGCGATACAGTCTCTTCCAGGCAAACCCCTCCGAGGGAAGCCTCTAATATGATACCGTGGTGATGTAATGATCGACAAGTTTCTCGAAGGTAACAAGACGTTTCTCAAAGAGGATTTTAATCAGGACCCCGAACACTACGGGAGCCTCGTCTCGAGCCAGAGCCCGACCGTCCTCTGGATTGGCTGCTCGGACTCGCGCGTCAACCCCGAGCGGATCACCGGGGCAAAGGCGGGTGAGATATTCGTCCAGCGTAACATCGGCAACATCGTCCCGGTGCACGACTGGAATTTTGCCACCGTTCTTGAGTACGCCGTAAACCACCTGAAAGTCGGGGACATCGTCGTCTGCGGACACTCCGACTGCGGGGCGATGAAGGCGCTTGACAAGGAGAGCAAGGATGCTTACATCCCGCTCTGGCTCAACAACGCAATCGAAGCGAAGCGCCGTGTCGATACGCGGATGCAGGTTCCAAAGACGCCTGAAGAGGAACTGATCAGGCGGCGGCTCATCGAGCTTGAGAATATCGGATTGCAGCTCGAACACCTCCGCACCTACCCGCCGGTTCGCGCGGCGGAGAAGGAGGGGCGTCTCCGGGTGCACGGCCTCTACTTCGACCTCGCTACCGGCGAGCTGAAAAAGGTCTATTAAGCCTCCTCCAGGGCATAATCGACCTCCTCTTTTATCAACGGGAATGAGATCCTACCGATGGACGTGAGCCGCCCGTTCACGAGGATCATCGGAATGGGTGGCTGCCGTTCTTCGATAAGGGTTCTGACGTAATCGGGCACGGCCTCGTCGATGATGGTCAGCTGAACCTCGACCCGATCGCCGTACTCCTTCTTCAGCTCGTCGCGCAGGGCGCTTATGGCGTCCATCATGCGGTTCGACGGATAACAGACCTCAAGGCCGCAGCTGCGCGTCTCGTCACAGGGAAACGGGCCGCATTCCGACTCGGAGAGCCCGACTATCTCAACAATAACATCTGCCATATACCATCATCCCGGTTCCCCCTATATCAGCCTTCGGCTCGCTGCAGGCTAAAGCAGCGAAGCGACCGCCGTCCTGACCCGTTCTTCGAGCCCTTCAATCGCCCTGACATCCCGGCGTGTATCCATCCGGTCGATCGTGATCTCCCCGGCAGGATGGATGCCGATGTTCCGCATAAACGCGTTTGTGACCGATCGCGTGCATTCGAACGGCTCAGGACCCGGGCGCCCTGCGATGGCTATCAGAAGGCCATTGCCCGGAGAGGGTCTCCCGAGGAGCGTATGCCGCGCATGGAGCGCCTGGCCGCGGTCGATGACGGCCTTGAGGCCTGCCGGAACGGTATTGGTGTAGACCGGCGTTGCGATGATGAGGAGGGACGCTGTCTCGATGGCCTTGATAATAACCGGCATATCGTCATCGATTGGGCAGATCCCCTGGTTGTAGCAGACATAGCAGCCGGAGCATGGCCGAATCTCCATCTCGTGCACGGAAAAGATATGCGCTGACCGGTTCTGCCGTGATGCCTCGTCGGCGCACCACCCGGCAAGGGTTGCCGAACTGCCGAACTGCCGCGGGCTCCCCTGCAGGATGACGACGTCGTAGGTTCCGCCCGGGAGCGCCCGGTGAACGGGCGCAAGAGCTTCCGTATAGTGCTGCGGGCGTGCCGCTACGTCATACGCGAGTCTGCCGAATACAATCTCAGCCACCTCGTCGGTGGAGAAGAGTGTATGCGGCGGCTGCTCATATGAGTTGATCACGTACCGGTAGACGCACTGCTCTGCATGTCGGATCTCCACCGTATATCGCCGCATACCCGGATAGACGCCGCCAAGGTCCTCGCGGACGAGACTGATGATGAACGGTCCGATCGGTGTCTCGACCGTCCGGCTCTCGACTGGAACTCTCTTGACCTCCATGCATCGCAGTGTGCGGTATACCATATGAACGTAACGGGGTGTCCTTTCGGCAGGATGGTCGATAGAAAGACGGACGGGATGCGGCAGGACGCCGATCCGTCACTACCGTTAATAAGGTCCCGGACACATGTACTATGGTAATTCATGAAGGCGGTTCTGGGTCTTGAAGACGGCACTTTTATAAAAGGAAATGGTTTTGGTGTTGAAGGGAGCTGCTCGGGCGAACTCGTCTTCACCACACAGATGACCGGTTACATGGAGTCCCTGACGGATCCGAGTTATGCCGGTCAGATCTTAATGTTCACCTTTCCTACAATCGGAAATTACGGTGTTGACACGCAAAATTTCGAGAGTCCCCGGGTTCATGCGCTGGGCTCCGTCACCCGCGAGATCTGCGCAAAACCCTCTACGAACTCTTCTCTCGCCCGGTTCTTCGAAGAGAACGGGCATTTTGGTATAACCGGTGTCGATACACGTATGCTGACGATCAAAACGCGGATGAGCGGCACGCTGCGTGCATCGCTCATCGTCGGCGACGATAACGAGGAAGCGGCGATCGAGCGCGCACGGTCGGTCGCGCCGATAACCGATCAGGATCTGATCGACAGCGTATCCTGTCCGGAACCGTACCGGCTGGCCGGACCCGGGAAACGGATAGCCGTCATCGATCTCGGTATCAAGCGCAATATCCTCGTCAGTCTTGCAAAAAGGGGCGCTGACCTCTGTATCTTCCCCCACAACGCGACTGCCGATCAGGTGATGGCATGCAAGCCCACCGCCCTTTTCATCAGCAACGGACCCGGCGATCCCCGCAGGGCGACGGCGGTCATCAGGCTGATCCGCGATCTTGCGGGCGAGCTGCCCATCATCGGTATCTGCATGGGGATCCAGGTGACCGGGCTCGCGCTCGGCGCCGAGACTTACAAGATGAAGTTCGGCCACCGGGGCACGAACCAGCCCGTCCGCTACAAAGACGGCAGCATCTACATTTCCACGCAGAACCACGGGTTTTCGGTCGATGCTGATACCCTTCCTGAGGGTTGCGAGATCTCTTACCGGAACGTCAACGACGGTACGGTCGAGGGATTCGAGAACAAGGATCTGAACATCACATGCGTCCAGTTCCATCCCGAAGCGCACGGCGGGCCGCGCGATACGGAAATACACTTCTTTGACAGAATTTACCGGGGGATTCCCTGATGCCGCGAAAAGATCATATTAAATCGGTCCTTCTCATCGGCTCGGGGCCGATCCAGATAGGGCAGGCGGCGGAGTTTGACTTCTCCGGCTCCCAGGCTTGCCGCGCCCTCCAGGAAGAGGGTATCCGAGTAATCCTCGTCAACTCGAATCCGGCGACGATCCAGACCGACCCCGATATGGCGGACGCCATCTACGTCGAACCGCTGAAGGCGGAAATAATCGCGAAGATTATCAAGAAGGAGAAGCCGGATGGGATCCTCTCCGGCATGGGCGGGCAGACCGGCCTCAACATGACCGCGGAGCTCGCAGAGATGGGAGCTCTTGAGGGTGTCGAGATCCTCGGCACGCCTCTTGAAGCGATCTACCGCGGCGAGGACCGCGAGCAGTTCCGCGACCTGATGAACGCTATCGGCGAGCCGATCCCAAAGAGCATGATCCTCGAATCGCTGGACCAGATCGATACGGCTCTTGCCGAGGTCGGTCTCCCCGCCATCATACGGCCTGCATACACGCTCGGCGGCTCCGGCGGCGGTGTTGCGCACACCGCCGAGGATATGCGCCGTATCATCGAACTCGGCCTTGCCCGTTCCCGCATCCACCAGGTTCTCGTGGAAGAGAGCGTCGCCGGCTGGAAGGAGATCGAGTTCGAGGTGATGCGGGACTCGTCCGATACCTGCATCATCGTCTGCGGTATGGAGAACGTCGATCCGATGGGGATCCACACCGGGGAGTCCGTCGTCGTGGCACCTATCCTGACGCTCCGCGACGATGAATTCCAGATGATGCGCAGCGCCGCAATCAAGATCATCCGTGCGCTCGACGTTCAGGGCGGGTGCAACGTCCAGTTCGCCTTCCGCGACGGTGATTACCGGGTCATCGAGGTAAACCCCCGTGTCTCACGGTCGTCCGCTCTCGCCTCCAAGGCGACCGGGTACCCCATCGCACGAGTTGCAGCCAAAATAGCGATTGGCCTACGCCTCGACGAGATCACGAACACCGTCACCGGTGCCACCCCGGCATCCTTCGAACCTGCCATCGATTATATCGTGGTGAAGGTGCCCCGCTGGCCGTTCGACAAGTTCAAGTCCGCCGACCGGACGCTCACCACTGCCATGAAGAGCACCGGCGAGGTGATGGCGATCGGACGGACGCTTGAGGAAGGCTTTAAGAAGGCGCTCCGGTCGCTCGACACGGATATGAAGCGGCACACGAGCCCGAGCGAGATCCGGATGATCCTCACCCGACCGACCGACGAGCGGTTCGGCTGTCTCTTCGATGCCTTCCGGGAGGGCTTCTCGGTCGAGGAGATCGCGAGCCTTACCGCCATCACACCCTTCTTCCTCGAGAAGATGCAGAACGTCGTCGTGATGGAGCAGAAACTGCAGAGGAATTTCGAGCCCGAAGATGTCCGGAACGCAAAGCGCTACGGGTTCACGACCGAGGAGATCGCCGAGCTCTCGGGCAGAAGCCCGGAGGAGATCGACGCGCTTGCCGGTTCGCCGACCTACAAGATGGTCGATACCTGCGCTGCGGAGTTCCCGGCGACGACCCCGTACTTCTACTCGACCTGGGAAAACGAGTGCGAGATCACGAAGAACGGGATGAAGAAGGTGCTGATCCTGGGTTCAGGCCCGATAAGGATCGGACAGGGGATTGAGTTTGACTACTGCACCGTCCACGCCGTCATGGCGCTCCGGGAGGAGGAGGGAGTCGAGGTGCATATCGTCAACAACAACCCCGAGACGGTTTCGACCGACGCGGACACCTCCGACCGCCTCTTCTTCGAGCCGATGCAGCTTGAGGATGTGGTGAACATCCTGAAGAAGGACGACTACTACGGGGTCATGGTGCAGTTCGGCGGCCAGAACTCCGTAAATCTTGCCGTCCCGCTCGGTGAGGCGATACAGAAACTCAATCTCCCTGTGCGGATCCTCGGAACCAGCCCCGACGCCATGGACGTTGCCGAGGACCGCGACCGGTTCAGCCAGCTCCTGGCGAAACTCGAGATCCCGAGTCCTCCGAACAGCTCCGCATACTCCGAAGAGGAAGCACGGACGATGGCGAAGAAGATCGGCTACCCGGTTCTGGTGCGTCCAAGTTACGTCCTCGGTGGCCGGGCGATGGAGCTCGTCCACGACGAGACGGAGCTTGAGAGTTACATCAAAGAGGCTGTCCGGGTGAGCAGAAAGCACCCCGTCCTGATCGACTCCTTCCTCCAGAATGCCGTCGAGATCGACGTCGACGCCGTCTGCGACGGCACCGACGTGCTGATCGGCGGTATCATGGAGCACATCGAGGAGGCGGGAGTCCACTCCGGAGACTCCGCCTGTGTCATTCCGCCGCAGTCGCTCTCCGCATCGGTGATCCAGCAGGTGCGGGACTACACCCGGAAACTCGCCCTCGGCCTCGGTGTCGTCGGGCTCATCAACATCCAGTATGCGGTCAAGAACGACGTGGTATACGTCCTCGAGGCCAACCCGCGTGCGAGCAGGACGGTTCCCTTCGTTGCAAAGGCGACCGGCATCCCGCTCGCCAAGGTGGCGGCAAAAGTTATGATCGGCAGGAAACTTGCCGATATCGGGGTTACCGAGCGGGAGATCGGCCATGTAGCGGTCAAGGAGGTGCTGCTCCCCTTCAACAAGCTGCCGGGCGTCGATACGGTGCTCGGCCCCGAGATGAAGAGCACGGGCGAGGTCATGGGCATCGATTACGATTTCGGCCGATCGTACTATAAGGCCTGCACCGCTGCCGACAACACCCTTCCGGTCAGCGGCAATGTCTTTATCTCGGTGACGGACGAGCAGAAGGAAGAAATGATGCCGATCGCACGGAAGCTTAGCGAGATGGGTCTCTCCCTCTACGGCACCGGTGGAACGGTGGAGTTCCTCGGCCAGAACGGTATCGCGGCGAATCTGGTGCGCAAAGTCCAGGAAGGTTCCCCGAACGTCATCGACATGATGCGTCACGGCGGCATCAGTCTCATTATCAATACGCCTGCGGACAAGGCTTCAAGGCAGGATCACCTCCAGATCATGCGCATGGCTATCGACTACGGCATTCCCTACATCACCACGCTGCAGGCGGCCCGCGCCGCTGCGATGGCGATCGACGCGATACAGCGCGAGGAGATCACCATCGAACCGCTCGGCCACTATATCGGAACGGCATAACCGGAAGATCATGCTGCGGGGGATATTCTTCCCCCGCAGAAGACGCCTCCGCTTTTTTCTCATGACGATACGGTAGCGGTCGCAGGACTTATGCCGCTAGTGGCGCCCTCCCGGTGCTTCCGCCGGTGATTCCGTAGAGTATTCCGAGGATGCCGAAGATGATGGCGTAGATCCCGAGCACCCAGACGATGGTGGCTGCACCGAGGAGCGGGTAGAAGAGGAGAACTCCTCCGAAGATCAGCGATACGATGCCGAGGAGCACGAGTAAGAGGCGCATCCCCATTCCTGCCGATGCGGTGAATGCGGCGACAAAGTCGCCGACACCGGTGATCAATGCCCAGAACGCGATAAGATAGATGATGATCACGATAAAGAAGTACGGTGAGACAAGCGTTAAGATGCCGATCAGAATCCCGAGGAGCCCGAGGAGTATGATCGACCACTTTGCGCTGCCGGAAGGGCCGGAGGTTGCTCCGGCGATGAGTGCGAATGCTGAGATGATGATGGCAAAGAAGCCGAAGAAGTAGACTAAGAACTCGAGAACGACGGCCGGCCATACGATGGCGGCAATCCCGAAGAGGAGCGCGATGACGCCTCTCAGGACATAATACCATTTCTGTTGTGTTCCATCCATGGTAAAACCTTCTGGTTCAGGACTGCATACTGTGCTTGCACTATTTATGCATGCAGGCAGCCTTCGTCCGTCAGGGGATGGTGGCGGTGCGGCCGGGGTGATTGGTCTGCCGTCGCGATAAGGGGAGGGGCCTGTGCTTCCCGGGATGCCGGCACCCGGATGGAACAGGAGCGTGCAGAAGCTGATACCCAGGATTTAATTCGAAAGAAGTGCATTCTTACAGTTGTGCCCGCGATGAGGAGGGGATGGAAGATTCATGCGCAACGCGGAAGATAACAATACTGTCGAGTTCCCACTCCGTGGTGAATGGACGGCCGTCCGTACGCCTGCATACCGTGTACCAAGCCACGGCACGGAGCAGTTCGGCCTGCGCTATGCCTTCGATTTCGTAAGGGCAAAATGGGAACCTTCCATGCGGTTTTCGTCGAAAAACAGGCTTCATCAACTATACGGTCATGTCTCGGTAAATGACTTCTATGGCTGGGCTCAGCCGATATATTCTCCCTTTGATGGCGAAGTCGTCATGGTCCGCGACGGCTGGCCCGACATACTGGAAGTGAACACGTTCAAGGATATCTTTCACTCGCTCCTTCTCACCTATTCGTTCATGCGTGCACCCTCCCGCCGGAAGATCGATCTCCACCGGATCGCCGGAAACTGTGTCGTCGTCCGCTCGGAACGCTGCTCGGCTTTTCTGGCGCATCTCCGGAGCGGCTCAGTGAACGTAGAAGAAGGGCAGCAGATACAGGCAGGCGCTCTGATCGGCGAAGTCGGCAATTCGGGTAATACAATGGCGCCGCATCTGCATTTCCAGCTCATGAAGGGAGACGACCCGTTTACAGCCACCGGCCTTCCCTGTCGTTTCCGATCTTACGAACGTTACCGCGATACGGCATGGGAGTCCGTAACCAACGGCATTCCGGGGCGGCTTGAACGTATACGGTATATGGGTGAACTGCCATGACAAAGAAAGCCATGCGGGAAATCGCCAGGCAATTCTTGCAGTGAGACTGCACTCAGAAGGCTACGGAAACAGAGTTCCACGACAACCAAGAGTGATAACTCCAATGTGCAACAGCACCCGTAATGAGACGGTATAAAATCCCTTTCTCAATCGCCTTCCTGGTCACAACTTTTCAGCCGCATCGCAGAAGAGGTCGGGCAAAAACTGGCTGGTGGACATAGCAGGATCCGGGAAGAGAATGCCGGGCTCGTCCGGCAATTCTTCGGACTGAAGAGGAAGGCCTGATGAGCGTGCGCAGCCGATCTGGATCTGCGTATGGCTTATGGATGGACGATAACTGTGGCAGTAATTACGCAAAATGCCCTGTTTTCTGCGTTCTCCCGGGCTTGCCGGGATCTCTTCGAACAGCGGATCGCGAAACACGTCTCCCCGCGGGAAAGTCACCCTCCGGGCCTCCCGAACGAAGGTCAAATCGGCGTTATTTTCCGGTTCTATCGCCCTCTTCGGATGTCGGATTCCAGTACCGGAAATTATCCTGTATATGTCGCCCCGATCACCGTAAAACGGCAGGATCGGAGAGCCATGTCGGCCATATGCGGCAGAGTAATTTTCCGGGGATGTCTCCCCCTGGATCGACCCGAGATCGGCTGTCTGAGGGCTTCTGTGTGGGTCGAAATTCGGAAGATCTCGGCCTGGATTGCCGATATATAAGCGTTGCTTAACCGGTGCTGTGTTGCACAAATCTGCCCGGAGATATTCTGTGGCTATTACTCATGTGCATCCGCTCACCGACGCCCGCAATCGGAAGGCAATGCTGATAGATATCAGCCGAGCACCTCTGGAGTTCGTCCGCGTCACCGCTGACCGGGCACGGGGCAAAGACCTGGCCGACAGCCCGTATGTTCCGGCAGAGTCGGAAAAAAGAGTTATTGAGTGCCGATCCAGGCGTTCACCTGGTCGGGATGGGCATCGACCCATGCCTTTGCCGCTTCCTCGTCCGATGCGCCTTCCTCGATGGAGACCATCACCGACTCCATGTCGGCGGCTGTCCAGTTGAACCGGGTGAGGATCTCATAGACACCGGGCTTGTCGGTCGCGAGACCCTGGCGGGCGAGCGTCGCGATATACTCTTCACCGCCGTAGATGCCCTTCGGGTCGTCGAGGTACTTCAGATCCCACCGGGCGAACTTCCAGTGCGGCGTCCATCCGGTCACGACGATCCATCTCTCGTCTGCGACAGCGGAACGGAGCTCGGCAGCCATGCCTGCGCTGCTGCTTGCGACGATCTCGTAATCAAGACCGTATGCGTCGATCGCCTCTTCGGTCCGTGACATGATACCGGCACCGGGTTCAATGCCGGTGATCTTTCCGCCGAACTTCTCCGTGACACTGTTCAGTTCGTCGATGGAGTCGATGGTCACATACGACGGAACGACAAGTCCGATCTTCGTTCCTTCCATGTTCCTACCGACCATATCGATCCGGTCACCGTACTCCTCCCAGTAGTTTGCCTGTGTGGCGGGGAGCCATGCGGAGATCGTACAGTCGACATCGCCGTTCGCAACCGCCTGGTAGAGCGGCCCTGCATCGACGGCGACGATCTCGACGTCGTATCCGGCCTTCTCAAATGTCTGTTTAAGCACATTGGTGCTGGCAATCTCCGAATCCCAGGTTACGTAGCCGATACTGACTTCGCCCTTCGATTCGGTCTGTGTCGTTGTCGGCTGCGTCGTGCAGCCTGCCGCCAGAACGCAGAGGACGAGCAGGCACCCGGCCAGCGCAATGATGCTTCCTTTTTTGAAAAACATAAATTCACCTTGTTTACTGATCTGCCCCGCATCTGTCTGTTCGTCGGGGCAGCGATAGTCGCATGCCGAACAGTCTGCATGATGAAAAAGGATGCACCGGTGTTCTGCCGGTGATCATAGAGAAACCTTTCTCTTGGCCGTTCTGCACGACATGTCAAAAAGGCCAGAAATGACCTCTTTTACATTAGATCCCGACTTTATAAAGGATTTATGGGGAGGTTTTATTTGGGAGGAGGTTCTGGGTGATCCTATCGAGGATGATGGCGATGATGACGATAGCAAGACCTGCCTCAAATCCGCTCCCGACATCGACCCGCTGGATCCCTTTCAGCACTTCAAGCCCGAGACCCGCCGCACCGATCATCGAGGCGATCACCGTCATCGAGAGTGCAAGCATGATGCACTGGTTGACGCCTGCCATGATCGTCGGGAGAGCGACCGGGAGCTGCACCTTGATGAGTTTCTGTGCAGGAGTCGTGCCGAACGCGTCCGCAACTTCTATGAGTTCTGTCGGAACCTGGCGGATTCCGAGATTCGTGAGCCGCATCGCGGGAGGCATCGCAAAGATCACCGTAGCGATGATGCCCGGGACATTCCCGAGGCCGAAGAATATCACGGCCGGAATGAGGTAGACGAAGGAGGGCATCGTCTGCATGAAGTCGAGTCCCACCCGCAGTACGGCATGTATCTGCTCGTTCGTTGCAGAGAGGATGCCGAGCGGGATGGCGATGGCGAGTGCCAGCAGGGTCGCGGAGATCACCAGTGCGAACGTGAGTATCGCAAGATCCCAGAGCTGGAGATCCCAGATCAGCAAGAGGCCGAGAGCGGTCAGCAGGGTGACCTTCAGATCCCGGCGGGTCATGAAGTAGACCAGGATCGCGGCGAGGACGATGAAGACCGGTGCCGGAATGAGGAGCAGAATGTCCTGGAACCCGTCGACCAGGAATTTGAGCCCGCCGCTGATCCCGTCCAGCAGCCAGCCGAAATAATCCTCTATCCAGTCGACAAGCATCTCCACGCCGTCACCAAGAGGGATCTTAGGCAGCATCTGCATCGACCTCCTTCTCCACCGGGCCGGCGTGTTGGACCGTTGTAGGCGGTGCGGCCGGCTGCTCTACAGCCACCTCTTTGCGTGCCAGGGCGGCGAGCACCGAGCCACGGACGATGATCCCCCGGATCTTTCCGTTCACGTCGACGACGCCAATGGGATACCGGCTGTCGGCGATCACCGGGATGATATCCGCGACGGGCGTGTCGCAGGTGACCGTGGGGATATCGGTGATCAGGACGTCTTCCAGCAGTTTCCCTGACTTGAGTGCTTCGACGGCGTCGTCGATCAGTACAAGCCCCCTGACCTGCCGCTGCCGGTTGACGACGAAGATGCTGGCGATGTCGTGCTCTTCCATCAGGTGCAGGGCGACTCTCGGGCCGGCGGTGCTCGGTGCCACCGGTTCCGGGCGTTTCATCACGTCGTTTGCCGTCAGCACCTTTGCCATATCCACATCGGCGACGAACTTCTCGACGTATGCGTTGCTCGGCCTCGTCAGGATATCCTCGGAACTGCCGACCTGGACTATCTCACCGTCTTTCATCAGTGCAATCCGGTCGCCGAGTTTCAAAGCCTCGTCGAGGTCGTGCGTGACGAAGACGATGGTTTTGTTGAGCCGCTGCTGCAGTTCGATGAGTTCGTCCTGCATGTCCCTCCTTATCAGCGGATCGAGGGCGGAGAATGCTTCGTCCATCAGGAGAATGTCCGGGTCGCTCGCGAGCGCACGGGCGAGCCCGACACGCTGTTTCATACCGCCCGAGAGCTCGGAAGGCATGCTCTCCTCATAACCGGAAAGCCCGACGAGTGCGAGAGCTTCCCGGGCTTTCCGGCGGCGCTCCTCCTCAGGCATGCCCTGCACCTCAAGTCCGAACGCAACGTTTCCGATGATGTTCCGGTGCGGAAGCAGGGCGAAGTTCTGGAAGATCATGCCGATCTTCCGCCGCCGTGTCTGCCGCAGCTCGTCGGGTGACTGGGCTACGATATTGCTGCCCTCGAGCGACACCATGCCGGCAGTCGGTTCGATGAGCCGGTTGAGGCAGCGCAGCAGGGTCGACTTTCCGCATCCCGACAGCCCCATCAGGACGAATATTTCACCCGGATAGACCGAGAACGATACATCCTTCAGGGCGACGACATGATCGGTCTTCTCTTTAATCTCCTGCTTTGATGAGCCCGACTGCAGAAGCTGCAGGGCTTTTTCGGGTTTTGGGCCGAAGATTTTTACCAGATTCGCGACCTGGACTATTGGTTTCTCTTCTCTGTACTGCTCCATGGAATCCTCTCAAAAAATCTGGATATTCGAATGTGCGTGTATATGACACCGATAGATCTGATTTCTATTCATGCCACTTTATAATTTCCGGTTTCGAAAATTGGGCGATTATACTGGGAATTTTGAAAAAATCGTCATTTTGGGAAGGAATTTTGGTTCGTTGTACAGACTGTCCGTAAATCGGGCTATTTTCAGATATTCTGGTGTTAGGGGCAATATAACGGGCAGTATGGCATTTTAGGTCGCGCCCCTGTTCCGCTCGGTCAACGTGATGCCTGTCGACGACCCCGCGCCCGTTTTTTTTGTATGAGGCAATGGAAGCGACCCATTTTGTATGGCTAACACGGCGGAAGACTGGCAGCATTGATAGCCCGGCCGCCGCCCACGGTTTCCCTGAAGGACTATCGGTGGTGCGTTATGAGGGCTGATTTACGATACCATTCATTTATTGGGAGAAAGATCATACTACTGTGGACTGTATCGTTCTGCTACAGAACTATATCCAGTGCGACGCGGGAGTTTGAGAATGGAGAAGGGAAAAGTCGTCCTTGCATTTTCCGGAGGTCTTGATACCTCCATCTGTGTCCCCCTTCTGCGGGAACACTATGGCTACGATGAAGTCGTCACCGTCGCGGTCGACGTCGGTCAGCCCGAAGAAGAGATGCGGAGAGCAACAGAGAAGGGAATACTGCTCGCAGACCAGCACTATACGATCGATGTCAAGGAGAGGTTCGTCGAAGAGTACCTCTTCCGCTCGATCAAGGCGAACGGGTCGTATGAAGGTTACCCGATGGGAACCGCCCTTGCACGGCCGCTCATTGCCGAAGAGATCGTAAAGATCGCCGATAAGGAGGGCGCCCGCTGCATCGCTCACGGCTGCACGGGTAAGGGCAACGACCAGCTCCGGTTCGATTTCATATTCAGAGCGGGAGGGTACGATATCGTTGCCCCGATGCGTGAGATGAACCTGACCCGTGAGTGGGAGATCCAGTACGCGCAGGAGCGCAACATTCCGGTGACCGTCGTCAAGGATAAGCCCTACAGTATCGACGAGAACTGCTGGAGCCGAAGCATCGAAGGAGGCAAACTCGAAGATCCGTCCTTCCACCCGCCCGATGATATCTACGCGTGGACGGTCTCGCCGAAGGATGCTCCCGACAGGATGGAAGAGATCACTATCGGCTTTGAGCAGGGTGTGCCCGTCTCGCTCAACGGAGAGAGGCTCAGTGGTCTTGCCCTTATCAAGCGCCTGAACCTGATTGCAGGGCAGAACGGCGTCGGCAGAAACGATATGATCGAAGATCGTATCCTCGGGCTCAAAGCCCGCGAGATCTACGAGCATCCGGCTGCAACCGTCCTCCTCGCCGCCCACCACGACCTTGAGCACCTCGTGCTGACCAGGAACGAACTGGCGTTCAAGCATATCGTCGACGACAAGTGGTCGGAACTCGGCTACATGGGTCTCGTCCACGAACCGCTCTACCATGCCCTGAACGCGTTCATCGACACGACGCAGGAGCGCGTCACCGGCACAGTCGACGTCGGCCTCTATAAGGGCAGCGTCAAGGTGCTCGGCAGGGCGTCCGATTCGGCGATCTACTCGGACGATCTCGTATCCTTTGACAGCTGCACCATCGACCAGAACCACGCCGTCGGGTTCTCGAATTACTTCGGGCTGCAGGCCCGCCTCTGCAAGAATATGAAAAAATAGATGGAAGATCGGTGCTCACAGCACCTTCTTTCCTGCTTCTTTACCCGGCGTGCACTCGAAGACCTCGGTGATCGAGATCACGATAAGCGACTTTGCCGGGTACGCTTCACTCTTCGCCTTCATCTTGGCGCGGAACTTTTCGTATGCCTCGCCCGACGTCTGGATCTCCGCCGATCCCTTTACCTGGAAGCACCGCTTGGTGTCGGGGTCCCAGACATAGAGCGCCACTGCGGGGTTCTCCTTGAGGTTCTCGAGCGTCTTTTGCATGTAGTTATCCATGATCCATATCGTGGCATCGTCGGCGAGCTCGACCGATGCCATCGGAGCCACGTTCGGAACCCCGGTTTTAGACGCTGTTGCCATCGGGAACACTTTCGTCTTCGAAAAGACTGCCTTCATATCATCGTTCAGTGAAACCATAATCACCATCTCCTCGGATATGGCCATAGCGGCAAATTCAGGGCGCTAAAGCCAGTCACGTAGGGTATCGGACGCCGGTATATATAATACCGCTGGTACCGGTATCCAGCTCCCGGCATGTGCATCGCCGGAAAACCGGTGGTGGAGCGGGAGGAATGCCGGCCTGTACCCTCACTATGGAAAGATATAAAGACACAGACGCGAAAACGACTACTATGTGTGCCCGCTTTTTGGAGCGCTTTTTCAAACCCAAACCACATATCGTGGAGAGCCCGCCTCCACCGTCGATCTCGCACGGGGCCGGGATGACGATGCCGGAGTATAAGGTGAAACCCTATTTTATCGTGGCCTCCGTCGAGATGGGAAATACGACGACGAAGTGCATCCTCACCGGTACGAATCTCGAGACCGGTCGAACGTATATCATCAATAAGAACGTGACCATGAGCCGCGACGTCCGGCCGCCGAGACCGGGCGAGGAGGTCTTCGGCGCCACGCTCGACGGGACAGAGCTGACCCGCGAGTCGGTAACGGAGCTCGTCCGCGACACCCTTATCCGGTGCCATAAAGAGGCGAACCTCTCTATTCAGGACGACCTCGACTTCGTCGTCCGGAGTACGGGCGTGGTGGCGGCGATGGATTCCCCCGACCAGGTAGGGGATTTCATTATTGCGCTCGCGAACGGGTGTCTTGAGGCAGGCGTTCCGCCCCGGAAGATGACGCCCCCTATGTCGATCGAGAATCTTCCGAAGAAACTGCGGGAGCACAGTTTTGCCGACCGGGTTGTCTTTGTCGGCGCGGTTGCCGGAGTCGTCCCGCCGGTCGGGTGTACCGGTGTCGAGATGGTGGCGAACGAGATGGAGGGCGAGCTTGCGATGGCAGGCATTAAGGAGGGTGCGAAGTGGACGCCGGTCGATTTCCGGAACCCCTGTCTCTCCATAGACTTCGGGACGACGCTTGACGGACGGATAACGAGCGACGTCGCACCCGACGAGCCGAACCCGTTCGCCAAGACCATCGGCAACTTCTGCGGGCTTGCCGGAGCGATACCCGACTCGATCGTGCGGGGAACGGGGCTTGTCCGGGAGCGGACCGGCACCGCTCTCGACCTCCTCGGGGATAAGAGCATCGGGAGCGGATTTTCGAACCGGAAGGGCTCTCTTGTCAAGGAATATGTCGATCGCTGCCACGAGCATATCGATATCCGCATCGTTCCGCCTGACCGCACCCGGTTCGGGCGAGTGCCGGTCTGCGCCGCCGCGGCCGCCGAGTCGGGCGTTGCACTGATCGGGTGTGACTGCGGCGTCAACGGCAGTGAAATGGACATCCTTAAAGAGATCGGGAAAGAGATCTATGATAACCATGGTATCGGCCTGCTCACGCAGGTCGTTGACCACGTCTGTGCGGAGATGGCACTCCGTCTCGTCGATGTTGCCATCGCACAGGGGATGGTTCCTGCAAACTCCGCGATCGGGTTCACCGGGAGAGCCGCAATCTCCGGGAGGAAGCCTGAGTATATCCTCGACGGCATTGCCGAGAGGGGGATCTACGATGTACCGAACGATCACCTCGTCTTCGTCGATGACGGTCTTGCCCGTGGTGCAGCCCTGATGGGGCGGTGCATGAACTCGATCGGAAAGCCGAAAGATCCGCTCGGCGGGGTCTGTGGCGGGCCGTGCATTATGGCCAGGCGGATCAAGATTGGAAAGTAACGGTGATACAGGTGACAGACGAAGAACTCTTTGATTTACTCGTTCCGCCGGGCGTGCCCCGGTCGATAATTTTCAAGATTCCGGAAAAATTCGATGTCGAAGTCGTGAAGCGCCCGAGAAAGATGTACTTTGCCAATATGGACGGCGATGCGCGGGAACTGCTGGCTTTCCGCGGACGACGTGAGGTCGTCGAGGAGGTGCAGCAGTACCTCTTCACCGAGCTCGCCGAGTTCATAAAAGAAGAGTAAAGAATATTCTTTTTTTTATTGTTCCTGCCGGGAGCCGCCGATCAGCCTTGCGAGCAGCGCCTTCTGGGCGTGGAGGCGGTTCTCTGCCTGATCCCATACGATGCTCTGCGGACTTTCGAGCACTTCGCCTGTGATCTCCTCGCCCCGGTGTGCGGGCAGGCAATGCATGACGATGGCGTCCGGGGAAGCATGCCTGACGAGTGCGGTATCGATGGTGTATCCGGAGAATGCCCGCAGGCGTGCGGCGCGTTCGGGTTCATCGCCCATCGAGACCCAGATGTCCGTATAGAGGATATCCGCATCCTGCGCTGCAACCATCGGGTCACTGCCGATACTGACGTGCCCTCCTGCTTTGCGTGCCATTTCGACGATATCGTCCTTCGGCTGGTACCCGGGTGGACTTGCCACGGCAATCTCCATTCCGGTGAGCGCGGAAGCGAGTATCAGTGAATTGCAGACATTGTTCCCGTCACCGATCCAGGCAAGGCGGAGTCCCTCGAGCGAGGTGAAGTGTTCTCTCATCGTCAGGATGTCGGAGAGCACCTGGCAGGGGTGCAGCCTGTCGGAGAGTCCGTTGATGACCGGAACCGTCGAGTAGCGGGCAAACTCCTCGATGGTTTCGTGATGGTACGCCCGGATCATGACCGCGTCGACGTAGCGTGAAAGTACCCGGGCGGTGTCGCGGATCTCCTCGCCCCGGCCGAGCTGCATGTCGTGCGGGTTTAAGAAGAGAGCGTGCCCGCCGAGATCGGTCATCCCGACCTCGAAGGAGACCCGTGTCCGGGTCGAGGCCTTCTCGAAGATCATGGCGAGGTTTCGCCCCGGCAGGAGCTCGTGCAGCGTGCCCTCCTGTTTCAGCGTCTTCAGCCGCCGCGCCTCGGTGATAAGGGACTCGAGTTCTTCCCGGTCGAGGTCGATGATCGAGACGAAATCTTTCTTCATAGAATCTCCTGCATATGCCTGCACCGCCGGTCGAGGAGCTCGCGGGTTCCGATATCCCGCCGGTGGAAGACCGGGCCGCTGACCGAGGCGGCTGCGCCTTCCGCAACTGCTTCCGCCTCTTCGAGTGTATCGCCGATGCCGACAAAGGCGAGCGTACGGGAGGTCAGGGTATGAAGTGTGCCGTTCTGCTCCTCTACGTTCGCGTAGTACGTCAGCGCCTTCCCGGCGTCGCCTATGGTAAGAGGGCGGCCGGAGATCGGGTTGTCGGGGTATCCTTCCGGAACGAGGTACTTGCAGACCGTTGCCTTCCTCGCGAACCTGACGCTCGAAGCGGAGAGATTTCCTTCGACGAGGTGGCAGACGACCTCGGAGAAGTCGGATTCGAGGAGTGAAAGGACGTTCATCGCCTCGGGGTCTCCGAACCGTGCATTAAACTCGATGACCTTCGGCCCCTCCCGGGTGTTCATGAACTGGCCGTACAGAATGCCCCGATACGGCGTGCCGCGACCTTTCATTGCCGCGACGACGTCCTGCATGATGGAAAGAGCCTTTTCGTAGTCGTTAGCGCTGACGAAGGGGAGCCGATGGTCGGGGAGCGAATACGATCCCATCCCGCCGGTGTTCGGGCCCATGTCGCCTTCGTACGCGCGTTTGTGATCCTGAACGAGCGGCATCGGTACGAGGTGGGTGCCGTCGACGAACGCCTGCAGGGTGAATTCCTCGCCGATCAGCCGCTCCTCGACGATGAGATCGCCGCCGAGGCTCTCTGCATACTCGACGGCACCTCTGGTATCGACATGCTCGCCCATGATGCGGACTCCTTTTCCTCCGGTGAGCCCGATCGGTTTGATGGCGAGGTCGCCGTCGTAGCCTTCGATGAATTCGCGTGCCGCTTCTACATCGTGGAAGACGCGGTATTGCGGACATCCGGCGATACCATGCCGTTCCATCATTTCCCGGCAGAAGGATTTGTCCGTCTCGAGGCGTGCCGCGGTGCGGTTTGGACCCATACAGGGGATGCCCGCTTCTTCGAGCATATCGACGATGCCTGCTTCGAGGGGGGCTTCAGGACCGATGACTGCGCTCTCCACACCGGATTCGGTGGCAAACTGCGTTATCTTCGAAACGTCGGTCTCTCTTCCGATCAGCACGTTTTCGGAGAGCCGGGCTATCCCGGGATTCCTCCTGGCCATCACAGAAAAAATTCTTACGTCGCTGTTGCAGGAAAGCGCTCTGGTGATCGCATGTTCCCTGCCACCACCACCTACAACAAGTATTTTCATATCCATCTATATGAACCGCATGTTGTTTAATGGTTATTCGTTCAGAACCTCACTGACACGCACGAGAGCATCGAATCGGACTCCCTGGCGCCGGAACATTTCGGCAGCGCCGGCCTCGCGATCGACGACGGTCACCACGGCTCCGACCTCTGCACCGGCGGAGCGGAGCGCCTCCACACCGTAGAGAGCGCTTCTGCCCGATGTCGTTACATCTTCGACAAGGAGCACCTTTTTATCCTTCACGTCCCCTATTATGGCGCCTGATTTGCCGTGCTCCTTCTCGGTCTTGCGTATGATGGCAAAGGGCTTACCGCTCGCGAGCGAGACCGCTACTGCTATCGGAACCGCTCCTACCGCGACTCCGGCTACGACGTCGAAATCCTGGGCTTTTGCAATCTCTTCTCCAATTGCTCCGAGAATGACCGGATTGGTTGTGGCTGTCTTGATGTCGATGTAGTATCTGCTCCGTGCTCCCGAAGCGAGGAGAAAGTCTCCGAACTCTATTGCTCCGCTTTCGAGCAGCATCTCCTGAATAGTAGTTACCATGGTACGTCCTTCACTCCTGTAAGATATCCTATAATGTTTGCGAGCCGGTGGAGCAGGGGTGTCAGAATGAGAATCCATATCGCGATTGCCGGGGTTATGGTCTCAAAAAACCACGCAGGATTCCCTATAAGGACGAGAACAAACGCCCCGACCACCAGATCGTACTGGTCGGCGACCGGCCACTTCTCTCCCCGGTCTTTGCCGAGGCGCCGCTTGATGAAACTCTTGGCGAGATCGCCGAGGAGAGCTCCTGCGGCAAGCAGCACGACCGAGAGGGGTGTCAGCTCCGGGAGGAACGTCCAGCCCGCGAGATTACGAAGCAGGATCTCGGCGACTCCTGCGAGCACTCCGGCGGTCACCCCGCCGATGAAACCGCGGTAGGTCTTTCCATCGCCAAATATTCTCCTGCCGTCGGAAAATGTCTTTCCGAAGTCAATCGGCCTGCCGCCCCCGAAGAGAGCGGCAGCGGAGTTTGGCACGTATGCCGGAATCATTATCCATATCGCTGACAATAGTGAGAGCGCAATGTAAGCGATATCCAAGCTTCTGGTCGCCAATAGTCTAGTATAAAGAGTAAATATAAAGATTAAGGTATCGAAACATGAGATCAGAATGGACGATGGCACAGGTGATTCAATGATTATCAAGAAGACAAAGAGCCTCTGTCCCACATGCCGCATGGTGCTGGACGCGGATGTCGTAGAAGAGGACGGGAAGATCTGGCTGGTGCGGACGTGCCCGGAGCATGGGACATACCGTGGTCTGTACTGGTCCGACTCGGCGATGTTCAGGCGGTTCGAAGAGTACGAGGTTGTTGGCAACGGCGTTTCGAACCCGCAGGTATCCGCGTCCGAGAACGAATGCCCCACCGCCTGCGGTCTTTGCAATAATCACTCTTCAACGACCCTGCTTGCGAATATCGACCTGACCAACCGCTGCAACTTAAACTGCGACTTCTGCTTTGCCAATGCCCGTGCGTGCGGTTTTATATACGAACCGACTTTCGAACAGATTGTGGACATGATGCGGCTCCTGCGTGGAGAAAAGCCTGTGCCGGCTCCCGCTGTCCAGTTTTCTGGCGGAGAGCCGACTATGCGTGACGATCTGCCGGAGATCGTCAGAAAGGCCAAGGAACTTGGGTTCCAGCAGGTGCAGATCGCGACGAACGGATTGAACCTCGCAAAGGACGTGCACTATGTCCAGGAGCTGAAGGATGCCGGCCTCAGCACGGTATATCTCCATTTTGACGGGGTCTCCAGAAAGACGAATCCTATCCTCCCGACCAGTGAGAAAGCGCTCCGTAACTGTGCAGAAGTCGGTCTGGGTGTCGTGCTGGTGCCGACGGTTATCCGGGGCAGAAACGATCACGAGCTTGGCGATATCATCCGGTACGCGGCGGAACGGATCAACGTCGTCCGCGGCGTGAACTTCCAGCCGGTGGCGTTCACCGGAGCCGCCAGCGACGACGACGTCGCAAAAGAGCGGATCACCATACCGGATCTCGCCGACTGCATCGACGAGCAGACCGGCGGCATCATCAAGAAAGACTACTTCTACCCGGTACCCTGCGTCGTCCCGGTATCGGAGCTCGTAGAAGCCTATACCGGTAAACCGCAGCTCGTCTTCACGGCGCATCAGCACTGCGGAGCTGCGACGTACGTCTTTGTCACCGATGACGGCATGGTTCCGGTAAACAGAATGCTCGACGTCGATACTTTCTTCGATTCGATCAAGAAGATGGAGACGAAACTCCGGAAAGGCGGATCGATCAATAAGTACGTGACTCTTGTCGAAGGCGTGCGGGACTTGCACGTCTCCGTGAAGAAGGCCGAGAGCGGCAACACCACGGAGTTCTGGAAGCTGATCGCAAAGGCGCTTGTACTGCATAACTTCGAAGCGCTGCGGGAGTTCCACTGGAATGCTCTCTTCATCGGCACGATGCATTTCATGGACAACTTCAACTACGATCTCCAGCGTGTCCGGCGCTGCTGCATCCACTATGCGACACCGGACGGCCGCCTTATTCCGTTCTGCAGCTACAATAGCGGCCCTGTCTACCGCGAACAGGTCTGGAAGGCCTTCGCACAACCGCCCGAGAAAGAGTAGGCTCTTCTTCTATCCCTTTTTCCAGAGCAGCACCCGCGTTCGGTCACGGGAACGGCAGCGTCACGCTCGCCATCTTCTGCATGGCGATACTGGCGACGGCAAGGTCCTGAATGGCAAGCCCCGTCGAGTCGAAGATGGTAATCTCTTCAGGCGACTCCCGCCGCTTCTCTCCGAGAACCACCTCCCCGAGGGTGCCGGCGATCTCTCCCTGTGTATAGAGTCCCTGGCTTACGGGTACGTTGATCTCGCCGGAGTGGATGGCCTGCTCCCGGTCGTCCACGTAGACGCTCGCCCGCCGGAGAAGAGCGGGGTCGAGCTCCTGTTTGCCGGGAGCGTCCGCACCGATGGCGTTGATATGCGTGCCGTCCCGGATCCATTCCGAACGCACGACCGGCGTGGTCGACGGGGTGGTGGTCACGAGCACGTCACAGTCGCATGCCTCCTCTAGCGAGACGCTGCGAGCGTGGTACCGGGCATACCGCCCGGCAAACGCCTCGGCATGCCCTGCGTTCCGTGTCCAGACCTTTACCTCCTCGACGGCGAGCTCTGCAGCGATCGCTTCGAGCTGCGCCTCGGCCTGCCTGCCGCTTCCGATGAGGCCGAGCGTCACCGATCTCTTCGCCGAGAGGTGTTTCGCCGCCACGGCTCCTGCCGCCCCGGTACGCATGGCGGTGAGCCCGGTTGCATTGATGACGGCCTTCGGTAGGCCGGTGCCGGGGTCGATGATGACGGTGAGCGCCATCACGGTCGGAAGGCCGCGGGAGCGGTTCTCTGGATGGACGGTGACGAGTTTCACCCCTGCAATGCCGAGCGCCGGCAGGTAGGCGGGCATAGTCCGGAGATCCCCGGAATCGAAATCGACGTAGACCTTCGGCGGCATCCGGACATTCCCTCTGCCGGCCTCGGCAAACGCCGCTTCGACGGCACGGTTCACGTCGGCGTAGCGGATCTGCTCTTCGCCGCCGGAATAGTATCGCATACTTTCGATTATCCGCATGCGAGAAGAAAAAGGGTCTGGTTGGTTCCGGACTCAGGTCTCTTCCTGGATGCCCCGGATGGCCAGCCTGATGAGTCCGAGGTGTGCATCGGGCCCGGTGAAGACGCAGATATAGAGATCGCCGTACGGCGCGATGATCAGCTTGCCGTCGGGAGACTCGAGGATCATCTGGTTTAAATCGCCCATCTCCATATCCGAGACGATCTTCACGCCTGCCCGGAGGAGATCCTCCGCGACGGCGGCAACCTGTTCGACGTCTGCGTTACCGATGGACTGGAGCGCAAATCCCTCATGGAATACCGAGACGGCAATCACGCCCGGCTGCTTACCTATCTGTGCCAGCCTCTCTTCGCTCATCATCGGTTCGGGACTGGCGGGTTCTTCCCCGTCAGGTTCCTCTTCGACGGCAAGGCAGCCGCTATCCCTGCAGTACTCCCATGCCGCGTCGAGTTCCTCGGGGGTGTATGCCATCATCGTGCAGTCGAGCGTCGGCCTGCCGTAGAGATAATCGAGCGCTTTTTCGCCGTTGATAATGTAAACCCGCTCCTCCTCCTCGAACCTCGCGGCGATGGGCTGCCCCCCTTCGACGACGAGAAATCCGCCGCCGTCCGGGCCGGTGATGGTGAGTGCTCCGGTGAACCCGGGGCTGACGGTCATGATGTTTGCGAGAGTGCTCTGCATCTTGCCAAGCGTTGTCCCTTCAGGCAGCATCGGTCTCACAGTGCGGCGGTTATCCGGTCACGGTTCTTCTTCAGCTCGTATCTGATCCTGCCCACGTTGACGTTCGCATTCGCGACGATAGCGATCAGCTCGTCTTCGGAGAGCGGCGAGAGAAGGATCGGGCCGTTCTCAAGTTCGACCAGCATCTGGTGCATCTCCCCCTGCCCGAGTTCCATGCTCATCGCCTCCGATGTTCCCATGCCGGTCGACGCCATCGCTCCGAGCGCTTCGATGTCCACATCGCCTGCAACCACACTTTCAATGACAAAGCCGTCCCGTCCGGCGACGACGGCAGCGGTCACGCCGTCGAGTTTCAAGAACTCTCCAAGAATCTGTTTTAACATCTCTTCATCTCCTCTCGTTAACGTTTTCAACCTCTATCCTGATGGGCATCTCTCCGATGGCATGGGTTGCGCACGAGATGCAGGGATCGTACGCACGGATCACCATCTCTATCCGGTTTGCCGCACTCTCGGTCAGGGTGCCGTTCTGCACGACCCTGCGCGCCATGTCTTCAACCCCCCTGTCCATCGCATAGTTGTTCTGGCATGTCGCCACGATCAGGTTGCACCGCTCGATCAGTCCGTCCTCGCTCACGGAGTAGTCGTGGATCAGGGTGCCCCGCGGCGCTTCGATGATACCGACGCCGCGTCTGGATGCGACCTCCTTTGCAGGCGTTCTGATATCCTGCCCGGTGATGCCCGTATCCGAAAGATAGGCGACCGCCTTTTCGCACGATGCAATGAACTCGATGTACCGGGCGATGTTGTAGGCCAGGGTGGTCTGGCTCTGCATACCGAATTTCCGGCGGTACTCGGTGAGTGCTTCGTCGGCACGCTCGGTTCCCATCTCCCGGACGATGTTGAGCCGCGCCAGTGGCCCGACGCGGTAGTAACCGCCTGATTTGAGCCGGGCGAACTTCAGGTACGACCAGGGTTCCGAGTACTCGTCGATGTACTTCGTGTAGTCCTCTCCCGAGAAGGATCCGATCCGCTCTCCTCCGGCTCCGAGCACCTCTGCGGTGCCGTCATACGTCGTGAATGTCCCGTTATCGGAGAGGCCGACGAATGCCGTTTCGACGGCACCGAACGATTGGTCGACGTCGTCGAGGAGTGTGCGGGCGATCTCCCATCCCTCCTCCGCGATGGCGAGCGATTCCTTTGCCATCGAAAGAAGGTCGGCGCGCCTGCTCTCGCTCAGAGGCGCGCTCATCCCGCCCGGCAGTGCGTTCCCCGGGTGGATGGGCTTGCCGCCGACGGCTTCGGTCAGGCGCTGCCCGAACTTCCTGACTGCAATCGCTTTCTTTGCGATCTCGGGCGATTTCTTCGCAAGCCCGATGACGTTGCGTTCCTCCGGCGGAGCCTCGTGGCCGATGAGGAAGTCGGGTGCTGCGAGCATGAAGAAGTGCAGGGCGTGCGAGTGGACGAACTGCCCGACGTTGAGAAGTTCGCGGAGTTTTCTCCCCGTCTCCGGCGGTTCGACGCCGAAGATCTGATCCGTCGCTTTCGCTGCGGCGAGATGGTGGGCCGAAGGGCAGATGCCGCATATCCGGGGCGTGATCCGGGGCGCCTCTTCGACGGCCGCCCCGATGAGGAATTTCTCAAACCCTCTGAGTTCGACGACCTGAAAGTGGGCGGAATCGACCTCGCCGGCGTCGTTTACGTAGATCTTGACTCCTGCATGCCCTTCAATCCTCGTGACCGGGCTGATGGTGATCTCTTTCATCCGCTCCTCTCCTTGATCAGGTCGCGAATCTTCGAGTTCTCTTTGTCTTCCATGATCAGGCTTCCGATGGTGAACGCGTACATTGTATGGGCGACGTCGTAGAGTTCTTTTTCAACCTCTTTCTGCGGTTTATCCGTCAGATCGGAGATCCGCCGCACCATCATATTGTAGATGTCCCGGCACGGTTCGCGGAGGATATCGAGCGAAGGCCCGTTGCACCCGTGGCACGGCACGTTATTCTTCGGGCACGCCGCTGCGCACCTCCCGAAGGTCACGCTCCCGAGGCAGAGGTACCCCTGGCCGAGCAGGCAGTGTTCACGATCGGGTATCCCCTCATACCGCCGTTTCATCGACCAGTTCTCGACAGGCCCCATCGTCCGGTCGCACTCGGCGCAGACGGACTTCCGGGAGAGCTCAAGCGTATCGCCGGCGATCAGCGCCGGAATAATCTGTTTTAGGAGTGCTTCTTTCGGCGGGCACCCGGTGATGTAGTAGTCGATCTTCGTCATATCCCCGACGGCGAATGCCCGGTACAGGAACGGCGGTACATCCTTGGGGACGGTGCCGTCCGGGTGTGCCGTCTCCACGCCGCGGTAGACGTAGTCGAAGAGTTCGGCATTGCTGCTGAGCATCGAGAGCCCCGAGACGCCGCCGTAACAGGCGCAGGTGCCGAAGGCGACGATCTTCTTTGCCCTTTTGCGGAGGAGATTCAACCGCTCCTGGTTCTCGGTGTTCCGTATTGCTCCGGTTACGAACGCGATGTCGATACCTTCCGGCGGTTCCTTGACGTCCATAATCACCGGCGAGTAGACGATATCGGCCTTCTCAACGAGGTCGAGGATCATCTCGTGGAGGTCGAGCACGGCGATCGTGCACCCCGAGCACCCTGCAAGTTCTTCAATGGCTATCTTCACAGGGTCACCTCATTTCAGAATGAGTTTCTTTAAGCAGGCGTTCGGCCCGGTGTGGACGATCTCGAGCTTCGCACGCCGCCCCGTTATCTCTTCGATTGCGCCGACGACGTACCCGAAGAGTGTCTGACAGAGCGGGCCGCCTTGTTCCAGACCGTTCCGGCGAAGCGTCTGGCGAACGATGCAGTCGTGGAATACAAGGTAGATGAACGTCTCGCCGTTCTCTTCGATGATGAAACTCTCTTTATCCTCGGGTTTCCAGACCTCGAAGGTGTACTGCCCTGAGAGGAGATCCGAGAGCTCGTGAAGTGCTCCTTCGACATCTTCACGCTTCTGGAAGTATTTGGCAGTTTCATGGCCGAACTTTTTTCCAGCCCGGTACGTGACCGCATTTGCCCCCCGGCCTGCGATCTCTTCGAGTGAACGGATGATGAGCCCGTTGAGTTTCATAACTCCGTGGAGCGTCTGTTCCATCTCTCTCGGTCGCGGTGTGCAGTCGAGGGGGATGTCCTCGGAGAGGTAGACGATATCGGTATGGAAACTCTCATGCAGCTCGTCGATATAACTTGCCGTCATCAGATCACCCTATTCAACATTTCACAGACCCGTATGTCGATGTAGTGCCTCCGGGCAGGATAGATCCCGCGGTGCTCCAGTGCCTGGGACGGGCAGATCTCGTGGCAGGAGAGGCAGCCCATGCAGTTCTTAGGTTTTACGGGGACGCTTATCCCCTCCTGGAGCTCGTAGACGTCCATGGGACAATCCTTGACACAGAGACCACATCCGAGACACGCGTCCTTATCTACACGTATATCCATCTCATGAGCCTCTTGGTAGATTCAATCACTGTGATATAAAAATCCTCCGATATTTATACATTGTGTTTTCTGCCATTCGAGGAAAAAACTTCTCTCCCGATTATGCCGTTTTTCGGAGGTCGGATGGCGAGGCACGTACAATAAGTGGCAGTTTGCTGTTTTCAAGAGTAGGGGGGCGGCCGGTACGACCGCCCCGGAAGACCCGCTTGCCCCCCGCTTTTTTTGGAGGGAGGGGATGGATCACCTGAGGTCTGCAACGTTTCTGGCGGCCTTGATGAGCATTTCAAGATCGTCCTCGGAGAATGACGTCTTCCCCTGCAGGAGGTCGATCTCGTCCTGCTGCTGCCGGATACAGCGGTACATGACGTACATCATGAAGAGCTGAAAGAGTATGATGATACCGAAGAGTGCGAGCAGTATGCTCCCAAGCGTCATCGTTTCCCTCTGAAGAGTGTCCTCGCAAGCCTGTCGACGAACCCCTCCCGCGCCGGGCGGTCAAGTTCGTCGTCCTGACTCTCGATCCCTGCAATGCCCGCAGAAATGCGCCTGAACGCCCGTGATGCATCAGAAGACGGGTATTTTACCACGATTGGGTGACGGCCTGCGGACGCACGCCGGACGTTCGGATCTTCGGGGATGATCCCGAGGATCCGGACGCCGAGCAGCTTCTCCATCTGCGCCCGGTTGAACTCGTCGTTGTTCGTGGTGACGCGATTGAGTATCGCCCCCTCTATATGGCCGCCGACGGTCTCGGTCAGTATCTTGGTCTTCAGGGCGTCGACGATGGACGATATCTCCGGATTGACCACGAGGACCACTCCGTCGGCAACGGTCAGCGGAATGATGCCGTCTCTGCTGATCCCCGCAGGAGCATCGATGAGCATCACATCGAAGTCACCGACGAGCTCGCTCATGACGTCGCGGAGGCGATCCGGATCGGAGTTCTGAAACCCCTGGAGCGAGAGGCCGCTTGGAACGACCTTCACCCCGAGCGGGCCGTCGTAGATGGCGTCCCGAACAGATGCCTTCCCCCCGAGCACTTCGTGGAGTGTTACCGGGAGATTTTCAAGTCCCAGGATGAGTCCGAGATTTGCCATCCCGACATCAGCATCCAGAATGCAGGTCTTCTTGCCGTACTTTGCAAGCATCGGGCCGAGGTTTGCCGTAACGGTCGTCTTTCCCGTACCGCCCTTACCGGATGCAATTGTATATACATACACCATTGTAGCTCATTCCCCGTTCTGTCTCGGGTAGATCATACCCATCTCCGGAGGGCTTCTCCGACGTCCTGTTCAAGCACCGGCAGAGCATCGGAAGAAACCTTCCGCACCGGACGGGCGATACCGATCACCGTCTCTCCCTTGTGGGAAACACCGATAAGCCTGACATCCTCATTCTCCGGTCTCTCTCCCTGCTGGTAGAGGTAACTCCATTCCGCCGCCTCTTTCTGCGGGTCGGAACGCGTCGATCCGATGACAAGACCATCCGTGGTGGCAAGCGTGAAGGACGTAAGGCTGTACTTCTCTGCGATAGCGGCAAGATGCTCCTGCAGGCTCCCCGCGGCGGCCAGATCGATATCGGTTCTTATGCTGCTTTCCGGCTCTTCTTCCTTCAAACCCCCCGTGGCCTGCACGAATGGCCGTTTCGGATGCGAGATTGCGAGCCCGGCGTCTACCGTAACTCTCCTGTGGAGATCCACGATCGTGGAGAGGTTCCTGTGAAGATCTACGATGAAGTAGAGGCATCCTGCACAGGCGATCACCAGAATTACCGTGGTGATTGCGATAAAGGTCATAAGGAATGTTGTATATCCCGTTGGATCCATAACTGGCGTCAACTCCTTCTACATGTCACCATCTTGAATGAGATGCTCGAGGTTAATCCTCCGCAGCATATCCTTGCAGTTTGCCCTGAACGTACTATTGAGTTTCTCAAGATCCATCTCTTCGATCGTCTGCATGACCGAGTTGAGGTCTTCCTGGTTCTCTTGAGCCGGAGGTGCCCCTATACTGCCGCCCGTCGCTTTGCCCGGCCGAACGTGCGGCGCTGCTGCAGGTGGTGCGGGCGGCTTTGCTCCCTGCCCCGGTTTTGGGGAGCTTGCCTGTCTCTGTCTCTCGCTCCGGACCCGCGATGCTCTCCCGGAATCACCGGCCTTCGGCGACTCGGTGCTGCAGGGGCGGTTGAACTCCTGTGCGAGATTGATCTGTTCAGGTGTGAGATGGTTCAGCTCTGCCGCTGCCTCGCGTTCTTCGTTTCTCCGCAGATCGTCCAGCGCCTGCTGTCCCTTCTCCGCACCGCACTCGGCAAGCAGCACCTGCCCCCTATCGAATACCAATATGGCGCTTTCCTTCCCGAGTGCGATCGAACAGTATCCGGTGAACTGCGTACTCGCAAGTTCATCCTTCAGTGAACGAAGGGTGACTGATTTATAAAGGCGGTGAAACGTTCCGCGCGGCAGCTGCATACGACCACTTCACGTCACTGATATTTAATATATGCGATATTTATTCTTTTGTCGTCGATAATAGCGGATGTGGGGAAAGATTGCCCTATTCTCCAAAGACACCTCTTCTCTTTTGGGTAACGGTTCTGCCGGGGACGGTTCTACTCCGCGAGTTCATGAAGAACAAGCGCATATGCCGCCTTTACGCCGTCTTCCACGGCAGGGTCGAGCACCGGTGAGTACTGCTCCACTCTGCCGACCTCTATGCCGATGGTTACTACATCGAGAGCAAGGCCGAGTTCGCGTGCAATGGTGACTGCCTCGCCGACACCGACTTCATGGAGGGCGAGTGTTCCGTGACGCACCGGTGGCGGTTCGCGGAAGACCCGCACGTCCCCGGCGCGTTCTCCGATCCCGACCATGGCATCCACAATCACGATCTTATCGTAACCCTCCATGAGGGGGATGAGACCGAGCCCGCCGGTTCCGCCGTCTACCGCATCGATCTCGGGATTCAGCTCCATAAGGAGGTGTAGCACGGAAGCTCCCGCTCCGTCGTTTCCCATGAGCGGATTTCCGCATGCAATTACTCGTCTCCGGGTCTCGGTCACGTTTTTCCTCACCACCGGTTTTATTGTCCCAGGTAGAAAAGGGTATGTACAAACCGTTCAGGTGCAGATGGTATGCCCCTGGCCGGGAACGGCGTGAACAGCATGATCTACATTGTTCCAAAACCGACCGATACGCCCACCGATAACTCCACAGGGCAGGTAATCAGCGAACTTGAGAAGGCCGGAGCGGGATACGGGATCCTCGATCTCGATTCCCTCGATCCGCTCGAGAGCAACCTTGAGCGCGAGCTCATCTGGGCATGCGGTATCCGGCAGAATGGCCATGATTTCGAGGCATTGAACGTTCTCGCTCTCGACAACTGCGTCGTGAATACCCCGGAGAGTATCGTGACCTGTGCCTGTAAGGTGACGACGACGGCGCTTCTCCTCCGCCAGGGCGTGAATACGCCCCGGACGCTGTTTACACCTTCGTGCGAGAGAGCCCGCTCCTTCATCGAGGAGTGCGGAAAAGTCGTCTACAAGCCTCTCTACGGCTTTGACGGAAACGGGATCCGGCTGATAACCGACGTCGCCGATCTCGAGGCGCCGCCGTGGTACCTGCAGGAGTACGTCTGGAACGACCGGGATTTCCGGGTCTTCGTCATCGACGGCGAGGCCGTGGGCGCGATCGAGCGCGTCTCCGACAGCCTGACGCATAATATCCACCAGGGAGGGATCGGAAGGGCTCTCCCGGTCGACCCGGAGATGGCCTCGATCGCCGAGGCCGCAGCCCGCGCTGTCGGGATCGATTACTGCGGCGTAGACCTGCTCCTCGACGGCCGGGATTACACCGTTCTCGAAGTGAACGGGACGCCGAACTGGCACTGTATGGCAGCCCCCATCCCGAAGCTCCTTGCCGGGTTCCTTATCGGGAAGGAACGGGAGATGAGGTCTTAAGAGTGATCTGCCCCTGCGCGCCCGTTCGGACGGAACCGGGTGGAGGGGGCATAGGACGCCCTCAGTGAGGGAGTCCATGCAGAGAAACGGTGTCTTTCCGATTACTGGAGATATTCGATTTCCTTCAACGTTTTTTCGGCGAGCTCCCGCATGCGTGCCGAAATCCTGCCTGATGACGAAAACTCGACATCTTTCATTGCGTTTGCAAGTTCGGTTCCAAGGACGAATATCGCGTATTTGTGCTCCATCTTACTTTTATGAACCTGCGTCGGGTCGATCTTGAGGGAGTAATACTGTGAGAATTTCAACTCAGGGTTCATCATTTCAAAAAAGTCTTTTATCTCGGTAAGCATCCCATGTAGCGGTATAAGCTCTTCCTTGTGCATATTCTCTCCCTGAAATAAAAATTGTAAATATAAACATATATAAATTTGCACGCCAAAATCCGCTACCCCATCTTTATAAGCCTGATGGATGCCGGCCGCTTGGTGATTCCCTTGAAGTCACGGGCGGCGACGTACTCGAGGTTCTTCCCGCAGAGGCGGTCGAGGAGTCTCTGATCGACCACACGGTCGACGACGAGCCCTTCCACCTTCCCATTCAAGCTCTCGAGAGCCGTCTCCAGATCTGCGGCATTCGACTCCATAAGGACGGCGGTGTCGGAAGAGAGGAATCGGGCGAGGTTACGGCCTTTCACGTTCGTAATGTGGTCTGCGAGCGTTGTCGGGACTCCCTGCTCCGTTTCTTCCTGTTTCTTCTCCGGTTCCCGGGCCTGTGCACCCGGAGCCTTTTCGTCTGCCGGTGCTGTCGCCTCAGCCGGAATTGCTTTTTCCGGCTGCTCCTGGTCGATTTTTCCTGTGTATTCAGCGGTAAATTCCGCCGGCACTTTGTTCCGGAGCGCTTTGATGATCTCCTTTCTGGTCATCCCTTCGACGCTCTTTCCGCGCTGGCAGTACGACACGAAATCGATATCGGCTACCTGTAAGAGCTCGCGCAGGATCAGTTCACCGCCGCGGTCGCCGTCGAGGAACGCCGTCGCGGTCTTTCGGGAGCAGAGATCGATGATGATATCCGGAACATTGGTGCCTTCGACGGCTACGGCGTTCTTGATGCCGTAGCGGAGGAGGTTGATGACGTCCGCCCGCCCCTCGACGACGATGATAGCATCCGAATCGATGACGTTCGGACCTGCCGGTACCTTTTCGCTGCCGAGCAGTTCGAGTTTCTCTATTCTGATAACTTCGCGCACTTCGTCGAGCAGTTCGTCGCTGTTGATCTCGCCCTCGTCGAAGTGTTCGAGCAGCAGCTCCTTTGCCCGGTCGACGATCTTCCGGCGTTTTGTTACGCGGATATCCTCGATCCGGTCGACGGTAACGTGCGCTGCGCACGGTCCCACGCGATCGATCGTTTCCAGCGACGATGCAAGCAGCGCGGTCTCCGCACGATCGAGCGAGGAAGATATCAGGATCTCGCCTTTTGTCTCCCCGCGTTTTGTGACGGTCTGGACGTCTATCCGTCCGACCCGCCCGGTCCTCTGTAAGTCACGCAGATCGAGGTCTTCGCCGAGTAAACCTTCTGTCTGGCCGAATATTGCGCCTACGACATCAGGTTTGTCGACCACCCCCTCTGTCTGCAAAGTAAGGTGAATAAGGTACTTCGTAGTTTCCGGTGAATACATGTAAAACCCCCCATAGAACGGGAAGATAATCGCCATATGTCATGCAAACATTCATAAGCCTGAACATAGGTCAAGCTATATATCTATAGTGAAATTACTTAAATTAAGTGGCAGCCATATCATGAATCCATCCTGAGATGAAATGCGGATTCCTCGAATATCCGCCAGTTATTTAGATTATTGCTGAATTATATTGGTGTTTTAATGCAGCGTGGTGAATGGCGGCCATTCCAGTCCGAGACCTGGATTTCTACTGTTTTTCGGCTGACTCCAGGGCTGCCAGAACTGTCGGACGCTGCAGACCCGCGATAAGAAGAGTCTTTGTAGATGATGCGGCTCCCGATGCAATCGTCACGGAGGTGCGCGGCACGCTGAGGGTTTCTGCGACGAGGGCGATGATCGCCCGATTCGCTTTTCCGCCCACGGCAGGAGCTGCTATCTGACAGCGGATGCTCTTTCGCCATTCGTTGTATCCTGCAGGAAAAGCATTCTTCTTCGCACCGGCCGAGACGTCGAGTGCGATACGTACCCCGCTATCGGTCTCTGTTACGGCTTCTGCAAAGGAATTCATAGGACCACGGCTCTCTCAAGAGGATAATCAGAAGTGTCGCCCGACACTAACAAGCAGAGATCACCGGTGGCTGGTGCCGTACCTCACCCGCTTTTTAACCCTATGCCGGGCGTTGCCTGTCGCGCACCTGGGTTGTCCCGAGGTTCATATCCGGGCATCTCGCCAGATGATCACACGGGGACCTATAAAGTGCGCTGTATCGGCAGACTAGTATTTGTTCTCCGGGATATTATATCCATCCCCGGGGTACCACCGTGGGAGTGCGGCCAGGTGGTCGCCGTCTTTATATGCGCGAACTCCCTGCATGATAACCTCCACCGGGAAGACCGCTTCATAGCCCGCGTACGGCGACCACCCGGCGCGGGAGTGCAGGGCGTCCGGATCGACGCTCGCGATCTCACGGGGATACAGGGCGTAGTCTGCCCGATCGCCGGGGGCAAACCCGGCGACCGGGATGCCGAGGAGGACTGCCGGTGTCCAGGACGTCTTTTCCATCACCGAGATCCGCGAGATCTCCCGTTTCTGCACCGCTGCCATGAGCAGGGGAGCCATCGTCTCGACGCCGGGAATCCCAGACGGTGCTTCGGCGAGAGCGCGGCGCTTCTCCTCCGCCGTATGCGGGGCATGATCGGATGCAACGACATCGATCTTCTCCCAGCACGACCAGAGATGCCGCCGGTCGGTCTCGCTCCGAAGCGGGGGGTTTACCTTCCCGGCCGCATCCTCCGGGTCGAACCGTTCGCGGGAGAGAAAGAGGTGGTGCGGCGTCACCTCGACCGAGCCTCGTGCGGTCTTGACGGCCGCGGCGGTGCTCAGGTGGCAGAAGTGGATCCGTGACCCGGGGGGTGCAAGCCCGCCGACGATCGCGACCGCACGCGCCTCCCCGTCCGCCGGACGCATCCGGTCGTGATCGGCGAGGGTCTGCGGCAGTTTTCCGGAAACGATCTCCTCTGCGTGGATTGTGGCGACTCCACCGATCCGGGCAATCCGCTGGAGGGCACCGCTGAGTTCCTCGGGCGAAAGCGCCTCGCCGTAGCTCGAGGGAGCTGCAAACGTCTCCCCGAAAGCAAGTGCGCCCGCACGCCACATCCCCTCGAGATCCGCATCCGCCGTGACGCCGGCGTTCACCGCAAAACCGCAGACGGCATGCTCCGCCGCATCCCGTATCCGCGCGGTGATGCGCTCTCCGGTGGTGAGGGGAGGGATGGTGTTCGGCTGATCGACGACGACCGTCACCCCGCCGGCGACGGCGCTTGCCGTGCCGCTGGCAAAGTCCTCTTTGTACGCCTGCTCTCCGCCCCGCATATGGACGTGCATATCGATCGCTCCAGGCATGCAGATCAGACGGCTGCAGTCGACGGATTCGTACGCCCTGAGCGGCGCCCCGACGTGCCTCACGATCCCGCGATCGATGGCTACATCGGCGATCCGCCCGTCCGGGAGCGTCACATTCTCGAGGAGGAGATCGACCGGTCGGGTCATGAGAGGCTCGCCTTCAGGTCGTCTTTCTGCACGTAGTGCACCTCGACCATATGGTCGGGTTTGTACCGCATCTTCGCCTCCCGGAGTCCCGGAACCCCCATGTCGCATTCCCGGTCGATGCAGAGGTACTCGTTCACGAGGCCGGCCGCGGTCTCGGCGTTGATCGCACGATAGATGCCCCGGTACACGTCGGGCAGCGCCTTTTCGAAGTGCACCACCGCGGTATTCTCGTTCAGCCGTCCCACCACCGATATTGCGCCGATATTCTCTCCGACCCTGATAATAGTGCCGCGGAGCTCCAGATCGAAGAAGTGTTCCATGGCATAGAGGATGGCGTCTTTTTCGTAGGCGAGGATGGGAACCGAGTCGCAGTCCTTCCACTCGCACCACTCGATGAGGAACTCAAGTACCTCATCAATAGTATCCGGCGTGATCGCATCGGTCGTATACGAAAATTCGCGCCGGAACTTGTTGAGGTTCCGGCGTATGGAGAGGTACTCACCGCCGGGGAGTTCGGCGAGATCCTCGGCGCGGTAGATGTAATCGAAGAAGTCCCGATCCGGGTGCAGGAGAAGATCCGGGTAGAGCGTCTGTATCCATGCCGTCGAGTCCGGGTCGAGCGAGATGAGCGGGTTTCTGCCGCCTGCCGATGCGGCAAGTTCCAGCACTTCACGGAGGAGATCGGGATTCTTTGGGCCTATCGGCGGGCGGAACGTCGTCTCGCCGTCGATCGTGCTCGAGATGATAATCGCATCGCCGATGCAGGCGTAGCGGTAGTCCGCATAGTGGTTCCAGCAGACCATGTTTGCAAACGTATTATCGCTGTGTACCTGCGGGTACAGTGCGTACTGTTTCGTAAATGTGTCCCTGTCATCCAGGGTAACCGGTTTGAAATCATCCAGTGACAGCATCTTCACTGCTCTCCGTAATATCGCATGGGGACGAAGCCTTCGAGTCTCGAAAAGCCCATCGGCTGATAAAATTCTTCTGTTCCGGGCTCGGCGATCAGCCCTATCCATCCGAGACCCGCAGTTTTGCACTGCTCGAGCAGCGCTGCAACAAGCATCTTCCCGATGCCCCGTCCGCGGTAGTCGGGCAGGACGACGAGATCCTGAATATATCCGTCGGAGACCCCGTCCGAGATGACCCGGCCCATGCCGACCGCCCGGCCGCTCTCTCTCTCGACGGCGACGGCGAAGGCAAAGCTCCCCCGAACGAGGGCGTCGAGCCCGGCCGGATCCCACCGTTCGTTCCACCATCCTCCTGCGCGATAGAGATCGGCGATCACCTCTTCGTCCCAGGTGTTCACCATCCGTATCTCGATCCCTGTTCCCTGCTTTATATCCGTATTTCTCCCCCCGTCTGCAGCTCTATCATTCCTGTCCGATTCGCAGGGTTACGGCACGGCAACTCAAAAAGGGTATCTGCGGGTATCGCTCTAACAGACTCTTGGAACGGGGTCGCCGATCGGCGGCTCGATGAACCGCTCTCCCCCTATGGCGGTCTTCATAACGACATTCGACCCCTCGACGACGGTGCCGACGATAGCGGCGTCCCGACCGTAGGGGTGTGAACGGATTGCTTCGAGAACAGCCTCGGCGTCCTCCGGTTTCACGCCGAGGATCACCTTCCCTTCGTTCGCCACTTCGAGCGGGTCGATGCCGAGCATGCCTGCCGCACTCCTGACACTCTTCCGAAGCGGAAGCGATTCCTCCTCGATGACGACGCCGTGCCCGCTCTTTCTGGCCATCTCGTTGATGGCGTTTGCAAACCCGCCCCGCGTGGGATCCTTCATCGCATGGATCTCTCCCGCCGCCATCGCACTCTCGACGAGCGACCAGAGCGGCGATACGTCCGAGCGGATCTGGTCTCCGAACTCGAATCCTTCCCGGTGCGCCATAATGGCGACGCCGTGATCGCCGAGGGTGCCGCTGACGATGATGCGGTCGCCGATGGCAAGTCCGTTATCACGCACGGGCCGCTCAACGATGCCTATTCCGGCGGTGTTGACGATGATGGTATCAAGGGCGCTTCGCTCGAGCACTTTGGTATCGCCGGTGACAAGGCTTGCACCGCATTCTCCGAGGGCGGCATCCATCGACGCAACGATCCGCTCGAGGTCGGCGATCTCGAATCCCTCCGGTATGATCATCCCGCACGAAAGTGCGATAGGCCTCCCCCCCATCATGGCAAGATCGTTGATGGTTCCGCAGACGGCGATCCTGCCGATGTCGCCGCCCGGGAAGAATATCGGGGAGACGACATGGCTGTCGGTAGTAAAAACGATGTTCTGGCCGTTAATGGGGATCACTGCACCGTCATCCAGTGATTCGAGCCCGATTCCACCGGCGTTGTTATTTTTCAGATTGGTAATGGTCCTGAGGAGTTCGCCCATCACCTCTCCACCGGCTCCGTGCATGAGGTTAACTTTCATCGTGCATCCACTTCTCTGAGAAATAATTCCGAATATTCGATCTGAACCGGATCCTCGATAGAAGTCCGGAAGTATGACTGATTCTTAGTACGTTTGATCCGGCACCCCATAAAGTATCTCTTCTTCGGAGCGGTCAGTGTCCCGGTACTGCGCGGCGGCGTGCTCCGCGGGCTATGATGGAAAAACGGCAATCGGAGATCCGCCGGGAAGAGCTAGGCCGGACAGTGCAGCATATGCGCGTCGCAGAGTGGCATCCGCTGCCCGATATGAGTTGCTCCCTGCAGAGAAGAAGAGTGTCTGAAAAAGGATCCGTATCCTGCCCTGCTGAGCCGCGCCTTTCAGTCCGCGACTTCAATCTCGATGTTAGTGACGACGACTTCCCTGCCGTCGACGATCTCGGGAAGTTTCCCGCATTCCGGACAGACGAACCGCTCGTTCCCTTCGTATCCGCAGGCGCAACGGGATCTGATCGCGACGTTCCGGCAGTCGAGCGTCGCCCCGGCAAAGAGCGGATCCTCCTCGATGATAACCTCGAAGAGAAACTTCACCTGCTCCGGGTTCACCATTGCCATCTCGCCGAAATCGATGTGGACGCATTTCACCTGGTCTGCTTTGTTCTCGAGGGCAGCGCGGCGTGCGGTCGCGTAGATGTCGTGGGCAATGCTGTACTCGTGCATTACTCCTCCATCATCGCTGCATGAACCTGCCGGAAGATCTCACGGGTCTCGAGCCCTTCCTCTCTCGAGAGTTTCTGAATTGCAAACCCGACGTGAACCAGCACGAACTCGCCGACCTCCACGTCCACGAGATCGAGCCTGACTTCCTGCCGCAGGTCGCCGAAGTCCACGACCCCGATATTCTCGTCCTTGATCTCCAGTACTTCAGCGGGCATTGCGATGCACATGTCTCTTCACTCCTCGTTATATCCGGTTGACCGGGCCCGATGGCGATGTATACTGCTACCTGAAAAGGGATGGGCGCAATCCTGTGGTGATGCGGCGTACCGTCCTCGAGCTTTTCGCTTTCCGGTATACGTACGTTTCGTTCCGTCACGTAAAAAAAGTATGCGCGAGACCGCCGGGGTCGATCCCGGGGCACAATGTTTCATTTTTCTGCCGGGCAGGTTCTGTTTGGGCAGCCTCCCCGTGTGGTGTACAGGTGCGGCGCGGGATGCGGACGTTGCCGGATTTCGATCCACATCGACGGCCTTGGACGGGCGTTCGGACCGTTGCAGGAGGTGCCCTGCAAAGTCCGTTTCTGCAGGTCTTTTGCTGAAATCCCGGCAGAAGTTCTTTTGCGAAGTGAGAGGGGGTATCCGGATCACCGTCTTTTGTCCCGGACGATCTGTGAGCAACAGCATTATATGCTACGGGGCGCATCCCGAAGAACCAGTGGCTGATGTCGGTATCCGTGGCTACGGCACGGATCTGTAGTATATGATGCGGATGCAGATGTCGGACGCTTCCTCGTCCCGCCGGGGGCGAACAACATGCCGGGAGTGGTGAAAATGAGGAAAAAATCCATACAGGATATCGATGTGCATGGAAAGCGTTTACTTATCCGGGTCGATTACAACGTCCCGCTGGACAGCAGCGGGGCTATCTCCGATGATACCCGGATACGTGCAACACTGCCGACGATACGTTACCTGCTCGAGAGGAATGCACGGATCATTCTCTGTTCTCACCTCGGCCGGCCGGGTGGAAAGGCGGTGGACTCTCTCCGACTCGCCCCGGTCGCCGAACGCCTCTCCGAGTTGCTGGATAAACCCGTCGCGGCGCTCCGCGACTGTGTCGGGCCGGAGGTCGAGGCAGCTGTCTCCGGCATGAGAAACGGGGATGTCGTGCTGCTCGAGAATCTCCGGTTCCACAAGGGAGAGAAAGCAAACGACCCCGGGTTTGCCAGAGATCTTGCACGTCTTGCCGACGTGTACGTCAACGATGCTTTCGGAGTCTCCCACCGTGTCCAGGCATCGGTGGTCGGCGTTCCGAACTACCTGCCTGCGGTGGCGGGGCTGCTCCTGCAGCGGGAGCTCGATCTCTTTGCAGATCTTCTCGAACACCCAGAGCGGCCGTTTGCTGCGGTTATCGGCGGTGCGAAAGTGAGCGACAAACTCGCTGTCCTTGAGAATGTCATCACGAAGGTGGATCTGTTGATCATCGGGGGAGGCATGGCATCCACCTTCATCACGAGTGAGGGATTCCGCGTCGGAGCATCGCGTGTGGAAGCGGATCAGCTCGATTCGGTCCGGCAGATCGAGAAGAAGGCCGAATCGCTGCCGGTCACCCTCCTCCTCCCGCGCGACGTCGTCGTGGCCGATCTGCTGGAGGCGGGCGCAAAGACACGCACCGTTCCGATAACCGCGATTCCGGAGGGATGCCGCATTGCCGATATCGGACCGGAGACGGTTCATGACTTTTCGGAGGCGCTCTCCCGCTGCCGTACCGCCATCTGGAACGGACCCATGGGTATCTTTGAGATCCCCGAGTTTGCAACGGGAACCCGGCAGGTCGCGGAGGCTATTGCCTCGATCCGGGGAACCACGGCAGTCGGTGGCGGTTCGACTATCGAGGCGGTCGAGCGGTTTGGGTTTGCGGATCGGATCTCGCATATATCGACGGGCGGCGGAGCCGTACTGGAACTCCTTGCGGGAAAACCGTTGCCCGGGGTCGAGGCGCTCCAGGATGCGATGCCGGAGCTCATGGAGAAGCGAGCCTGATCGTCCGGCATTTCGGGGAATCTCGATGAAGCGGATAGGCGTACTGACGAGCGGCGGTGATGCGCCGGGTATGAATGCCTGTATCCGGGCTGCGGTGCGCACCGGGCTTGCAGGCGGGGTGGAGGTGGTCGGGGTACGCAGAGGGTATGCCGGGCTTATTGAGGGCGAGACGATGCCGCTCGACCGGACGGCGATCCGGAACACCATCCACCTCGGCGGAACGATTCTCGAGACGTCCCGCTCCCCGGAGTTTCAAACCCGGGAAGGGAGGGCAAAGGCTGCAGAGACCGTTCAACAGGCGGAGCTGGACGGGCTGCTCCTGATCGGGGGCGACGGGACTTTCCACGGCGGAAGCATTCTCGCCGAAGAGTGGGGGGTAGCGCTTATCGGGGTGCCGGCGAGCATCGACAACGACGTCTACGGTACCGACTACTGCATCGGGTTCGATACTGCCGCGAACTGCGCCCTCAATGCAATCGATCGGATCCGTGATACGGCACGGTCGCACGATCGCCTCTTCTTTGTCGAGGTGATGGGCCGGGAGAGCGGCTACCTTGCGCTCGAGAGCGGTATTGCCGGCGGTGCTGAGGAGCTGATTATCCCCGAAGAATCGATAGCGCTTGCAAAGATAGCCGCCCGACTTGAAGAGGGGCTTGCCATCGGCAAGAAGAGCGCGATCGTTGTCGTGGCTGAAGGCGACCGGCCGGGGAGATCCTTTGAGATAGCCGAATCCCTCCGGGAGTATCTCGAGTTCGAGTCACGTGTCGTCGTTCTCGGGCACCTCCAGCGGGGGGGCCGCCTACGGTACGTGACCGCGTGCTCGGCAGCAAGCTCGGTGTTGCGGCCGTTACGGCACTCCTCGAAGGCCGGAGCGGGTGCATGGCCGGAGAGGTGAGGGGAGAGGTTACTTATACGCCGCTTGAAGAGGCCTGGCAGAAGAAAAAACCGCTCGATCCTGGCCTGATGAGTATATTCCCGCTCCTCTCCGAGTAGGAGTGAATGGTGCCCGCAAGGTTTATGCACCGTGGTGCCGATGCTGCCGCCCCCAGGTGCGGGCATGGAGGATAGGCACGGAGGCCTGAAATGAACCTGATTGGAAAGATCTCTCAATTGTGGAGGGAGTGCATGTGAGGGTGATGAAGATCGTTATTATAGGGCTGGGGCTGGTCGTTCTGGCAGGTATAGCCCTCGCCATAATGAGGAAGGCCGGAAAACGGTCGGGGTGCGCTTACTGCTCCTGATCAAGAGGCGGGAGATACCAGGCCTTCCTTTTCGGGCATCGGCGGCTATGCTCCGGCAGGAAGTTTCCAATCCTTGCACCGGTTCCTCTCGATATCCGGTACGCCTGCGCCCTCACCCGGCCGACACGGCCTCGCGTCGTGAGGAGCGTCTCCTGCCCGTCGCTCAGGCTCAGCAACGCTTATATCCCAGCAGTTCCGGGAGAATCCGCCGGAAAACCGACCCTCATAGAAGCCCACAGACGGCTGATCCCGGAGTGAGGCGGGGGATCTATCCTCCAGAACGTACTGCCCCTCATATTGCCGTTGTAACTCTAAGTATCTCCAGTATTTCGGGAATCAGGTCGATATCCTCCGCGAAATCTCCCGACTAAATTCAGCCTTCAGGGATCTGGGTTAAAAACCGGAAAATAGCATCAAACGAGCCTTTTCCGGGATGGGGATGTGCATGTTTTCCCTCATCCGAGCACTGGTACGCCGTCCGCCGGAGGCGTCAGAGGCGCGGTGGCGGACGGCGTTGTTCTCTGTATTCGTGATCCGAACAGCATTCTTATTGTCCGTGACCTGACGTGACCCCGCTATCGGATCGCGGCGCTTCAGCTGTATGAGGGAGCGTGTCTGCGGAAACGTGTCGCGGCGGGCAACAGTCACGTCGTATTCAAACAGGAAGGTATGCGGGGTGCCGGCGGCTCCGCTCTGAAACAGTGAACATGCACAAAAGTAAGAACGCCGGGAGGGAGATTTGAACTCCCGAGGTGCCGAGCACCAGAGGCTTTCAAGGCCACCGCCTTTCCGGACTAGACTATCCCGGCTCGCCTTATAGTGTGGGTTCTCCGGGTAAAAATAGATTGGTCACCGCTGCCTGATCACAAGCAGGATGAGCAGGGCGAAGATACCGAGCGCCACGGGTATCGGGGTCGCTTGCGTCGTCGTCGGGACGTCACCGAAGACCGGCGGTACCGTCTGGCTTGCCTGAACGGTCTCTGCGTTCTCGACCGTGAGGCGGACGGTGCCGCTGTCCGTATAACTCATGGGATATACCTTGACGTAGACCACGCCGCCCCGGGTGGTGAACGAGGCTTCTTCTCCCTCGACGAGGCCTTTATTGTTTACCTTATGGGTGGCCTGGTCTTCATCGGCGTACTCGATCACCCAGTCGATGCCGGGCGAGGTGGTGACTGTTACCTGTCCTGGTTTCGTATCGATGACGAAGTATGCAGGGGAGTCACGCGAGGCGCCGGCAGAGGCGGTCATGGCATCGGGGAGTATCGTCGGCGTAGGGCCTGTGGGGTTCACGAAGCCTCCGGTGACGGTGTAGTCGACGGCGGTGATGAACCCTTTATAGTCGGCATACTGCACCCGGTATGTCCCGCCCTCCGAGATGGGAACTTCGAGCGAGAAAGCCCCGTTCTTGTCGGTCTTGATGTACGCGGGACCAAAAGCCGTTGCTGCTTCGTGGCTGACCTCGATCTGGATGCCTGCATCTCCGAGGGCCGGGACCGAGCCGGCGAGGTTCAGGGTGCCGTCGTAGATCTGGGTGGTGGGTGCGGTGAGCTTAATCTCCTCGGCTCTATTGACGATGGTAACGAACTGCAGGGTGGTGGAGCTCCCGCCGAAGGTCGTCTTTGTCGGGTCGATGATCTCGACGGTGTACTGGCCGCTCCGGAGTCCCGCCGTCTCGAACGTCGTTCTGAACGTCCCGTCCTGCTGGATGACGATGGTGTTTCGTGCAACCTCCTGTTTTGTTCCGACCGCGTAGTAGAGGACGACATCTGTCGAGAAGCCCGGATTGAGCGACGGCTTCGTCAGGCCTTCGGGCATCGTGGTTCCCGTCACAATGAGCGGGGCGCCTGCCTCGACACGATCGGGCGCGCTGATGCCGATGTATGCCGCCGATGCGGTGCCCACGATCAGCAGCATGCTTATGAGTGATAGCCATGCGATCCTTTTCATAATCATAGAATGAACTGGTATGGTGTTAATGATATCCAAAAGTGCTCTGAAACCTCTGGCCTGTTGGCGGGGAAAAGACCTCTACGATGGACAGGTTCTCGAAACGGTGACCGTCATCTTCAGGACGGCGGGCTGTTCCTGGAACCGGTGCCTGATGTGCGGATACCGTCACGAACGCTACCCGCCGCTCTCCGAAAGCGAACTTGTCGACCGTCTCCTCGGGCAGATCGCCTGGGTGAAAGAGTCGTTCGCCGATGACGACTACCAGATGGTGAAGATCTTCACCTCGGGGAGTTTCTTCGACCCTGCGGAGGTCCCTCCGGCGGTGCTGACTGCCGCCGGCCTGGCGTTCCGCGGCAAGCTGGTCGTTGCGGAGACAAGGCCGGAGTACGTGAGCGAGGATAGCCTGGCGGAGTTCGTCGCCTGTATCGACGACGGCACCTGGTCTACCCCTCTTCATGTTGCGATGGGCCTTGAGACCACGAACGACGCTATCCGGGAGAAGAGCATCGATAAGGGTTTTACCTACGCCGATTTCCTGCAGGCGGCTTCAACCGCCCGTCGCGCCGGGGCGGGCGTTAAGGCCTACCTGATGATGAAGCCCCCGTTCCTGACCGAAGCCGAGGCGCGGGATGATATGCTGCGCTCGATAGAAGAGGTCTCGCCTGTTGCCGATATGATCTCGATGAACCTCTGCACCGTCCAGACCAGAACCGACGTGGAGCGGCTCTGGAAACAGAACGCCTATCGCCCGCCGTATCTCTGGAGCGCTCTTGACGTGCTGATCCGCTCGCCCGTTCACATCCTCTGCGACCCTGTCGGCGGCGGGCAGATGCGGGGGCCGCATAACTGCGGTGCCTGCGACCGCCCGATTGTGAAGGGAATCGGCGAGTACTCGCTCACCGGGGATAAGGAACTCCTTCGGGTTCTCGCAGAAGAGGACTGCGCCTGCAAGCAGGAGTGGGAGTTCGTGCTCCGGGAGGAGCGCCCCTACTGCATGCCGCTTACGCGGTAGATGAACTACTCTGTTCGTCGAGCTGCTTGGCGAGCAGGGGCAGGAACGCACCCGCATCGCTCACCACGCCGACCGCCTGCATCGTGCCGCGGTCCATCAGCTTGGTGACGGATGCGGGATTGATATCGACACAGATGGTCTTGACGTAGGAGGGGAGGCAGTTCCCTACGGCGACCGAGTGGAGTAGTGTCCCGATCATCAGGACCATCCCGACATCTTTTTGAATGAGTTCCCGCATGGCATCCTGCGCCTCCATGGCGTCGGTGATGACGTCGGGAAGAGGGCCGTCGTCCCTGATGGAACCTGCAAGCACGAACGGAACGCCGTTCTTCACGCACTCGTACATGATTCCGCCGGTGACGATACCGAGGTCGACCGCGTTCTTGATCGAACCGGCACGCATGATCTCGCTGATGGCATAGATGTGGTGCTTGTGGCCGCCCGTGACGAGCGTCCCGGTCTTGAGATCCATGCCGAGCGACGTGCCGAAGAGGTTGTACTCGATGTCGTGGGTTGCAAGGGCATTGCCGGCAAAGAGGACGTCGATGTAGCCTTCCCGTATCATCTTCGCGAGAGAGTCCGCCGCACCGGTATGCACGATCGCCGGGCCGCCGACGATGGCGATCTTCCCGCCCTTCTTCTTCAGGGCGAGGATCTCCCGTGCGAGCTTGGCGATGATCGTCTCGCTCGGCCGTTCGGAGGATACCGTGCCGTGCATGAACTCAAACGTGCTTACTTTCCGGGGGCGTTCGGGGTACACGACCCGGACGCCGTTCTCACCGATGACAACGGCGTCTCCCGCCTTAAGCTTTGAGAGGGGGGTGCAGATCGCTCGCTTCGCATCCTCCAGAACGACGATGAGACAGTCCATCTCGATCCCCTCGACCGGGAGCCATTCGTCCCGGTACTTGACGAACGTCGGGTGGTTGGTGGTCGAGTAAAAGCCCTTCGGAACAATCCTGTCGCCCTCTGCCGGTTTGAGGGTGACATCCTTAATCTCGGGTGAGCGTGCACCGAGGCGGTGCAGCTCGGAGAGGATGGAGTCGAGCTGCTGGTCTTCGGCGGCGGTGATACGAAGCCGCGCATAGCTCGGGTCTTTTTTATGTTTTCCTACGTTGAAGGTGAGGATCTCAAACTCCCCGCCCATGTCCATGATCTTATCGAATACGAGGGTCATGATGCCGGAATCGATGATATGGCCCTCAAGTTCGATTTCCCGGCAGAGCTCCATACTGATAGGTCGGTGATGATGCGATAATAGTGTTTCTCTCAAAAAACAGGCCGTTGAACCCGCGTGTGCGGAAAAGTCGGGAAGCGATCTTTCATCTGCAGAGGTATGACCGTACCAGGGCGAGCTCCTCGCGGGTATTGATATTAAAGGCCAGTCGTCGATCGCGGATCAGCACCGCCACCTCCTCCTGCGCACTCCCTATACGCGTCCCGTCGACGATATTGATCCCGACCGGGCAGGCGTCCACGCCGTCCACGATCGCCGTATACTGCGTCCTGCACCCGTACTCCCTGCAGAGGTCGTGGGGAACCCAGGTCGAGCAGGCCGGCGTGCCGGCGGTGCGGTAGCGCTCTTCTATTGTATGGATGATCCGGGCATTCAGGCACGGGAGGTCGGCAACGCAGGTGAAGAGGGGTTCGCCGAGATCGAGTGCGAGTACCGTCTCTTCGAGGTCGTCGATGTATCCGGAGCCTTCGGCGTCGTATCGTTCGATCCCGTTTGCACGACACCAGTTCTTGGTAACCGGCGTCCGTGGCGAGGTGACGACCAGTGTCTCATGCCCTGCGGATGCGAAGGCGTCAAGAACGTAGGCTATCATCGGCCTGGTGCCGATGGTGACGAGCGGTTTTTCCGCCATCCCGAGGCGCGAGCCGGCCCCCCCGGCCATGATCAGCGCAAGCATGCCTCGAGCGCCTCAATGAGCTGTCGGTTCTCCTCGTGGGTTCTGACCGCGATCCGGATATGCTTCGGAAGCCCGAACGACGAGCAGTCCCTGACAAGGATTCCCCGGTGCAGGAGCCGCTCCACGACGCCCGGTGCCGGAAGCGGGAGTGCGATGAGGATATAGTTTGCGGACGGTTCGCCATAAGGAAGATCCATCTCGCCGAGCCGTTCGCAGAGCCATCGGCGTTCGCCGGCGATACACTCTCGTGAGTGTTCGAGCTCGTGGTAGTGTGCGAACGCCTCGATTGCATAGGCTTCGGCAAATGCGTTGACCGTCCAGGGGAGGCGTGCCGCCTCGATCTGCTCGATGAGATCGGGGTCGGAAAACCCGTAGCCGAATCGTATTCCGGGAACGGCAAAGCATTTTGTGAGGGAGCGCAGGAGGAAGAGATTCTCGTGCCGGAGATCGACGAGGCTCTGGCAGGGATCGGAGAGTTCTATAAAGGCCTCGTCGAGAAAGAGGTATGCACCGGTCGCGGCCGTCTCTTCGAGAAGCGTGGTGACGGTGCCGCGCATACGAAGTGAGCCAGTCGGGTTATTCGGGTTGCAGCAGAAGCGCACCGATGCCGCCTGCTCATCGGGCGTGGGCGTCGCTCCCGCCATGCGGGCCGCGAGTTCGTACTCGCCAAAGGTGGGCTTTTCAAGGAAGACGGCGTCGCCTTCGCCGAGAACGACCGCGCAGAATGCCCGGATAAGCTCGACCGATCCGTTGCCCACGGCAATCTCCTCGGGACTCCGCGAAAAAGTCCGCCCGATGACCCCTTTGAGGGTTTCGTACCGGTCGTCGGGGTAGTCTGCGAGTGTTGCAGGGTTGGGCTTCCAGTCGATTTCGGGGGAGAACGGATTGATGTTTGCACTAAAATCGAGCAGTTCTCCGCTTCCACGGCTTTTGTGCCACTGCACGGTTCCGCCGTGCACCACTTTCGTCGGAAATTTTTTACTCATAATGATGGCACTTATCGCAGGTAGATTGTAGATTGCAATGCATAAAACGGTTTTGAGAACTCCTGGAGCAATTTAAAAAAGTTTTTATACCATCGGGATGTTATTTGGGTTTATCTGATGTTGTCAGATAATAAGGTGACCGTGGTCTGACAAATAGCAGACTCTTGTCTGTCATGTGTCGGATATGAGTGATAACGATGATGGACCGAATCACGATCAGATTGCCCAGGCAGCAGGTTGAGATGCTTGAGAAACTGGTAGAGGCCGGGGAGTTCCCTACCGTTTCGGAGGCTGTACGATATTCCGTCCGGGAGCTTCTCGAGAAGCACGGCAACCGCGTCCTTCGCGAGATCGATCAGGTTTCCTTCAAAGTTTAGGGGGTAATGCAATCTATGCAGACTATCATTAATGAAGCTTTGAAACACGCAGAGCGAGAGAGATTTACCAAGAACGCCATGAACGATGATGGCGACGACATGATCGGCCAGCCGCGTATTGTTATCGTCGGGTGCGGTGGTGCCGGTAACAACACGATCAACCGTTTATACCACATGCAGGTCAACGGTGCAGAGACGATTGCGATCAACACCGACAAGCAGCACCTGGATATGATCCAGGCTGATAAGAGGGTGCTCGTGGGCAAATCCCTGACGAAGGGTCTCGGTGCCGGCGGGTTCCCCGATGTCGGGAGAAGGGCTGCAGAGATGGCACGCCCGACGCTCGAGGGTCTGCTCGCCGACGCCGACCTCGTCTTCATCACTGCGGGTATGGGTGGCGGTACCGGCACCGGAACTGCTCCGGTCGTGGCGCAGATAGCAAAAGAGCAGGGAGCCATCGTCGTCGGAATGGTCAGCTATCCCTTCCAGGTCGAGAAGGCGAGGCTTCTCCGGGCCGAGGAAGGCATGGAAGCGCTTGCCGCGGCCGCCGACTCGGTGATCGTTCTCGACAACAACCGCCTTATCAAATTCGTGCCGAACCTGCCGCTCGGACAGGCCTTCTCGGTCATGGATCAGCTCATCGCCGAGACCGTTAAGGGTATCAGCGAGACGATCACCGAGCCCTCGCTCATCAACATCGACTACGCCGACGTCCGTGCGATCATGAGCAAGGGTGGCGTCGCGGTGATGCTCGTCGGTGAGAGCAAGCAGCAGAACAAGGCGGAGAGCGTCGTGCACGAGTGCCTGAACCACCCGCTCCTCGACATCGATTACCGCGGAGCGACCGGTAGCCTCATCCACATCACCGGCGGAAACGATCTGACGCTCCAGGATGCCGAGGAGATCGCAAGTTCCCTCACCTACGAGCTCGACCCGCATGCAGACGTTATCTGGGGAGCGCGTGTCAACAGCGAGTACGAAGGCCGCGTCCGTGTCATGGCCATCATGACCGGTGTCAAGAGTGCACAGATTCTCGGGCAGCAGCGTGCATTCGAACCCGTCGTGAACCGCCAGGCCACGCCGTCCGGACGCCGCACCCCTTCACGGGACGCGACCAGCGGACATCTCATCGACTTCCTCTGAATATATTCTCCTCATTTCTTTTTCCGGTGGTACCGGTGGCCCGTTCCGTGCCGCGCCGCTCCTGACGGCGGTGTTGAACGGGTATGCACGTCCTCCCGAAATACTTAATAGTGCGGATGACATTTGAATAATAGAACGATCCTGTAAAATCCCGCCTAATATGGGTGGAATGGTGGTGCTCCCGGTTACACCAGTCATCGGGAGATGCCGCGAGGTACCGGGGGTTGAACAACCATGAGCAGATGGATGCATATCGGCCTGGACGATTCTGTCCGGCGAGCCGTCTTTTGTTACGTTGTCACTAACTCCGGAGTCTCCGGTATCGACCTATCCACTTCGGCGGGGTTACACCGGACAGGTAGCGAACGTTGAGGATTGGTAGTGGATGTTGAACGATTTAGTTGATAAGAGAAAGAAGTTTCTCGCAGAGTCTGAACAGCATAAAAACCGAAGGAACGAGCTGAATGCGCTTGCCAGCAAGTACGCCCGGGAGCGTAACACGCTGAACAACCAGACCCGCGAGTTCGTTGAGGAGGCGCAGAAGCACAAAGAGCTCCGTGACCAGAACAACGGAGACGTTCAGAGACTGAAAGAGGAGCGCAACGACTACAACGATAAGGCGAACGTACTCTTCGAGGATCTTGAAGCATTCAAGAAAGAGCACGGGAACCTGAAGAACCGCGGCATCAAGGAAGTTCAGAAGCAGATCGAGCACCTTGAGTTCAAGCAGCAGACGGAGGTCTACAGCACCGATAAAGAGCGCGAACTGATCGATAAGATCAAGCAGCTCAAAGCCTCCGTGAAAGAGCAGGAAGCGGAGCTTGAACAGAATAAAGAGATGCGGACGAAGCTGACCGATGCCCGCGAGTTTCGCCGGCTCGCATCCGAGATCCATAAGGAAGTGACCGAGAAGGCCGAGCTTGCACAGCAGCACCACGACCTGATGGTGGAGTCGTACCGCAAGGCCGACAAATCCCGCGAGGCTGCAGATCAGTCCCACCAGCTCTTCGTCGAGGCGCAGGAGTCCGCAGACGAGGAGCACAAGCAGTTCATCGCCTGTCAGAAGGAGCTTCGCGACTACGATAAGGTCATCTCGGGCCTTCGCAAGAAGACGAAGAAGACGAAGGTCACCAAAGAACAGAAAGCCGTCAGAAAAGAAGCAGAACAGATCTTCCAGAATTTCCGCAGTGGCGAGAAGCTCACGACCGACGATCTGCTCCTTCTTCAGCGCGCAAAACTTATATAATCCCTATTTTTCCCGCACGAAAGGCAGAAATCTGTGAATGATTCTTCAAAGGGTTGAAAATCATTTAATAGATTTGAAGCGATCTCTATTGAGATGTCCAGAGACCGGACGCTAGTCCTCTGTGTCGATCGCGACGACGATATCGGCTATAAGGCCGGGATCGAAGGTCCGGTGGTCGGGAGGGAGGCGTGCCTGAAGACGGCAAACGCTCTCGCCCTCGTTGACCCTGAGGACTCGGACGTCAACGCCATCTTCGAGACCGTCAAGATCTACGACCTCCTCCACGGCCGTGGAGAAGAGGTCGCCATAGCGGTCATCAGCGGCAACCACACGAACCTCCTTGAGGGCGATCGCCGGATAGCGTCGGGTCTCGATACTATCCTCGGGGCGACGGGCGCCACGTCCTGTATCCTGGTGACGGACGGTGCCGAAGACGAGTACGTCATGCCGATCATCCAGTCCCGGGTGCCGGTCAGCAGCGTGAGGAGAGTCGTCGTCAACCAGATGCCGAACCTCGAGGGCACCTACTATATCTTAAAGCGTCTCCTCGACGATCCCAAGATAGCAAAGATCGTCCTCGTCCCGCTCGGTCTTGCCATGCTGCTCTACGCGACCGCATACCTGCTCGGGTATCCGGAAGGCGCCACCATCGTCGTGGTCGGAGTCATCGGCACGTATCTGCTCTTCAAGGGGTTTGGCGTCGACGAGATCTTCCACTACTTCGTCACGTCGCTGCAGGTATCTCTGCAGGGCGGGCGTTTTACGTTTGTGTCTTACATCGCGGCGATACTGATGGTTATCGTCGGGATTGTCATGGGCTTTACGAGCCTCCTCGCCCTCTACAAGACCTCCGGTATCTTCTTCTATATCCTGACGTTCATCTACGGCGCAATCGTCTGGTTCACCGCAGCGGGACTCGTCGCATCGGTCGGTAAGATGATCGATATCTTCCTGAACGAACGGGAGAATCTCAGAAGAGTTGTTGCCCTGCCGTTCTTCGTTCTGGCACTCGGGGCGATCGCCTACGGCGCCAGCATCTATACGCTCTCGATCAGCGAGATTCCGCAGTTTCCGATCGCCGAAGATGTCGGGATACGCTACATTGTCTTTGCGACGATCGGTGGACTCTTCCTCGCCTTCTTCGGAGTGTATCTCCAGTCCCTTCTCGGCAGGTGGGCGGGGGAGCATGGAACGACGGCGATCGAGAGAGAGGCGTGACTCCGCCCCGCCGGTGTGAGGGGCACGCCCGGTTTTTAACCCGGAGACTGCAAGCCCCACTATCGGAGGATTGTTATCTGGCATTCCTGAACGGGCGCGGCCGGATGATCCTTTCCTGGCGACTAACCTGCATCCGGAGACACTGCTCCGACGTGTCGGACTCCGAAAAGTGGTGTTGCCGTACCGCCCGGCCGATCCTGTGAAGGTTCAGGGGGCGGCGAAGTATCCGATGCCGCCTGGAAATGCCTGTACGTTCTCATAGTGCCTGGTCTCCTGTGGCGTCGTTATGGTGAGCGAGGGCACTTCCACGTTGAAGGTGTGGGCGGGGAACCAATAGGCGTTGTTTCCGTAGTCCTGCGACGCATTGTTGACGATGATCAGGGCACGGTTAAGGTCGATCCGCTGGATGCGTGCATTTTCAAAGTCGAGGATCTGCAGCACCTTCTTCTTTAAGTCCGACTGCCCGAGAAGAAATACGAGAAGGCTGATTCCGTCGTCGATAGTGTAATCGACGGTTATGACGGCGTGCTCCTCGACAAGGTTGACGGAAACGCTTTTAATCGTGATATAACTGTATCGCGTAGCATCGTCGCCTGCAAATGCAGGGACGGCGAGTACGCAGATGAGCATCAGAACAATCCCGAGCGCTCCCCATCGCATTGCTCAGTACATTATTGTGAAGGTGATAAATCCTTTATGGTCTCACTCGGGATGGCCTGGGGATATTCGAGTGATACGGGGTTCTTTCCCGCGTATTGCGCTGGATAGGGCGTCAAGCCGGTTCGCGGGGCTGCTCGTGGACGCTTCGCAAAAAAAAGTCCCGGGTCTGTTCCGGCAGTTCGTCTCCCGGGAAATTTCGAAAATAGGACGCCGGGGAGGCGTCTACCGCGCCTGGAAGAGGACGATCTCGATGCTCGACACATTGGTCTTGCCGGTATCGGTATCAATCATCTCAGTGGAGGTAAAGATCTCTTTCTTACTGACATTTGCTAAAAACCGGTTCAGGGCTATCTCGGCCGTATCAACGGCACGTGATATGGCCTTCCCCCGTGCTTTGATAGCAACCTCGTCCGCTCCATTGTTGAACTGGGTAACCACCGCGAGTACGTAGTTCATGACAGGTTTATTCCCAACGAATACTGTGTTATCCTTAATCATTGTTGGCTCACCTCATTAGAGATACTTTTTCGAGTATATCAGCTCGGCGTTGAGGACGGAAGCACCTGCGGCACCCCGGATGGTGTTGTGACCGAGTGCAACGAACCGCAGTCCTTCCCGGATTCTGCCGACCGAGACCGTCATACCCCTGCCTCTATTGCGGTCAAGGCGGGGCTGCGGACGATCGGGCTGGTCGAAGATCTCAACAGGCTTTGCCGGTTGTAATGGAAGATTGCTGAACGGGGATTTAAAGCTTGCGTAAGCTTTTTTCACTTCATCGACAGGGTTCTCCACGTCGACCCATACCGCAAGGGTATGTCCGTCGACGACCGGAACCCGGTGGCAGCTCGCACTCACGCTGAACGGAGCGTCCTGCACCTCAGCCCCGTCAAAGGTTCCCATGATCTTCAGCGTCTCGGTCTCCATCTTCTCTTCTTCAGAGCCGATGTAGGGGACGACATTATCATAGATATCCATTGCGGATACCCCGGAGAATCCTCCTCCCGAGATCGCCTGCATGGTTGCCACGCGTACGTCACGGAATGCGAATGAACGCAGGGGTGCAAGTGCCATGACGAGAACAATGGTGGAGCAGTTAGGGTTCGTTACGATGAATCCGTCCCGGCCTCTATCGCGCTGCACGTCGATAAGACCCAGGTGATCGGGGTTGACCTCCGGGACGACGAGCGGGACGATCGGATCCATCCTGTGCGACCGGGCGTTGCTGCATACGGCGACCCCGGCGGCTGCTATGTCGGCCTCGATCGAGGTTGCAATATCGGCAGGAAGCGCCGAGAAGACGAGATCACAGTTCTTGACGCTCTCGACGGTAGTCGGAGTGACGGCGATATCGCCTATCGACTCCGGAAACGGCGCATCAAGGCGCCAGTTTACCACGTTACCGAATTTCTTTCCCGCACTTCGTTCAGAAGCGGTGAGCGCCTCCAGATGAAACCAGGGGTGGTCAGCCAGAAGCTGAACGAAGCGCTGTCCCACCGCTCCTGTGGCACCAAGCACTCCTACATTTATCATAGACAAAAGTATCTGTAGTCTTGGTGTTATTAAAGAATGTGATTCTTATTCCATTGAGATTGCTTCGGCGGGACATTCGTCGACGCAGGACTCGCAATCGACACAAAGGTCGATGTCGATTACTGCTTTGTCGCCTTCCATCCGAATCGCTTCGGCGGGGCAGATGCCAACGCAGGTCTCACAGCCCGTACACTTCTCTACATCTACAATTGCGACCAATTTATTTCCTCCGACTCTATATGTGCGGCAAAATGTTAAAAATATATTTCGGTTTACTGCTCGGCGGGCAGCAGTTTTTTCTGTTACGGGGTTTTGATCTCGATCAGATGCCGAGAACATCCTGCATCGAGTGGATCCGCTTCTCTTTTCCATGCACCCATGCCGCCGCCCGCACCGCTCCTTCTGCAAAGACCGCACGGTCGTAGGCGCGGTGAGATACCTCGATGCACTCGTAGTTTCCGGCGAAGAGAACCGAGTGATCGCCGACGATGTCGCCTCCCCGGATGACGTGGACGCCTATCTCGTCCTTCCGCTCGCTCATTCCCTCTCTTCCGTACACCTTCTCACGGCTCCCGAGCTCCTGGTCGAGGATCTCGAGGATGGTCTTTGCCGTACCGCTCGGCGCATCCTTCTTGTACCGGTGGTGAGCCTCGGTCACCTCGACGTCGTAGTCGGCGAGCATACGTGCGGCCTGCCGGACGAGCTGCCAGAAGATATTGACGCCGACGCTGTAGTTGCTCGAGATCACGGCGGGAACGGTGCCGACGACGGCCTCCTCAATAACCGCACGCTGCTCCGGTGAAAAACCCGTCGTCCCGACGACGAGCGCCACGCCGTTTCGTGTGGCTGCCTTGATATTCTCCACGGCGGCATCGGCGACCGTGAAATCGATCAGGACGTCGGGCCGCCGTGACTGCAGGAGTTCGTCGATCCGATCCGGCGTCACCACGTCGGTTCCAAGCAGCGTCCCCTCTTTGATGTCGACTCCGCCGACCAGCTCGAGGCCCGGGGATTCGTCCACGATCCTCGCGATCGTCGTTCCCATCCGGCCGAGAGCACCGGCTATTACTATCTTAGTCATACTGCACAAGCACCTCCGAAAGAGCGCGGGTCTTTGCGTCGTCGAGGTTATCGAGCGGCAGCCGCACCGGCCCTGCCGCCATGCCCTTAAGCCCGACTGCTTTCTTCACCGGGATCGGGTTCGTATCGATGAACATGGCACGGAAGAGCGGCGAGAGCGTATAGTGGAGCTGCTGCGCTTTTTTGATATCTCCGGCGTTGAAGGACTCGTACATCGCGACCATCCGGCCGGGATCGATGTTCGCCGCGACCGAGATGACGCCTGCTCCGCCGAGCGAGAGGATAGGGAGTGTCATGGCGTCATCTCCCGAGAGCACTATGAAATCCTCGTCCCGCGTCTTTTCGATGATCTCCGAGATCTGGGTAATGTCGCCGCTTGCTTCCTTGACCCCGACGATGTTCGGGTGGCGCGCAAGCTCCGCGATGAGATCCGGCTGCAGGTTCTGACCCGTCCGCCCCGGCACGTTGTACAGAATCAGGGGAATATCGAGATCCGCAAGCCGGGTGAAGTGTTTGACGAGTCCTGAGCGGTTCGGCTTGTTATAGTACGGGCTGATGATAAGGGCGCCGTCCGCCCCGGCATCCTTTGCGGACCGGGTAAGCCTTACGGCCTCTTCGGTGTTGTTCGATCCCGTTCCGGCAAGCACGGGGATCCGGCCGTTCACGACATCGACGGTCTCGCTGACGACGCGCTCGTGCTCTTCAAAACTGAGTGTGGCCGACTCGCCGGTTGAGCCGCACGGGACGATGCCGTGAATGCCGTTCTGCACTAAAAATTCGATATTTGAGCGTAACCCTCCAATATCGAGATCCAGCGTCGAACTCCTTTCAAAAGGGGTGATGATTGCCGGAAGAACTCCCTCAAACATACTATGAGGGTTACCGTCTTCTTCTATTAATCTTTCTTGAGATATACCCGGCGACGCGGTTCCGGACGCGCTTGCTGTCTATCACTGCCGCTTCAAGAACTGCATGCTTGTTCTCGTCGAAGTTGTTGCTGAACTTTTCGCCATGTTTCTCCATCAGCTCTTCGCCGAGGTTCTTGATGTAAGACGGTTTAATTCCCATTATTGACCTTCCCTAAACTTGTGTATATGTTATGCGGTTCGACAGTTTAAGAATATTATGTGCGACTACGACCGGGTCTTCACCGAGAATGCGAATCATCGGCTCTTTCCCGGCGGCTCCGGTATCGTAGATCACGTCCGGCACACCGTCTCTGCAGCAGGATGCCACGCCCCAGTCCATCGTCCGGATGCCGGGGGGTTCGTGTGTTCGGTCGAAGGAGCAGATCTCGAACATGAGGTTCTCGAGTTCGTCGATCACCGCCTCCGAGTAGCGGATATTCGCCGCGCTCCGTATGGCGGAATCGAACTTCATCGCCGTCATGACGATACGCGCGACGTGATCGCTGGCACCGAAGGCGATCTCGCCGACCGGATGAACCGCCGTGCCGAGCCGCACGATTCTGCCGAGGACGGCCGCGACGTCTTCTCTGCTCCGTGGGTCGGGAAGCGCGTAGGCGATGTTCATGCCCACCTCGGGGATGAGCCGCACGTCCATCCGGTCCGTCAGCATCGTGACGGCCTCCCCGAGTTTCCGGACGACTTCTGCGCGTTCATCTGGAGCCATAGCACATACCTTTCGCAGGCGAGCGGGATAAGGGTAGCGTCTATACGAGACCGACCCGGTCTTTCACTTCTGCAAGGCCTTCGATGGCGAGGCGGTACAGGGTATCCGTATCCATCAGGGGTTCGATGGCTGCGATCCGCTCGCGCTCGCACCCGGCGGCGAAGGACTTTTCCTTGAACTTTTTCCGGACGGTCTTTGGCGAGACTTCGTCTATCTTTCCGCCCTTGACCCGTGCGCAGGCGAGAACCAGCCCGGAGACGCTGTCCGCCGCCTGCAGGGCTATCTCGACGGGCTCAGTGTAGTCGCCAAAGAGCATGTGATTATGCCGCATGATCACTCGTGCCTGCTCTTCCGGAAGACCTGCTTCGATCAGGATATGGTATCCTTCGAGGCCGTGGCGGGTCATGTCGCCTCCCGTACGTTCGTAGTCGATATCGTGCAGCAGGCCGATCACCCGGAAGGTCTCCGCATCCTCGCCGAGGTGTTCTGCGATCTTCGCCATCACCGCCGCCGTGGCGTAACTGTGGACGAGGAGCGACCCGGTCGTCACATGCTGGTGGAGGAGCCTCTCCGCTTCAGCGCTGTCCATGAAGATAAGGTTCTCACCGGACGCCATAACGGTGGCGGTGTCCGGTCTCCCCGGGGCGGAGAAAGCATAATGATTTACCCCGTCCTGACGATGATCTGATACTATGAATATACGAATTCTCGAGGTAGTGACCGCGATCGCGAGTCTCGCGCTCTTCATCGCGCTGCTCATCCTGTTGCCCCCGGTTATGGCGGAGTTTCAGGGCTTAGCGTACCTTCTCGCTCTGGTGGTCTTCATCCTCACGCTGAGTGCGGCGGGTTCCGCCCTCGATAAAAGAGTGGCTTAAGGCTGCTTCTTCTTATCGTTCTTCTTTATTCTGTAGTAGGAGAGGGGGTGGCTGACACGCTCGCAGAGTTTCTCCCGGTTGACGCAGAGCCCGAACGTGCGCATGGTCGCGCATGACGGCGGCGTATATTCTGTCCCGCTCCGCCCGGAGATATGCTCCACCTGGTACATCGTTTTTCCGACGTCGAAGTCCGGAGCTCTTTGAAACATGCCGACAATCTCTGTCGGGCTCAGTCCGATCGTGTGGAGGAATGCGGTTACCGCAAACCTGCCCATGTGGGGGAGGTTCGTGCCTGCGGTGATCGCTGCAATGAGGCTCCCTATGCAGGGCGGGAATGCATTCTCTTCGACCGCGCCGAACTGCTCCAGGATCTGCTGCTGGTATGCCGCGGTTATCCCGGCGGTTATCGGGGCGAACTGTTCGCAGAGCGATTTCGGCACTTTCAGGGGCAGCTGGCGGGTAAGAACGACCCGGATGCGTTCGCGGAGCAGTTCGTCGCGTTCGTCCGTATCGAGGGTAACGATACCTGCACGTACGTCACGGTTGATCAGCCGCCAGCGGGAGTCCCGGAGCTGCGCGACGAGCTCGACGTACCCGGAGACCGGTATCGTTCCCCTGCCGATATCGAGGCCGACGCTCTGTGCAATGTACTGCTTCTTTTCAGGCTCTTCGGCTTCAAGGAAGTGCAATGCCCGCCTTGCCTCGAATCGTGTGAGGCGGTCGATGAGCATACGGTCGCCGTTGCAGGAGACCAGCATGCGGGCGAGCGCGTAACTTGCGATCTCGATCTCGGGAGATACCTGGTGCGCTTCGTCGTCGCGAAACTCTTTCTTCCCGGCGAGGGCGTCAAGGACGCGCTCCTCGGCGTGTTTCAGGGCTTCACCGCCGCGAGGCCCTGCGAGAAACCGGTCGAGCGATTCGAACTGTTTCCTGACGAGCTGTTCCGATTCTTTTAAAAAAGGGTATTTGACAAGCTCTTTAATATCAAGAGCGATTACCATCAATCAGCCTCTATCCGGGGTGCAAGGAGATACTCGACGCGACCATTGCCGTCGGCGATATCGAACGCAAACCTGACCGGATGATCGACGCCGAGGTGGACTTCGACCTCTGCCGCTTTTGCCATGACCTTGCCCATATCCTTGAGATAGTCGAGCGAGAAGAGGGACCGGGCGGAGACCGGGTTTAAACTCACGAGTTCGTCCTCGCCGAGAGCGAGCTTGATATGATCGGTATCGCCCTCTGCCTCCATGTAGAATGTCATCGCATCGGGATCGATGCCGAGAGCTATTTTATCGGATATGACTGCGGCAGCCTTGATCGCGTTGTTCAGCGCGTTCCCGGAGATGATCACTCTGCCCGGCAATTCTATCGTCGGCGGGTTCGGGTCCTTCCTGATCGTGTTGACATCGAGGAGCGTGATGGAGTAGCGGTATCCCTTGAACGATATCTCGAGTTTGCGCTCCTCTTCGGGGAGATCCATCGTCAGCGTGTCGCCCTTGCCCATCATCCCGAGGACGTTCTTCATCTTCGCGATATCAAGACCGAGTTCTCCCGGCGTTGCCGTATACGATTCAAAGGCTCCGCTCTTCAGCTCAAGCGAGACCATAGCCACATTTGCGGTATCGACTGCCCGTGTTCGAAGCGTATCCTCCTCAGTATGAAGTCGGCACTCGGTGACAAGAGCCGCCATTGCGTCGATAGACTCCCTGAATATCTCCGCATCAATCGTTGCCTTTAACATCATGACCCCTTATCAAAATCAATTATAACCTATATAATCATACTTTTAATTATAGTGTTTTACGATTGCGCATTTAATGGTCGGGGGAATGCACCGACTTTGCAGGAATCCCATACTTTGATGTTGCACGAAAGCATATAGTGTCAGTGATCTTTTGTTGATCTGCCGGTGGGTTAATCGTTCGCACCGGTCGTATACGGGAGGAGTGTTTGCAGAATGGGTTCTCAGTGGTCGAGAGATAAGGTCTACAACCGGGCCATGAAGGCCGGGTACCGATCCCGTGCCGCATATAAACTCCTGGAGATCCAGGAGAGAAACGGTATCATCCGTCCCGACGACAATGTGGTGGATCTGGGTGCGGCACCGGGGAGCTGGCTGCAGGTACTGCGCGAGCTCACGGACGGGAAGATCGTCGGTATCGACTTAAACCCCATCGCACCCCTCGAAGGCGTCACTACGATCGTCGGCGACTTTACGCAGAAGGAGGTGCAGGAGCGGGTTCTGGCCGAGCTCGACGTCGTGAACGTTGTGGTCTCCGACGTATCTCCGAAGCTCTCCGGGCAGAAGAGCTACGATCAGGCACGAGCGATCGGGCTCGGCGAAGAAGCACTCGCGTTCGCCTGCAATGTCCTCAAGCCGGGAGGTAACTTTGTGATAAAGTCGTTCCAGGGCGAGCTTTTCGCCGACCTGATGAACGATATCAAAGAGCACTTCCATTCTGTCAGGGGCTACCGGACGAAAAGCACGCGGAGAGGGAGTACCGAGACGTATATCATCGCGAAAAGTTTCATAGGGCGAAAGGATGGCGCTTAAGGACACATACGGCCGTACCGTAACGAATCTCCGGATAAGCCTGATATCGGAGTGCAATCTCCGGTGCATCTACTGCCACGCAGAAGGTGAGGTCAACCCGAAAGAGCAGATGAGCACCGAGGAGATCGCCGAACTGATGCAGGTCGCGGCGAAGTTTGGCATCCGGAGTATCAAGTTTACCGGGGGAGAGCCGATGCTCCGCCCGGATCTCCTTGATATTATCCGGGCGGTGCCGCCGGGCATCGAGTCGTCGATGACGACGAACGGCACCCTGCTTGCAGGAAAGGCTGCCGCGCTCAAGGAGGCAGGTCTCTCCCGGGTAAATGTCAGTCTCGATACGCTCAGACCCGATCGATACCGGGAGATTACCGGACGGGATCAACTCGACCGGGTGCTTGCAGGTATCCGGGCGGCCATCGATGCCGGTCTCACGCCGGTGAAGCTCAATATGGTGCTCCTTGAGGGGATCAACGACGACGAGTTCGATGACTTCATGGAGTTTGTCCGGGGAAACCGCAACCTCATCCTGCAGGTCATCGAGCTGATGGACTTTCACGGCTGTAAGTTCCACGGAGACGTCGACGGCGTCGAGCGCGATCTAAATACCCGGGCGGAGCAGATCGTGACGCGGAGGATGCACCACCGCAAGAAGTACTGCCTTGACGATGCCGAGGTCGAGGTTGTCCGGCCGCTCCACAATACGGAGTTCTGCGAATTCTGCAACCGGCTTCGCGTCACCTCGGACGGGAAGCTCAAACCCTGCCTTCTCCGGAGCGATAACCTGATCCCGATCCGGGGAAAGCATGGCGAAGACCTCGAAGCGGCTTTCAGAGAGGCTGTGAGCATTCGTGAACCGTTCTTCCGGTAGATTCATTTTCGGCCTCCCGGACTGACCCGGCCTGGCTCTCTCCGGAAAACCCTCCCGCCTGCTCTTATTTTTCCGCGAAAGCAATGTTTTTTAACTCTCTCTCCAATAGATTGGTATGCTGGAAGAGAACGAATATGTCGGTGTCATGAAGCAGATGTACAACAAGTCGCTGATACTTGAGGATCCTTCTGACTTCCATCCGGTGCTGTATTTTTACTTCGTCGATTCACTCGCCCATATCGATTTTACGCTCGGAATGCTGTCTTTCAACTATATGTCGCCGAAGAACATCATGAATATGGAATACCTGCGGTGGCGACTCGACCAGGAGAAGCAGGGTGAGCGTGCTCTCTTCCCGGAGTTCATCAACTGGCTGAAGGTGGAGCATCCCGATACATTCGAGTCGCTTCCCCTCCTCTGGAGCGGCATCTATGACAACGATGATCCCGCCTCGTACCGGGGTTTCCGCATCGTGCTGAATCCCGAGGAGAAAAGGCCTATCCCGGCGGGGTATCTCTCCGTAATCGTCGATCAGTTATTCGACCAGGCGTTCCTGCGCCGGCTCTACCGCGGTTCGGCCCTCGCCAACCTCTTCGACGAGTTCGTCAGAACACGGCCTGCCCTGTGAGGTGATACGGCATGGATGTCGCCCACCTCTGTTCGTCGCTCGTCCGGATCAAGAGTGAGAATCCCCCCGGTGGGACGGCCGGGGTCATCGAGTATATCCGGGAGTATCTCGATGCGCTCGGTGTCCGGAGCCGGGTTCTGTCGTACCCGGGCGGCAGGGAGAACCTCGTTACGACGGAACCGGATTCCCGACTCCTTCTCTGCGGGCACGTCGATGTCGTTCCGGCGATAGCCGATGCCTGGGTGCATGACCCGTACGGCGGCGAGATTGCCGGAGGGTTTGTATGGGGGCGGGGCGCCACAGATATGAAGGGCGGTTGTGCGGCGCTCCTTGCGGCGTATAAGGATCTCGTGGATGCCGGGGAGGAGCCGAAGGTGCAGTTCGCCTTCGTCTGCGACGAGGAGACGGGAGGCGAGTTTGGTATATCTTCCCTGCTGAAGGAAGGTCTGCTCACGCCCCGGGACTGCCTGATCGCCGAGCCGACGCCTCCGCTCAACCCCTGTATCGGACAGAAGGGGCTCTGCCGTCTGGAACTCTGTTTTTCAGGGGAGCCCGGCCATAGTTCTCTTTATCCTGCCGTCGGCAGGAGCGCGATTATGGAGGCGGTCTCGCTGATCGAGTACATGAAGGAACTTCATGCACGCGAGTATGCGGCGGGAGGCGAGATGCAGGCGATCGTGGAGCGGTCGTCGCAGGTTCTCCAGGAGATCTTCGGGATAGAGGGGCTTCGCGATGTCCTGACCCGGATCATGTACAACCCCGGCCGGATCGAGGGCGGGGAGAAGGCGAATATCGTCGCGGAACGGTGCAGGATGGAGCTCGATATCCGTCTTCCCTGGGGCTGTTCGGCGGAGTCTCTCCTTGCGGCGATAGCCGCCCATGCAGAGAACGCCGTGATACGCGAGATCAATGTGGCGGAACCGACGCTGACGCCGGCCGCAACACCGCTCGTCGGGGTCGTCTGCAATGCTATCGAGCAGGTCTACGGTAAGCCCGCCGCCCCGATCCTCCAGTGGGCGGCGACCGATGCCCGGTATCTCCGGTGGGCGGGTTTTAATGTCGTCGATTACGGGCCGGGCGATATCAGGACTCTTCACGCCGTGGACGAACGTATCGCGATCACCGACCTCGAGAATGCCGTCAGGGTCTACAAAGGCATTATTGGGGCATACTCTTCCTGAAAGGGAAGAGGCGCTCTCTTTTTACTGTGACTATGCGGACTTCCAGGTATAGTGCCTGTTGACCATGTAGTTCCAGGCGAATGCGATGAGGATTCCTGCAAGGTTTGCGAGCAGGTAGTATACCCCTGCGATCTCGGTCAGCACGTACAGAACGGTCAGGTTGATCAGGAGGCCGCCGATCGCGACGAACTGGAACGATGCGAAGCGATGCAGTTTCCGCTCGAGTCGGAGGTTCTTCGGCGATTTAAACGTCCAGACGTCGTTCCAGAAGAAGTTGTTCATGATGGAGAGTTCGATGGCGATGAGAGCCGAGAGAAGGTAGTAGAGTCCTGCGTATTCGGTCAGGAGATAGAGCAGCCCCATGTTGACGAGAATTCCCGATATCCCGACGAGCCCGAAACTGAAGATCTTCTTCCACTCATGCCAGACCGCCCCGTTACGGTGCCGGAGCGAGAAGAACGCGATATCGCTGCACTGTTTGAGGTAGTCGAGTATCGTTGCGGGTTTCAGTTTGCTCTCGCCTTCTTCCCGGTCTTTGAAGACGAAGGGGATCTCGACGAATGAGTCCCAGCGTCCCTTGCCGAGAACCTCCATGAGAATTTTATAGCCCCGCGGTTTGAGCGGTGCATCGGCAACGACGCTCCGGCGGACGGCAAAAAAGCCGCTCACCGGGTCGGTGATATCCGGGAAGAGCGCCCGGCCGAAAGCCGTCGCACCGAGGGAGATGATGCGCCGTTTCAGCGGCCACGCTTCGATGCTCCCTCCTTTCATGTACCTGCTGCCGATAGCGACGTCGTTACTCCGCTGAATCGCTTCGTAGAAGCTGGGGATGAGCTCCGGAGGATGGGAGAAGTCGGCGTCTATCACCTGAAAGATCCCTGACCGGGCATGCGAAAAGCCGTCGACGACCGACTGCGACAGGCCGTGATCGTGCATCCGGACGATGAGCCGCACGTTGGTTTTGCGTGCTGCAAGTCCCTCTGCAATCCCGATAGTGCCGTCACGGGAGTTGTCGTCCACGATGAGGATCTCGCCGCGAAGACCGCTCGCGGTAAGAACGTCATCCACTGCTTCGACGATCGCCGCGATATTTTCTTCTTCGTTAAAGGTGGGGATGATGACGGAGAGGTCATAGTCGGTATTCATATTCCGTCTCCTCGTTTACGGCGATACGAAGAGGTATATCCCCATATTCTGTCCTGCATACCTGGTGTTCTGCTGAAGCCAGGCAAGGGCGTCTCCGTTCGGGTTTGCGGCATTGAGATCGCCGGTCACGACATAGAATGTCCGGGTATTAGCGTGCCTGTCCTGTATCGATATAAGATCCTGGGAGGTTGTGGCCCCGTACTCGATAGTGCTGTCCGTTGTATTGTCGTAGTAGTAGTTGAGTGGCTGGTGCATATAGCCGGGCATCACGACGACGACGTCCCCGGCCGCCGTGTTCTCTCCGAGGGCTGCCGAAAAGCCTCGCCAGTCGTTCTTCTGGTACTCGGTATAGTACGAGGCAAGGAACGGCACGCTCAGCAGCATGATGACCACGATAAAGAGGTAGATGGCTTTTTTCCCCGGGAATACCGTGAAGAGAGCCTGGTACGATGCGGCGATCCCGACGAAGTAGAACGGCAGGAGGTAGATGAGATAGCGCGGAAGCATCGGCATGCTCGTCGAGAGCAGAAGGCTGACGATCAGCGGGAGAACCATCATGGTAATGAGGAGCAGTGCTCCCTGTTTGTTGTCTCTCCAGACAAAAGCGGTGCCGACGACGAAGAGCACCAGGAACAGGATCATGACGAACTCGTTGTACCCCGAGACCTGCCGCACCGTTTCGTAGATGATGGGGAGGCTCTGGATGCCGTAGGTCGGGGCGGCCGCCGTCCGTTCCACGAAGAGGCCTGCGGTGACGATGATGAGGGGGAGGCTGGCGAGGACGAATGCCAGCCCGCCGATGATCAGGTTTTTCATTTGTCCGAGGTCTTTCTTGAGTTCTCCCGCCTGAGCGGCGAGTCCGAAGAGCAGGAGAATGCCGACCGGGACGAAGGCGTAGAAGTGTGTCCAGAAGGCAAGGGACGAGAGGATGCCGAAGAGTATCCAGGAAGATAGGTCGTTCGTCCGGAGTGCCTTGAAGTAGAAGGGGAGGGAGAGCGCGAAGAAGAAGAGCATCGGTGCATACGCACGCGCCTCCTGGGAGTACGTGATGTGGAACGGAGCGAAAGTCAGGAGCGCCGCCGCAATGATGCCGGTATTCTTATCCCGGAACGTCGCTCCGACGAAGTAAAAGACCGGTATCGTCAGTACGCCGAGGAGTGCGGGGAGAAGGCGGAGGATGAACTCGCTGTTTCCGAAGACGAGCATGATATGCTCCATCCAGTAGAAGAGGGGCGGGTTGAACTCGCCTCCTGCCGTGCTCGCCCAGATGCCTGCAAGTGACTGGCGGGCAAAGTAGAGCGTCGACGCCTCGTCGAGCCAGAGGGAGTTGTAGCCGAGGTTGTATAACCGTAAGAGCAGCCCGACGGCGGTAAGGACGGCGAGCATCTGCATGTACGGGCAGGTCTTCGCGAGCGTCAGTATCCGTCCGGGGAGCGAGGTCTCCTCCATCGCAGTTCCGTCGCCGGGTGTTGTGTCACAGAATACGTTCGACGAAGACGGCTTTTCTTTTTTCTCTCTCCCCTGCTTCTTCTTCATGAGAATCATTAAATCTATGGTGCGGGCGCAGATAATGGTTGCTGGGCGGCATCAGGCCGGTTTGCCTCTGCGACCCTGCCGGCCCGGAGCTGCGGCCGTATCTCCCCTCGAAACATTATTTCCCGCAACCCTTCGGGTGCGGGGGTTCTGTTTCATGAACGTGCATGCCGTTGAACGGTGCAGGTATGCCGCCGTCTCTTTATTTCCCCGATTTTCCGAGAGTAAAAGCATAAATACTCGATTGTGCAACTCCTACTCCATGGAAAGGGTAATCAGCGGGGTATTTTTCGTAGCCATCCTGATTCTGGCGCTCGCATCGGCGGGGTGTGCTGATCTCCCGCCGGAAGAGTCCTCCTTCTGGTCGGCAGCGTCGTCGTCGGGGAGCGGCAGTTCGGGTACATCGTCGGTTACGCCCACCCATACGTACGTCACGCAGGCGACGCCTTACCCGACCACCGCGGGCGGCAGCGGTCTTGCGCAACCGACGTACCGGGCACCGCCCGAGGCGGGTCAGGGAAATAGCACGTATCTTGAGATATACAATGCCACGGCACGGTACAACTACACGACTGACGCATTCGTCTACAACCTCTCGTCACCGCCGCTTGTGATTGCGTTTGCGGTGACACCCGATATGGTCACCCGGACGAAGACCGTCACCAGCCAGTACGGTTCGCAGAAGGAAGAGACCGTGACCGTGACCAACATCAATAATCAGGCCTGGTTTACCGTGACGGTTCGCGACCAGGGGAGCGGAGCGATCGTTCTGCAGGATGGATTTGCAAAGACGTACAGCACCGAGGCCCGGAAAGAGGTGACGGTGAGGACGGCAGGCGTGTACCTGATCGAGATGACCGGCAACCTGGTCAAGGTCGATGTGAGGATGCGCGCAGGTTCGCCGTAGATCCTGCTGCAGTTCCCTGTCGCCTTTTTTTAAGATCTCGTCTGAATCCACTCGCATCTCCGGCTATCTCCTCAATTCATGGAGCATTGGTGAAGCAACGAACAGTTCTCCGGGTGTGGGCGCTCCACCCGGAGAGGAATGCTTTTTATCCCTGGAAGATCTACCTTATTAGGCAGGTCTAACAGCCCTCAAGTCCCGGTAGGGTAGTGGATATCCTAGAAGCCTGCGGAGCTTTTGACCCGGGTTCAAGTCCCGGCCGGGGCGTCATTTATTTTTCTCATCTCCTTACGACAGCCTTCTGCTCTTTGTATCGTGTCCCGATGAATGAGAACTGCCGGTTCTTTCCTGGTACCGTTCGCCCGCAGGAGCGGTCAAGACTGCCGTTATCAGTATCCGGGTTGAGGATCTGAGCCGCCTTCCCGGAGAGCGTGCCGACCGATGGCGGTGCGCCACGGGTGGAGCCATGGAGTTCGCCGAAATGCTCGGGTTTGCGAGGAACGATCCTCCGACAAAAAGAGTACGTGTATTCGTCCGGCTCCTCCCGGCATCCGCAGAGGTGACGGTCTTCAGGGCTCGGAACTCTGAAAAAGGCGGTTGCAGAGCCGTCAGGGTTCCCGCGTGATCTCCGTGATATACGCCACGCCGAGTTTCGCTCGCCGTATCCGGGTGCTGTCGAGAAGGTGGCGCATATCGACGAACTCGCCCTCGTTCACGATCCACCGGATACGGGTATCCAGATCGAGCGTTCCGTCCCAGGGAACATTCCTGAAGACGACGCCGTGGTTATGCAGGTACATCGCTTCGGCACCGGGGTTTGCCGGATGGCGATAGGAGAGCGACGCGATGCACCCGGGGTCGAAGGAAGAGAGGTCGCCGGTACGGTTGACGCCGATGCCGAAACTGACCATCGTATCCCCGCGGTACTTCGGCTCTTCATCGATTGCGAGCCACTCTTCGATATTCTGCGGATCCATAATCGACGAACCGTCCGCGGGGGCGCACCTCCGGACGGGGGCGTGCTTCACCCCGGAGCTGCAGACCCCGGCGACCACCGACCACATGGCAACGGCCACGACGCCGGCATGTTCCAGCCTTCGCTCTTCAGCGAGGCTGAAGATCAGCCGGTAGAGGTCCGCAAGGGTGATCCCGTCTTCGCTTCCGGTCTCTATGGTGATTATCTCGGCGAACGGGCCGTCGAGGGCGACATTGAACCCCGAGTAGATCCGGACGTCTCCCGTATCCTTCACCGGTGCGAAAAAATCCGGTGTGTTATTGCCGTCGGTGGGCAGCCAGACCATCGCGCCGTGCAGGGACACCATCTCGCCGAGGAGGGAGAATGCATCGGAGAGATCCTCCCCGAGCGCCCCGAGGCCGAGAGCGTAGCCGGTGTCGGAGAAGCGGAGGGTGCGGATATCCTCCTCTCCGAGCCGTGCATAGAGTACGTTCTCAAGGCTCCCGACGACGCGGAGTGCGCTCTTCTTCCGGGATACGGGTTCTATCGAGTAGCGCACGCCGCTCTGCACCGCCGAAGGTCGCTCTATCTCCTGCAGGACGGAGAGGCTCGCTCCCGGGGCGGAAGATGCGGCGACCGCTTCCTGCCGCGTCGGATAGATCAAGAGGATGGTATGGACTCCCGCCATCTCGAGGACTTTTCGCGGGTAGTCGCCGACTCCTGCAAGGGCGACGGAGCCGCTGCGCTCTTTCATCCGTTTCCGCAGAGCGATGAATACGCGAATTCCTCCGCTGCTGAGGTAGGTCATGGCGCTGCAGTCGAGGACGATTGCACGGTCATCGTCCTGCAGGGCTGCGGCGATACCCTCCGATAGGCGGCCGGCGCCGAATCCGTCGAGTCTTCCCGTGAGGGTGGCGATCAGGACGCCGTCTCTTCGTTCACAGTGTATATCCATCTCTTTCCCGAGTACGGTATCGGAACGGTTCCGGTTAAGCATTTTCAAACCGTGCCGGGGGGTCAGGGTGCCTCGCGGGATGCGCTACGTTTAACTGGGATGAGTGTCCTGACGATGGATGACCATGGAGGACTGAAACAATGGTGAAAGTTACGATCGACCGGGAAGGCTGTATCAGCTGCGAGGCCTGCTGGCTGCTCTGCCCCGATTTCTTTGAGCAGAATCCGAACGACGAGCTCAGCCAGGTAACCAAGCCGTATCGGCTCGGGGACGACCCAGCAGAAGGGGACGCACCTGCATCGCAGGAGGATTGTGTCCGTGAGGCCGCCGATCAGTGTCCGGTGACGGTGATATTCGTCGAGGATTGATCGGGCTGCTGGACGGCACCGTGCCGCTTGCAGGGAATTGTCAAGGTTATGGCCAACAAAAGTATATGTGTTCTGCCGTCCTGTGGGTGTCTGCCTGAGAAAAGGATCAGACCGGGATACATCGTCGGGATACCGTGAATTTACAGGTCGAGACGGTATAAGCCTGTAAATGACAAAGACACGATATCCTGATCCGGGATACATCCTCTGGTATGCATTCATTTCTCGGGCACCCTCTTCTTATGTTATGGTGCGGCACTCTGCCGGGGCACTGTCGATGGGCTGTCTCATAGGCCGCGGTTCTTTTTAATCGCCTGAATCCCGCATCGCAGATTACAGGGGGGATTATTAGGATACCCGCCTTCTGTGGCGAGCCTCTTGACGGTCTGCCGCCATGCCGGTTGGCTGCTGACGCCTGTCACCGTCCTTGCGTTCTCTCCCTGTGGGAACGATCGTTTCTGCACAGATCTGCCGCGGATGGGTGAGGGGCGGCCTGGTCATGCCTGGTTGTATTGGCTGTGGCAATTGTTGAAAAATCATTATATAGTATAGAGACTATGGGAGTGTTTGCCTGAGAGGGGGATCACACCTGAAGGTGCATCGCCGTGGTGAGGTGAATGCATAAGTCGAGTCGGTACAAGACTTATGCATGACAAAGACATCTCACCGCAGTCCGGAATGCACCTAGGGTATGCATTTCTCTCTCGGGCACCGTTCTTTTCAGTAGTCTTGTGCCTCTTGCGGATTGCCGTGCAATTCCAGGCGATGAAATCCTCCCGCTCAGAACGGTGGGAAGCCCTATGCCCGTCTATGGCCTCGGTCCGACGACGTTCGAGAGTGAGGTTACCTTTCCTTTGTCGCTCTCTGGGAGAACCGATATGTTCCCGTTCGTCTCGAGGACGATCGCGTGCACGCTCGCAAGGCTGTCTGTCCCGTGCGCCCTGAGCGCCTGCTCTATCTCCGCCTCGGTGATCCGTTCCGCCTTCATGGCGTCCCGGAGCAGTTCGCCCCCGTAGTAGAGGAGGCGCGGTTCGGATTTGACCATCCGTTCGACGAGATTAAATCTGACCGATGACCAGGTGACGACGTACTGGAGGCCGACGAGGATGAAGAGTGCGAGGATTCCCTCGAGCAGCGATACGGTCGTGGACGTAATGACCGCTGCAAGGGTCGAACCGATGGCGACGGTGACGATGAAGTCGAAGGCGTTCATCGCGGCGAGCGTCCGTTTACCTGAGATGCGGAGAATGATCACCAGAGCAAGGTAGGCTAAGATGCCGACGATGAGCAGTCTCGCGTAGTCGAAGAGATTTCCGATGACAATATCCTCGATCCAGGTCATATGCCGCCCCCCCGTATCCGTATCGTGCGCCCGCCGTACGGAGGGAACCCTACTTTCCCTGGAATATATAAACTGTATGCCCGCTTGCAGGCAGCAAAAAAATTAGAGAGCAGGGCGGGTCTTCAGCGCCTCGACGAGCAGCCTGATGCCTGCCTCGAGATCTGCCATGTCGATGACCTCGACCGGGGAGTGAATGTAGCGCGCAGCGATGGAGAGGGGGATGCTTGGAATGCCCTCCCGCTCCAGGTGAATGATGGTCGCGTCGGTGTTTCCGCCTGTCCCCACCTCGATCTGCACGGGTATATCGTTCTTCTTGCCGGTCTCCCGGAGCCATGCGGTCATCCTGGGATCGGCCATCAGCCCGCGTCCGCTGGCGCTGACGATGACGAGTACCGGGCCTTTGCCCATCTCGACGCTCGCGTCACGCTTCTCGATACCCGGGTGGTCGCCGGGGATGGTGACGTCGGTTGCGATGGCGCAGTCGGGGTTCAGCGAATATGCGCTGACCTTCGCGCCTTTCAGGCCGATCTCCTCCTGGACGGTGAAGACGCCGTAGATGGTATGCGGGGACTTTGCCTGCTGGAGCGTCCGGATCAGCATCGCGACGCCGACGCGGTTGTCGAGCGCTTTACCTGTCACCCGGTTCCCTGCAAGGTCGGCAAACTCGCGGTCGATGGTGATGGGCGTTCCGATCTCGATGCCGAGCGCTGCCACCTCGTCGGCACTCGCCGCACCTATATCGATGAACATATCCTCGATCTTGATCTCCTTCTTCCGCTCCTCGTCCTTCATCTTGTGCGGGGGTTTCGCCCCGATGACGCCGCGGACCGGGCCCTTCGCACCGTGCAGCACGACGCGCTGGGTATAGAGGACAGGTCCGAACCAGCCGCCGAGCGGGACGACCCGGATGAACCCTTTGTCATCGATATACTGCACCATCAGGCCGATCTCGTCCATGTGGGCGGCGACCATGATCGAGAAATCCCCGCCGCGTTTGACGGCGATCAGGTTGCCCATGGTATCTTCGCGGATCTCGTCGACGTGCCCGGCGAGTTCTTTTCTGACGATCTCCCTGATGTTCCCTTCGCTGCTCGTCAGACCGTGTGCATCGGAGAGCGTTCGCAGTAGTTCTTTTACCATTATTTTTCACTCCATGAGTCTTTCCAGTCTCTCGACCGCCCGCACGAGGTTCTCCCGCGAGGTTGCATAACTGAAACGGGCGTAGCCTGCAGCGTTCCGACCGAACGCCTCGCCCGGGACGATGACCACTCCCTTCTCGATCGCCTGTTGTATAAGCGTTCGCCCCATCGGGACGAACATATAAAACGCGCCTTCGGGGCGCGGGAACTCGAGTCCGATACCGGTCAACCCGTCGTAGAGGATGTCCCGGCGGGCGCGGTACTCGTCCCGCATTGCTGCGACCGGCGTCTGGTCGCCGGTATACGCGGCGAGGGCGGCGTACTGAGAGGCGGCGGTGGCGCAGGCCTGGCAGTACTGGTGCACTTTCATGCACTGGTCGACGTATTCGGTAGGCCCTGCAAGGAACCCTACCCGCCACCCGGTCATGGCGTAGGTCTTGCTCGCGGCGTTGATGGTGATGACGTCCTCGCCGTAGCGGGCGGCACTGCAGTGCTCTTTTTCGTAGGTGAAATGTTCGTAAACCTCGTCGCTCACGACGGTGACGCCCCGGTCGTTCGCGTACTCGACGAGCGCCCGGATGGACGCTTCGCTCTCGACCATTCCCGTGGGGTTTGCGGGGGTGTTCAGGATGAAGAGGCGTGCGCCGTCCATCTGCTCTTTCGCCGCCTCGACGTCGATATGCAGCGTCGCATCGAGCGCCAGCCCCTCTGGGCGCCCGCCGGCAAGGGTTGCGAGTGTCGGGTAGGCGACGAACCCGGGGTCGGCGAAGAGGACACGATCGCCGGTATCGACGAGCGTCTGCATCACGAGGTGCAGCGCCTCGCTCCCGCCCGCCGTGACGATGATATGCTCCGGGGTATAGGGGAGGGTATTCTCCCGCTGCAGTTTCTCGCAGATGGCGTCCCGGAGCTCGATTATACCGGCGTTTGCGGTGTAGCCTGTCTTCCCCTCGCGGATCGAGCGGATCGCCGCCTCCTTGATATGGTCGGGCGTATCGAAGTCGGGCTGGCCGATGCCGAGATTGATCGCGTCAGGCCCTCCCGCGTCGAAGAGTTTTCGTATCCCCGACGCCTCGACCCCGAGAACCCGTCGGGCGTATCGTCGTGTCGTCATGTCGATCGTTTGTATCCCCGTTCACTCGATATTTGCGTGCCGGCACCGGAGATCTTCGACGTCGCACTGGGTGATCTCCATGAGGCGGGAGATGATGGCGTCGGCAAAGACCATGGCCGTCGTCTCGAAGATGGTGCCGAGAGGTGCGAACGATTTGTGCTCGCCCATCATCTGCCTGATCTCGAACTCCACAGACTCGTCGGTGACCCTGTCGCGCTGGCTCTCGATGATGACGGTGCAGTCGGCCATGCGGCCGATCCGGGAATCCCGCTTCGATGAGATCAGGCAGACTTTGCCGCCGATCTCCTTGACGGTCTCGGAGATATCGGCAACCGTCTTCGTCTCGCCCGACCCGGAGAACGCGATGATGATATCTCCCTTCCTCATCGCCGGGGTGACGGTCTCGCCGACGACGAAGGACTGCAGCCCGAGGTGCATGAGCCGCATTGCAAAACCTTTCGCCACGAGTCCGGAACGGCCGGCGCCTATCGTATAGATGCGGTCTGCATTCAGTATCTCGTTCAGCAGCGCATCGATCTCTTCATCGGACGTGACATCGGCGATCGTGCGTATCTTGGTTGCCATAAGCCGCATCATGTCCTTAACCGGGTGATTTGTCATCGTACTTCCTGTTACACGTTGTCATCAGATCATACATTAGAATATCTGCTTCTGTCCTAACGCCGGACATGGGGGCGTATGGCGGAGCGTTCCGGGCGCAGTCCTCTGACCGGGGCGAATGTGCAGAAAGTGCCCTTATTTTTGCGTACATCTTCTGCTGCCGATCTCTCGGCGGATCCCTCTGCTTGATTGTGCCGTTTCGGTTATTTTTGAGCCTTCTTTCTATTTTGGTCTATTATATCTGGTAAAAATCTGTAACGCCTCTCCGGATCCTGTATGTTTCCGGGAAAAAGAATATGAAAGAGTGTCCCTCAGTACATTGGTACGAACGAAACGTCTGGCTGTAGTTTTTGCGGGGAATTGCGTTTCATTACATCATGCTTTACTCAATATAAAAATGCCGAAAGCATTGTCTAAAAATCCCCCGCCGGCCGGACCGCACGCAGCATACGCAGCGAGCCGCCCTTCGCCCGTGTTCCGCGGGCAGAGATGGCAGAGAAGTTTCAGTGATGGCAGGAGTATCCCATGGGCAGTGTTACGACAGCAGCAACGGAGGCGGGCGACGGCGCAGTCCTCGCGCTCCTGGACGAGAATGTCAGAGAGTGGTGTATACGAAAATTTGGCGGGCGGGACGCTCTCTTTACACCCCCGCAGCGGATGGCGGTACCCCTCATTCACGAGGGGAAGAACGTCCTTATCTGCTCGCCGACGGGTTCGGGGAAGACCCTCTCCTCGTTTCTTGCGATCATCGACGGGCTTTGCGTCCTTTCGCGGACGGAAGGGCTTGCCGACAGCGTCTACTGCCTCTACGTATCGCCCTTAAAGTCCCTCGCAAACGATATCCAGAAGAATCTGGCCGAGCCCCTCGCCGGGGTCAGGGAGATCATGGAGGAGCGCGGTATAGCCGCGACGCCCATCCGGCACGCCATCCGGCACGGCGACGTCTCGCGGGCGGATAAGGCGAAGATGAGCCGGAAGGCTCCGCACATTCTCAACGTCACCCCGGAGACGCTTGCTATCCTCTTAAACTCCCCGCGCTTTCGGGAGAAGCTTAAGACCGTGCGCTGGGTCGTCGTCGACGAGATCCACTCGCTCGCCGGTTCGAAGCGGGGCGTCCACCTCTCGGTCAGCCTTGAGCGGCTCGAGGAGCTCATCGGAAGACCTGACGGCGGGTTCGTGCGGATCGGCTGTTCGGCGACGATAGAGCCGCTCGACGAGATCGCCCGGTTCCTTGCGGGGGCGGAGCGCGACGTGACGATCGTCGATACCCGGTTTGCCCGGGAGTTCGACCTCGAGCTCGTCTGCCCGGTTCCGGATCTCATCGAGGCCTCTCCCGAGGAGGTGAACGCCCGCCTCTACGCTATTATCCATGAGATGGTGCAGGAGCACAAAAACACCCTCGTCTTCACGAATACGCGGAACGGTGCCGAGCGGGTTCTCCATAACCTCCGGGTGCGCTATCCGGGCTACTACTCGGGCGAGAATACCGGGTGCCACCACGGGTCGATGGGGACGGAAGGGCGGCTTACCGTCGAGGATAAACTCAAGTCCGGGGAACTGAAGGTCGCCACCTCCTCGACCTCGCTCGAACTCGGGATCGATATGCCCTATATCGATCTCGTCCTCCAGGTGGGCTCCCCGAAATCGGTCGCCGCGCTCCTCCAGCGGATCGGCAGGGCCGGCCACCGGCTCGGCGAGGTCGTGAAGGGGAGGATCCTCGTCCTCGACCGCGACGAGCTCGTGGAGTGCGCGGTGATGCTCCGCGAGGGAAGGGGCGGTTTTGTCGACCGGATCCATATCCCGGAGAATTGCCTCGACGTCCTCACCCAGCACGTCTTCGGGATGGCGCTCGACGGCGGGCAGAATATCGACACCGCGCTCGCCGTCGTCCGGCGCTCCCACTGCTACCGCACGCTCGACGAGGAGGAGTTCATGAGCGTCATCCGCTACCTCTCCGGTGACTACGCGGGATTCGAGGAGCGGAAGATCTACGCCAAGATCTGGTACGACGCAGAAAGCCGGACATTCGGCAAGCGCGGGCGGAACGCACGAATGATCTACTTCTTAAACTCGGGGACGATCCCGGACGAGTTCTCCTGCGACGTCCTCACCCGGGACCAGGTGCGGGTCGGCACGCTCGACGAGAAGTACCTCGAGCGGATGAACAAGGGCGATGTCTTCACCCTCGGCGGGCAGCGCTACACGTTCGTCTACCGGCGCGGGGGAAAACTCTACGTCGACCCGACGCGGGATCGCCCCACGATACCGAGCTGGTTTTCGGAGAAGCTCCCCCTCTCCTTCGACCTCGGCGGGCATGTCCTCCTCTTCAAAGAGCGGATGATCGGGCTGATGCAGGAGATGGGACGGGAGGAGCTCGTCGATCACCTGCTTGCCGGATATCCTATCGACGGGAACAGCGCCCGGAGCATCTGCGAGATCTTCGAGCACCAGGCCGGATATCTCGGAACCGACGCGATCCCGACGCCGGAGCGGATCGTCGTCGAGGAGCAGGCGGACACGACGAATCAGCGTCGCCTCTACTACGTAATGACCAACTACGGCCTCCGGTTCAACGATGGATTCTCCCGGATCGTCGCCTACCTCATCTCGCAGGAGGTGACGACGAACGTCTCGGTCGGGATCAGCGATACGGGGTTTGCCGTCTCGATCCCGCTTGAGAAGAGTGCTGATCTCCCCGCCATCCTCGCCCGGCTCAGACCCGAGGACTGCGAGGCTATCCTCGAGGTCGCGATCGAGAACACCCAGCTCCTGAAGCGTCTCTTCCGGATCAACGCGTCCCGCTCCTACATGATCCTCCGGAACTACATGGGACGGCGGAGGAGCGCCCGGCGGCAGCAGGTGAGCGCCGATATGCTGATCTCGTTCGCAAGCAGCCTTCCGGAGTTCGCGGTAATGAAGGAGACCTACCGCGAGGTTATCGAGGATAAGTTTGAGGTGGCGAATATCAAGCAGATCGTCGCCGCCATCCGGGACGGCGGGATCGAGGTGGTGCAGACGGCCGCTCCCTCGCCGAGCCCGATGGCCTTCGGGATAGCGACCCTCGGTATCAGCGACGCCGTCTACGTCAAGGACAAGCTCTCGCTCCTGCGGGAATTCCAGCGCCGGGTGATCAGCAGCATCGCGGGGGAGATGGCGGCGTGAACTGTGCGATGGAGGCGGAGCTCCTCGAGCGGTTCGACTTCTTCTCTGGTGCCCTCTATATCCGCGAGAAGAAGCTCTGCGTCGTCTCCGACATCCATATCGGCCTTGAAGAGACACTCTATGCACAGGGGCTGCACTTCCCGCTCCGTGAGGGGGCGACCCTCCTCGACCGGTTCGAGGCGATCCTCGAGCGGTTCAGTCCGGAGATATTCGTCCTCGACGGCGATATCTTCCACTCCTTCGACCGCATCGCCCGGAGCGTGCAGAAGAAGTTCGTGACGATCGTTGAGCGGCTCCGGGCGGAGTGCGAGGTCGTCTTCGTCCGGGGGTCGCACGATACCATGCTTCCGTCGGTGATGGCAGGGAGCGTCGAACGCTACGATGCCGGGGAGTATACGGTGATCCACGGCGACCAGACGTTCCCCGACCACGGATTTCTGGTGATGGGGCACGACCACCCGGTGATCGAGATCGAACTGCAGCGGTTCCCCTGTTTCCTCTACGGGCAGGGCGTCGTGAACGGGAAGGACCTTATCATGATGCCCGCGTTCAACCCGCTCTCCCCGGGCGTCATCATCAATTACGCGAAAGGCCGCGACTTCCTCTCTCCCCTCCTCCGGCGGGTGGATGCGGGGAGGCTCCAGCCGGTGGTGGAGGTCGACCGCGAGGTCGTGATCTTCCCGCCCCTCGCGGAGATGCGGCGGCTGATGTGAAGACGGCGGCATGGTCTCTCTTCCCGGCGTGCCGGGATACGCAGGATGAGGGCTGCTGGGAGTGCCCTGCGGAACACCCTGAAGTCAACCCGGTGAAGTTCTGGCTCTACTTCACAGAACCGGAATGGCGCTTTCTTCTATCCCCTCGTCGCAACGCTCGCCGAATAGGCATGAGTAGCGCCTATCGAGCGAGGAATTCCCAGCCTTCAAATCGATTCCTTTATTAACTGCAAATAGTTAATTTCCCTCTTGGCTATACCTGAACCGGTTGATCGCGAATACCGGAGTGAAGACCAGAAGAGCCGGATGCCGGGTTTCATCCAGCTGTCGAACGTACAACGACCCTCAAACAGCCCGTAGGCATTACGCGTCGGATCTCTTCGTACGTATGAGTGCGCTCATGGTGTCTCCCGCCTGACAGATGACTCCCGAACGGGTCAGGGCAGTCGATCAATCCGCCCGATGGTCTGCCGGATTTTCGGTATAAGACGGCTCCGTGCGAACAGGGGTGGTAAACATGGTGAAGAGAGAGATTGCAATCGGCCTAGCGGTCCTTCTGCTGATCGCTATCGGGACGACACTGCTGCCGGCAGGATATCCGCAGGAGGATGGAGACGTATTCGAGAGGATGGAGGTCGCCAACCCATACTGTTTATGGGATGTCTCTACGATCACCTCTGCTGTCGCCTTACCCGAATACCCCAGGCAGCTCATGGTCTACCTGGTGGTTGATACCGCTGTGTCGAAGGACGATGCCCTGAAGGCGGCGGAGAAGTTCGGCATGACCGGACCGCTTGAGGAGGATGCACTGGCGTATTACGTCACGGGCGATCCCTACACGTTTGAGATTGAAAAAAAGACTGGAGATATGGCCTACATCTGGGATGGTCGATGTGGTGGTGCGGATCCAAGGGACTGCCCTGAAAACCTTCCGACCGACGAAGAGTGCCGGAAGATCGCCGAGGCATTCCTCACCTCGCACGACCTCATGCCCGAAGGGGCGGTATTTTCAAGTGTGTCTCAAGGTAGTAAGAGAATCTTTTCGAACCATTCGGGAGATACACCCATCGCCACGTACGAGGATCGTGATGTCCTCTTCACCGACACACTGAGCGGCTTTCCCGTGGTCGGAAGCGGGATCCGGGTCACCATCGGCGGGGGCGGCGATATTCTCGAGGTCAGCAGACACTGGTGCGGTGTCGAGCCCTACAGGGAGTTTGCGATCCTCTCTCCCGAAGAAGCGCTTGAAGAACTCAGAGAGACCGGTATCTTCACCACGGTAAGTTTCCCAAAGAAAGCAATCGCCAACGAGATCCGGCTCTGCTATTATACAGCTCCGCCCGGCCCCGGGCAGCCCTACCTCACACCGACCTACTACCTTTACGGAACCGCGATAGGGGATAAAGGAACGGGAATCTTCTGCCAGTACGTCCCGGCGGTTCCCGAACTAGGAAAGAGTCTGTAATGATCTCCCTCCTCCCTTTCATGAAACGGCGATACCATGATGATATAGATTGCAAAATCGGGTTGGCCGCTCTTCCGGCGGGCAGCTGCCGGGACGGCTCCATCCGGTGGGGAGGCCGTCGTCTTCCCGGCCATCGCGAAGATGAATACGCGGTACCGGTCAAGCAATCGTTAAATACCAGCAATCCGCGGCAGATCCTCCGAGATTTCGACCCTCACAGAAGCCCTCAGACGGACGATCTTGGGGCGAGCCATACTCTCCATCCTGTGAAAATTACTCTGGCTCATATGGTCGATATGTCCCTGCCATCCTGCCGTTTTTAGGGAATTGGGGCGATATTTCTCGGTGAATTTTTCTGGCGGGTTCTGGCATCCGGAACTACCGGGAAAACTGGGGAACGGGCGCCGATTTGCCCTCCGTTCGGGACGGGAAGAGGGCTGTTTCCCCTCGCCCGCGGGCGGCCGGGTCTGCGTGCTCCCACTGTGAACTGTCCTGCAGGTGGGCGGGAATATCCGCAGGCTGCGCCCGGTCTAGGGAATAACGCTGTTACAATATACGTATTTCCGAACTCATCGGTCTGACGAGCGGTCAACCGTGGCAATGTATTTATACCGTGAGAATCTTCTTCCACCACAGGGACGGGTTTTGGCGTGTGCCGGTGCAGAGCGGGTGTGAGGGATAAGTGATGAAGAGAAAGGCGTTATTAACCGGATTCACAGTCATTGTGCTGGGAATCATCGTCGTAGGTGCCGTCGACATTCCTCTGCTTCCGAATATCGTCGGATCGTCTGGTTTGTATGTCCTTGCCGCGCCGTTCCCGGACGTGAACGATTCGTATCCGGTCTATCGGACGGTTCCCCCCGACACCAGTACCGAGGAGATCCGGCGCATCGGCAATCTATTCGGTGTATCGGGAGATGTGAGAGGACCTCGAACATCAAGCGGCGAGGCCAAGATTGTCGATGATTCAAAAGGTTCTGCTGAGATATTTTATTATTATACGAATTCCGGAGCGTTCCGGTACTCTATTCCGGATAAAGAGTACCCCAATACTCCTGACAGGCAGCCGGACCTCCCGTCCGACGAGGAGGCTCGTGTGATTGCGGTGACCTACCTGAAGGAGCGAGGCTTTCTTCCTGAGGATGTACACGTTGAGGGGGTGAGGATAGGATGTTCGTATGAAAGCAGCACCTTGACATCTCAAACGGTATATACCCTCACAAAGCAGGTATCATTCTTCAAAGAAATACAGGGACTTCAGGTGTATCATGCAGGCGTCGGGGCGACAATTGGGGAGAACGGCGAAGTGGTGAGTGCCGGAAGTTCTCTCAGGGAATTCGATCCGAAACCGGTCCACGATGTGAAGATCGTGACTCCGGAACAGGCATACCAGCGACTTTCTTCCGGAAACGTCATGATACAGCCACTCCCGTGGGAGTACGATAAAATTGTGGTAACCAATATCTCGCTTGGGTACTGGATGGAGACGAAAACCGAGCCCCAGAAATACATCGTGCCGGTGTACGTCTTTTCGTGCACTGCCACCTGGAACGGCAAGTCGGAAGAAGTTGTCCGATATGTACCGGCGGTCGATCTGTCAGAGATGCAGTATCTCACCTGATTCATCCTCTCCACTTTTTTGCAGACCGTATCCGAAAGAGCCGCGCTCATCCGGGCGGCCGCAAACGACATAGCCTGCCGGTCACCCCCCACGATCCCCGCCGCTCATTTTATATCCCCTCATCCCGATACCCGCGACGATAGCCATGCGGCACAGGAGTCTTGTCATTCTGCTGACGATTGCGATCTCCATCGTGCTGGCGGTCTTCGTCCTCACCTCGACGCCGACCGCGACGGCGACCGCCCTGCCGCTCGATACGATCACGCTCCCGCCGGGCTTTTCGATCTCGGTCTACGCCGGGAACGTCACCGGTGCCCGGTCGATGACGCTCTCCCCGGACGGCACGCTCTTTGTCGGGAGCCGGTCGCCGGGAGCCGTCTACGCCATCCCTGACCGGGACGGGAACGGCGTGGGCGACGAGGTGCTCGTCGTCGCGGATGGGTTGAACTCCCCGAACGGCGTCGCGTTCCTGAACGGCTCGCTCTACGTCGCCGAGATCGGCCGCGTCATCCGCTACGACGACATCGAAGCCCGCCTCGATGATCCGCCCGAGCCTGTGGTGGTAAGCGACGACTTCCCGGACGAGCCCATCCACGGCTGGAAGTTCATCGCCTTCGGCCCCGACGGCAAACTCTACGTCCCCGTCGGCGCTCCCTGCAACGCCTGCAACCCGGAGGACGAGCGGTTCGCGACGATTATGCGGATGAACCCTGACGGATCGGACCTCGAGATCTTCGCACGCGGGATCCGGAACACCGTCGGGTTCGCCTGGGACCCGGAGACGGGCGTTTTGTGGTTTACGGATAACGGCCGCGACTGGCTCGGCGAGGACAGCCCGCCGGACGAACTCAACCGGGCGCCGACGGCAGGACTGGACTTCGGGTTCCCGTACTGCCACGGCACCGCCATCGCCGACCCCGAGTTCGGCGGCGAACGATCGTGCAGCGAGTTTACGCCGCCGGTGCAGGAGCTCGGGCCCCATGTCGCGGCGCTCGGGATGCGGTTTTACACCGGCGAGACGTTCCCGGAGGAGTACCAAAACCAGATCTTCATCGCGGAGCACGGCTCCTGGAACCGCGTCGTTCCGATAGGCTATCGGGTAACCCTCGTCCGGCTCGACGAGAACCGGAAACCCGTCGGATACGAGGTCTTCGCGGAGGGCTGGCTCCAGGGGAGGGAGGCCTGGGGGCGCCCGGTCGACGTGCAGGTGATGCCCGACGGGGCTTTGTCCGTCTCGGACGATACCGCGAACGCCGTCTACCGGATCGCGTACACCGGTGAGGAGTAAAGGGTGCTCACTTCCCTTTCCGGGCGACTCTCCCGAGGTGGAACGGCCCCGGGCGCGACGGCATCATGGGGAACGTGCCTTCCGCCGCGTGCCGGACATCCTCGATGGCGTAGAATGCCTTCGGGTTGTACTGGTGGATGGCGTCGAGGACGTAGGGAAGGTTTTTGCGCTTGATGACGGTGAAGATGATCTTGCCAGGCCCCTGTTTTCCCTGTGCGTCGATGACCGTGACCCCGTAGCCCGATCCCCGGAGGTAGTCGATGAGGTTCGTCGCATCCCGCTGGCTGATGATCCGGACGAGCGTGAGACCCACGGCAAGCCGCTCTTCGACGACCATCCCGACGTAGTTCCCGGCGGCGAATCCTGCGGCGTAGGCGAAGTAGTTGATAGGGTTTGCCACGTTCTGGAAGATCTGGCCGATAGCCACGATCCAGATGAAGACCTCGATGAACCCGAGGATCGGCGCAAGGAGTTTCATGCCCCGCGAGATGAAGATGATCCGCATCGTCCCGAAGGTGACGTCGCAGATACGGGCGAAGAAGATGGCTAGCGGGAGAATGATGAGCGAGAAAAACTCAGGGTCGGGCACCGGGATCGGTATCATTGCTGATCAGCGTTATCCGCCCCGTCATTTAATTTTATCTATAGTGTAAATATATTACTCCGGATCAATAATTCTTTTCCGGGTTTTTCGGGTTTTTTCCGGAATTTAGAGAGGGAACACTCTTCGATCCGCGGCGAAAAAAGACGATCAGGATCGGGAAGCCAGCTTCTCGATCTCTTCCTCGACCTCGCTCATTCCTTTCTGGTAGAACTCGCCCTCTTTCGGGTCGAGCTCCATGAGCAGGCGGTAGAACTCACCGGCGTGCACCTTCTCCTCGTCGGCGATGTCCTTTAAGACCTCTTTTGCGAGGGGGTCGTCGGTGGCGTCCGCGAGCTGCATGTAGAGCTGGATCGCCTCGAACTCCGCCGCCATGTTGTAGCGGATGGCACGGATGAGTTCGTCCTTCGTCAGCTTACGGTCAAGGCTGTTTCCGGCAAACGGTGTTGCAAATTCAGGCATATCTGTCTCCTCCTGATCTCTCTGCAGCCGAATATCCGGCTACCAGAAGTGGTGTTCGCCGAAAGAAGATATAAGGGAGTCGGTATTTGTCTACGAGGCTGTGAAACCGCCCGGTTCCGGCATGACCGGTATCGTTGCTATCCCCGGCCATGCCGGAGGGGGAAGCGTGAAGGCACCGGCCGCGGCACCGGCAGGAATCCCGGGATCGGTGCGGTGTCGGCTTCCGGGGGCTTCCTCCGGCCGCTCTTGAAAAAACGGGCGGTGGGTTACTTCCCGCCTTTCTTCACTTCTTCGATCATCTCTTCGACTTCTTTGGTGCCGTGGTCGTAGTAGTCCATCTCCTCCGGCGCAAGCTCGCGCAGCAGTCGCAGGAACTCCCCGGCGTGCTCCTTCTCTTCGTTCGCCACGTCGACCATCACCTTCTTCACGAGCTCGTTCTCCGTCGAGTCGGCGATCTGCATGTAGAGCTGGATGGCCTCGTACTCCGCGGCGATTGAGAAGCGGATCGCCCGCAGGATCTCGCCGTGGGAGAGTTTGCGGTCAAGGTTGTTCCCTGCAAAGGGATTGGCAAATTCGGGCATGAGTCGATTACCTCCAAAAGCGACCGAACCGTATACTCCGGTTCGTATCGGTGGGGTTCATGGCGGCGGGAGGTAAAAATGATTTGGTGGCGGGTGGGCGGGTCGCACTGCGGCACGGCAGCATGGGGCGTTCAATTATTTTCTTCGGATCGGCAGGTCTCAACGTCGATGATCTGCATTTCGATGAGCTCCTCGCGATCGGTGCAGCCCTTCGCATCGAGGTAGATCTCTATTGCCTCTCTGATCCGGGACGAGAGTTCATCGCGGCTTTTTGCCTGCGTATGGCATCCCGGAAGTGACGGAACCGTCGCGACGAAGTAATCGTCTTCGTCTTTCTCGATAACTACGGTGAATTTCATTCCTTCCAGAGCCCCTGTATGGAGATATTCCGGTGGCTATCCCATCAATCTTTCCTGGCGATGGTGCGCCGTACGTGCCTATGGTATCCGGATGATCGAGACGAGGCCTGTGGTGTTCTTTCGTTCTCTTCGGCGGGGATACCTGTTGCAGAGCGATCACATCCGTCCCGGAACTCTCTGCCGGGAGGGTGTCCTTCCTGATGTGATAGCCCGGGGAGTGGCCGTGCACCCGATCTTGTGCCGATCACCGGCGCTTTCGGGTGAGCGTGTTTTAATTCTGTACTTCCGGAGCCTGCTCGCGAACCTGTCCGCGTGCCGTGTCGCAAAGAGGTGTACATGGTCGCAACTGTCGCAAACCCCGCTTTCGGTGCCGAAGCGTCTCCGGCAGACCGGCGCGTCAGATCTGCCTATCGAGGAGGATCTGCACTGTTCCGTCGTGGAACGTGCCGACGACGATGACCCAGTCGTCGCTCGCGCTCGCATTCGCGTTGACGGCGGTGGAACCGGGAGCGGTGCCGAGGATGACGTAGTGATCCACTCCGGGTGTCGTCCCGTTGATCCAGCACCGGATCTCCTGGAGTTCCTCGATACCGCCGCCGCCGTGGTTCGTGAAGGTGATGGCGGAGCCCGCCCGCTCGGCGGTGACGGGATTGGCGGCGAACCCCGGTATCCACGCGAGGCCGAAGATGAGCGAGGCGATGATCGCCGCGATGATGACGGTGATGGCGACCATGAGGACGGCGCTGATCACTTCGGAGATGGCGCTGTCCCGCTCATTTGGCCGTGGCATGATAGGTGTTATTCGTGCCCCTGAATATACAGGCGTTGGTTTTAGTTTTTAATACTGTTCCGGCAGGAAGGAAATAAATGCCCGGATCAGAATGGGAAGATATGGTACTGCATATACCAGACATACTGCACCAGTGGAATCCAGAAGTGGTACCCTTCCCAACCCACCGTTGCAAAGCGAAAATCGACCACGCTCTCCCACACGAGCGAGAAGAGCAGTGGGATAGGAAGTGCATAGGCTACGTATTCGGTTTTTAGCCTCTTCGAGAGAGCGAGCAGGTACGTTATGGCGGCAACGGCGAGGAAGGAATATGAGAGCCACATCAGAAATGTCAGCTGCGTCGCAAGGCTTGAAGGCCAGAGATATTGTTGAATAACATAGGCGAGCGGCAGGACGGTTACGGCGAGGGCGCCGAGGGTCTTTAAAGACGTAATAATATCCCGCTCGGTAAAATCTATCAGTTTCAATGCATACAGCCCGAGCCCCGTCAGGGGGAGGTAAAGCGGCGAGAGATATCTGATGTCGGGATTTATTCCGGGGCTGATGCCGAGGCCGGGGAGTGACCTGAGATACGCGAAAATTACGATTGCAGAGATAGCAGCGAAGGTGATGATGTAGCGCCGATCAAGAGGTTCCAGATGAACTGCCGTGCGGGTTATGAGTAAATACCCGAGCGTCACGGCGAGGAGTACGGCAAAGAACGAGAGGGGTGAGATCTGAAAGATGCCGGAAGCGTTCTCAAAAACCGGGTTGACGAAGATGTGATACAGGTTCGCCGCGATCTCGATCTTCTGAACCGTATAGTGCGTGTTAACCATTGCTGATAATCCCTGATCCACCTCGACCGTCATCCATGGGAGGGTGAGAGGGTGTCCCGTCAGTCCGTAGTTGTTCAGCAGCAGCGTCAATGCCCCGAAAAGAATCGCAACGGAGCACACGAGCGTCGTGAGCGCTGCACGGAAACCGCGTCGATAGGCAAAGAACAGTGCCAGAAGCACGAGGCCGATGGCGAGTGTCAGCCCGAGCTCCGGGCGCACCCAGGCGACCCATCCGACGGCGATGAAGGACGAGATGAGGTGGAGGTATGATCCCTGCTTGAGAAAGAGGATGAAGAAGTAGACGACGATCGTGAAGAAGAGAATGGTCAGCATGTGGTCTTTGGCATTTCCCGACCAGAAGAGGTATGACGAGCCTGCGACCAGGGTTGCGAGACCGAAGATGCCCCACCACTCCGAAGCGAAGACCTCCCGGAAGATGAGGTAGGTCACGAGGCAGCAGACTGCAAAGGCAATGTGGTTGGCAAAGACGATTGCCGCGACCTCCGGGTAGACGCCTATGTCATATGCCTGGATGCCACGGCTAAAGGAAAACGGCTCGTAGAAGCAGATGTTGAAGAATATGGCCGCGCTTAAGGCGAGGACTCCGCCGTAAGCCAGAAAGCGATCTTGGTAATTGAGATCCCTAATATACCGGTGCCCGAGCAAGAAGAGCAGGAGCAAGAGCAATATCATCCACAAAGCGATGATGAATGTCCTGAATGAGTCGCCCCAGAGATTAAAGAGCATGTATACCGGATAGGACATCACTGGGAGTGCAAGGGTGTAACAGAGAAGGTTGTCATGGCTCTCCTGATAGTTCAATGCGCCATATGGCTCGTAATCATGCAGGAGATCTTTCCCGTGTACGATGTGGTTCAGTTGGTTTGCGGAAATCCATTCATCGGTCAGATATAGTGCTGGATAGCCGACAGACAATGAGAGAATTAATGCAAGTAGGAGAACCTTGGTGCTTTCTCTACTTGGCGTATCCATGGAAAAAAAGAGGTTTTAAATGTTGGTATCAATGAGTAACTGTTCTTTACCGTCGTTGAAGTGACCGACTACAACAACGTGATCATTGCTGTCAGAAAGCCCAGCTGCTGTAAATACTTCTCCAACACTTAATGATGACGTGACTACTTTAACAGCAGTTGTGGCCTCTAAAGTGCTCTGACCGTCGATAGTGTAGATCGCGGTACCGCCATCAATAGTCACTTTCAGATACTGGAGTTCCGGCAGGTCCTGACCGCCCTGAACTGTTACCTGCAGGTTGTTTGTAGCGACCTGCTTAACCCCGATAGCGACATTCTTCTGGGTATCCACGCTTCCCGCCATTCCGAACACGAACGCTGCGATAACCGCAGCGAGGATCACCGTGATGGCGACCATTAAGATCACACCGATGACCGGTGAGACTGCATCTTCATTCTCTCTGAAGTTCATGGTTTATCACCTAATGTGTCTTTCGCCCGGTATCGGGCGGTCACTCGACAATAACGAATACTTTTAAAATATATATATGTTTTGTGTTGTCGTCTCCGACGGAATTATTTTATACCAATTTTCGAACTCCGGTGAAATATCCTGCAGATCTATTAAAATGTGCCGAAAATATTGGCGACAGGAGAAGGGAGTTCTCAGGAAATGGTCTGTTTTCCGGGGGATGAAATCGTTCTAGAAATGATGTTTCGCGCCTCCCGGAATGCGGCACCGCAGGCCCTGCCGGGGGCGGCATTCCGGGCATCCTGCGGTGTTTGTACAGGCGCGCGCGCTATTCGGCAGCGGGAAAATTGATGACGAGTATGCCCGCGCTCTCGGTGAAGATTGCGTCCGGGGCGATGGCGGCGACGTAGCCGGTCAGGTACGGGATCGCTATCCGCTCGTCGGCAAAGGCGGCGGCGAGCGCTGCGGTATTCGCCGTGTCCACCACGAGCCGGGTGGCTTCCTCGGTCTCCTCGAGGTCGGACGAGACGCCCCACATCAGGAGGATCCCCTCCATCAGGGTTGCGGGCTCCATCCGGTCGTGTGCGTGACCCCGGAGAGCGCTGCCGTCCTCGGTGCCGAGCTCGTATGCGAGGGTGCGGATATCCCGCCCGAGGTCTTCCGACGCCCGGTCGAGGAGCCGCTTTAAGATCGGCCCTGAGACCGTATGCCGCCGTATGGATCGGGCGAGCTTGATGAGCTGCCAGTCCTTCGCAAACGAGATTCCAGGTCGCATATCAGCCTCGCAGGACGCCGTAGGTCATCACGCCGAGGCCGATGATCACCACCAGGCGGGAGAAGACCGTCGACCAGAGAATGACGAACGCATCCGGCGTCAGGATGCTCACGATATCCGCAAACGCTATCCCCACGATCAGCGTGAAGAGTCCGTAGATGAAGTAGAGCAGCGTCTGCTGCTTGACGATCCGGTACGCGTTGTAGATGATGCCGATCAAAAGCCCGCCCATCAGGAGCGAGACGAGCGCGAGCATCTGTTGAATCTGTTGGATCTCCATATCAGTATCCGCCTCCTAACCGTTCTGCAGTTGTTCCTTCACTTTCCGGACCGATATGATCGTCTGGATATCCTTCACGCCGGGCAGTCCCGAGAGGGGAATAAGCACCTCCCGCTTCAGTTCGGTGATGCTCTGCACCCGCACCTTGACGAAGAAGTCGCCGGGCTCGAGCACCTCGTAGAGCTCAAGAACGCTTGGGAGGTTCACCATGAACGTCTCGACGTCCGTCTTCTCCTCAGGGGTGACGCGGACGTTCAGAAACGCGACCAGGGTATGCTCGAAGCACTTCTGGTTGATGACGATGGTGAACCGCTCGATAGTCCCCGAATTCTTGAGCTTCTCGATCCGCTTGAAAACCGTTGAGGGCGCGATGCCGAGCTTGCCGCCGAGCTCCGCCATGGACATCCGTCCGTCAAGCTGCAGCTCCCGTATTATCGCACCGTCAATCTCATCCATTTACCAAGTAGTTGCAGGAAATTACTTAAATAGATTTCTCTTTTCTATTTCGTCAGAATTGAACTTTTCTGCGTTTTTCAGCCAATATGTCTGACATTTGGGGTGACGCGGGGGCATGGGTATATGGCTCCGCGCCGCACCGGCGGCACGCAGAACGGCCGTATTTTCACCGCTCGGGCGGTCGCAGAGTCGCTACCGGCCATGCTCCCCGGCAAAAGAAGTGCCTCCGGGGTTAACGATCCGGAGGCTCCCGCTTTCTCCCGCCGCCGCCGCGATCGCCCCGTCCACGAACGACCGCGCAGAAGCGAAGGCCTCCCGCAACGGCATCCCGCGGGCAAGGTAGGCCGCCAGCGCCGCCGCAAAGCAGCACCCGGAACCGTGCACTGCATAGGGATACCGCCGCCCGGAAAGCCGCACCGTCCCGGCGGCGTCGACCAGCATATCGGTCACGCCGTCGCCGGCACCGTGCCCGCCCTTCACCACCACGGCCGCAGCGCCGAGGTCGATAATCCGCCGCCCCGCTTCGGCCATATCATCGAGCGAGAGTATCGCCATCCCGGTCAGCGCCTCCGCCTCCGGGATATTCGGGGTGACGACGTCGGCGCGGGGAATGAGGAACCGGGCGAGATCCAGAACCGCCGCTTCATCGAGCAGACGGTGGCCGGAGGTCGATATCATCACCGGGTCGACGACGAGCGGGATCCCTTCGGGGAGACGCTCCGCCACCGTCCGCACGATCTCCCGCGTCCCGAGCATCCCCGTCTTGAACGCACCTATCGAGAAATCGTCGCAGACGGCTGCGATCTGGGCGGCCACCGCCTCCGCGGGCAGCATCCAGCTCCCTCGCACCTCGCGGGTATTCTGGGCGGTGACGGCCGTGACCACCGTCAGCCCCCAGACCCCGATCGCCGTGAAGGTCTTGAGGTCGGCCTGGATACCCGCTCCACCGCCCGAGTCCGACCCGGCGATACTGCAGGCTGCAATCATCCGCGATTCAGTCATCCTCATTCTCGTTGGCGCTCCACAGCAAGAACCTTTACCCGTACCCCGAAGGGCATAAGCCGCCTCATTTATGGTATTCCGCACCGACCACTCTAGGGATGGACGTCGAAGAATTTGGCCGCCGGCATGCTGCCGCCGGTATCCCTGACGATGAGATTGTGAAACTGCTGCGGGACGAGATCCTGGAGGTGAAGCAGGGCCGCGTCCCTGCGGCGTATGCGGAAGCCTTCGCACGCGCCGTCCTGACCGAGGTGAAGAACTCCTCCGGGCTGACGGGCGATCTCTTTGAGTTCCAGCCCTCCGGATCCTCGATGGGAGAGTTCGGCGTCGGATCCCGCGGCTCCGGCGACTTCTTCGCGCACCGGCAGCTCGCACGGATCATCGGCAGCACCTCGGCGGCGGTCGGCGTCGACGAGATGGACGACGCCGGCGCCGTCAGTGCGGGGGGCACCTACATCATCACCACCGTCGACGGGATGCACTCCCGCCTCTCCGACTTCCCCTTCCTCGCCGGGTTTCACGTCACCCGGGCGACGCTCCGGGACGTCTACGTCATGGGAGCCCGCCCGATAGCGCTCCTCTCCGATATCCACGTCGCCGACGACGGTGACGTCGCGAAGATCTTCGACTACACCGCAGGTGTCAGCGCCGTCGGGGAAGCGATGGGCGTCCCCCTCGTCACCGGCTCGACGCTCCGGATAGGCGGCGATATGGTGCTCGGGAACCGGATGACCGGCTGCGTCGGTGCCGTCGGGGTAACCGACCACCTCACCGCCCGGAAAGCGATCCGGCCGGGCGACGTCCTCCTCATGACCGAGGGTGCGGGCGGGGGCACCATCGCCACCGCCGCGATCTACTCAGGGTTCCCGGAGGTCGTCGAGCAGACGATCAACCTCCACTTCCTCAAAGCCGCCGAGGCTTTAATCGCGAGCGATATTCTCCCCGCCATCCACGCCATGACCGACGTCACGAACGGCGGGCTCCGCGGCGACGCCTACGAGATGGCCGAGACCGCGGGCTGCCGGATCGTCGTCGTCGAGGACGACCTCCGCACCCTCGTCGAGCCGCGTGTGCTCGAGATGCTCGACGCCCTTGAGATCGACTACCTCGGCGTCTCGCTCGACGCCCTCCTCGTCGTCGCACCCCGTGAAGCGGCGGCGGAGATCATCAGGATCGTGGAGTCCGCCGGTGTCCGGATGAAAGAGGTCGGCTACGTGGAAGAAGGCGCTCCGGAGTCCGTCCTCTCCGTCGGCGGCGAGATCACAGACTTCACGCCGCGTTTCCGGGAGTCTGCGTACACCCCGGTGAAGAAAGTCGTCGACGAGGACAAGCGCGATTTCGAGGAGATGAAGGCGGGCGTCGAACGCGCGGCAGCGGCGGCGTCCGAAAAGAAACAGCGTATTCTGGAGCGGCTCCGAGCCGAGTACGGCTCCTAACGTTCCGGTTTTCTCCCCGACCCGCAGACGTTGTAGGCGAGGTAGGGGATATGCTCCTCGACGAACGGCTCCACGCTCCGGGCAAGGCGGAAGACCGGGCCGCGCAGGGCGAGGTGGGCGAACGAACACCGGTTCGTATCCACGTCGACGAACCCCGCTCCGGCGAGCAGTTCCTGAATCTCTTTTTCGCTATAGTAGTGCTCCCCGAAATCCCCGACGCCGACCTTCTTTAACCCGACCTTCTCGCCGACCTGGTAGATGAACGGGACGGCGCTCGTAAAGATATTGTGGCCGAGCGTGCAGATGGCGATCGAGCCGCCGGGTTTGAGGACGCGGTACGCCTCTTTGAGCATGCCCTCGGGGTCGGGAACGTAACTGAAGGCGAGCAGGCTTGCAAGCGCATCGAAGGTGTTGTCGCGGAACGGAAGGACATCGGCCGTCCCGACGACAAAACCGCTCTCCCTGCACCGCCGCTGTGCCTTCTCGACCATCTTCGGGCTGATATCGAGCCCGACCGCCCGTCCTCCGGCCCTGACGTACTCCTGGACGAAGAGGCCCGTCCCGCACCCGAGGTCGAGCAGGACTCCTTCGTTCGGGAGGTGGCACGCTATCTGGCTGCGGATGTGCGCATGGTAGTATCTTCCCTGATCGCGATCGTACCGGTCGTCATAGATGTCGGCGACGTCGTCATAGTGCTGCTGAACTTTCTTCACGGAATGCCTCCCTTACAATATCTGCGATCAGTGCGTCCATCTGTACGAACTCGTTTGCGGCACGGCCGAGCGCGTAGTCCGCCCGGGCAAGTTCGATGGCGATGCGGGGGTGATTATACTCCCGCTTTGCGACCCGGGCGAGCCCGCGGATGACCTCCCGTCCGGTGAGCCCGTAGTCGATCATCAGCGACTCGACGATCTTCCGGGCGGCCTCGTAGTTTCCGTTCCGGAGCGCCTCGAATGCTGAGGCCGTCACCGCCCCGGTCTCGGACCCCGAGATCGCGACGAGGTCGAACTCCCCTCCTGACTCGGCCGCGACCTGCAGGTACAGGAGCGCCTTTCGGAGATCCCCGCCTGCCGCATGTGCGATCAGGTCGAGGTCGTCGGGCGCAATCCTTCCTGTAGCCTCTTCCCGGGCGAGGATCGTCTCCATGCAGGATCGGATCGTCTCCGTCTCGATCGGGAGGAAGAAGAGCGGCAGGCATCGCGAGGTGATCGCCGGGATGATCGCCGACTGGTTGGTGGTGAGGAAAATAAACCGGCAGGTGGCGCTGTAGCGCTCCATGATCCGCCGAAGCGCCTGCTGCGCCTCGAAGGTCAGTTCCTGCGCATCCTCAAAGACCATCAGTTTGAACTCGGCGTCGAGCGGGCGGAGAGCCGCATACCACTTGATGATCTGCTTGACGTTCGTGATCAGGCTCTGGTCTTTCCGGAAGAGATGGGCAAAACGCTCCTCCGACTCAAGGTAACTCTTCCCCCGCGAGAAGAGTTCGACGGCATTGAAGATGCTCGTGTTCTCCTCCCAGGAATCGCCGTAGAGCCGGCGGGCAAAGCACTCGAGGCTCGCACTCTTGCCGGTGCCGTGCGGCCCGGTGAAGAGGAGGTGCGGGACGTTTCCCGAGTCGGCGAACGAAGCGAGGTGGCGTATCACCTGTTCCTGGCCGACGATCTCGGAGCAGTTCTTCGGCCGGTATTTCTCAATCCAGAGCATGGTCGAGTCTTTCCTGTATCTCTTCTATTGCCGCCCGGAGCAGATATGCATTATCCAGCGACCCGGCCAGCCTCGCGGCCGTTCCTGAATCGAGTTCGCTGCAGGCGGCGGTGATATTCGGGAGCGCGCGGGTCAGCTCGTCGACGATCGTGAGCGTCGCCGTCCGCGCCGTCCGGGAGAGCGGGTTTAAGTCGATCGTGATCACCTGTTTGCCCATCGCCCGGAGCGCGGCACAGCGATCGCCGTCTTCGAGCGGCACGAGCACCACGTCGGCGCTCCCGATGCCTTCAGGCAGGCACCAGGCCCGGTCGTGCGAGAGCGGGATGAGCCGCTCGGGGGTGCCGGTGAGAACGTCGACCCCGTGCTCCTCGAGGAGTGCGGTAATCCGCCGGATCCGTTCCTCCGTCCTGTGAAAGAGGTTCACCTCGACGGCCGCTCCCGATGCCCGCGCAAGAGCCCCGACTTCGGCGGTGGCGAGCGCGGCGGTGTTGCCGTTTACGGATATAACCGCCCGGTCGGCGGTGAGAAGCAGGGCGGCGGCGGTGCGGGCTGCCTGGAGTGCACTCGGCGTCGTCCGCTCTCCGAGGAGATAGTCAAACGCCTCCCCCCGTCCGTGGGCGGCCAAACCCTCGAGGGCGACGATGCCTTCTTTGGCGCACTGGCTAAGACGCTCCCTGACCATCAGGGAACGGTAGCGGGGATGGTCTTTCGGTATCATCTTCATTCCTCCGGTATGTGGACGCCGCGGTCGGCGGTTCGAAGAACGAAGACCTCCCCGAACGCGGCGAGGGTCTCCTCCGCTCCCTCGCCGTAGGCGAAGACGCCGTTCCCGAGCATCGTCATGCTCGCGAGAACCCCTGCCTCGTCGCAGGCGGCGAGAACAGAGCGGACTTCCGGGGAGATAAGCCCGCTCTTCTCGGCAAACCCTCGTGAAAAACTGAAAAGTTCCTCGAGCGTCTCCGGACACCCTTCCGGATAGGCCGCCCGTATTGCTTCCATCCGGCCGGGCGACGAGAGCACCGAGGCTGTGGAAAGGGGGCCGAGCGTCACCGCGGTGATCACCGCACCGGGTTCGTAGTGCCGGACGATCTCGGCGTCGATACCGGGCCCCTTCCGGCAGACGAACCCCCCGCCCCGGCAGGCGGCCACGTCCCCAAGACCCGTCCGGTGGACGACCTCGGCCTCGTGTGCGAACGCTGCAACCTCGCCTGCGGAGAGCCCGAGATTGTGAAGGCGGTTGATCGCCGTCGTCGCCGCGAGGAGGGCGGCGGCGCTCATCCCGAATCCGGCGCCGATAGGAAGCCTGCACTCGGTGGTGATTGCCGCCGTCACCCCGAGCCTTTCGAGGACGTACTCCACCGGGGGCGACCCGGTCATCGTCTCGATGACGGCACCGGCACGGCTCCTTCGCCGGACCGTCACGCTCGCCGTTTCGGCACGGGCAGCCTCGGCACGCACGCCCTCGTCGACGACAATCCCAGCACCGATACTCCCCGTGGTCGCCGGGGTATCGCCTTCAACCCGCCTGAAATAGCCGGAGATGTGGCCGGGGCAGAAGGCTACAGCAGTCGTGTCCATATCGCCTCCGCAACCTCGCTCTTATCCCCGACGACCGGAACGCTCCCCTCCTCCGTCACGAGGAGGAACGAACCTTCCGTAGCACCCATCACCGGCGGGGTGTTCACGACAACCATCCGAACTCCCCTCTCGAGCATCGAGCGGGCTTTCGCCTCCTCGTTCCAGCCGAGCTTGAACGCGACCGTGACGGGCTGTGCGGTTTTCAGCACTTCGTCGAGGAGTTTCGGGAGCGGCTTTAGCCGGATCGTCTCCGGCGTACCGCTCGGGATCTTCCCCTCACGGCGCACCGGTGCGAAGTCGGAGATCGCCGCCGCACTGATGTAGATATCCGCCCCCTCTTCGCTGAGAATGCGCATCACCGCATCCCGCATATCGGCGGCGCTCGTTATGCGGACGTTCCGGACGCAGGGCACCTCGCCGCTGTGCACGACCGTCACCTCCGCCCCGAGCCGGAACGCCTGGAGCGCAAGTTCCCTGCCCATCCGGCCGGTCGATCGGGTGGTGAGGATACGGACGTCGTCGACCGGTTCGGCGCAGGCGCCGCTCGTTATCAGCACCTTCCGCCCCGCGAGCGATCTATTGGAGAGCGCCCGTTCGGCGTGCAGAACGATGTCCTCGGTATCGGCGATCTTCGCTTTCCCTTCCTCTACCTTCGGGCCGACGAGATCGATCCCAAAGGTGCGGAGCCGCTCGAGGTTCGCAGTCACTGCGGGATGGCGGTACATGCTCTCGTGCATCGCCGGTGCGAGGACGACCGGCAGCCCCCGACCGAGTGCTGTGGTGGCGAAGGTCGTGACCGGGGTATCGTCGATACCGCAGGCGATCTTCCCGATGGTGTTCGCCGTACAGGGCGCGATCAGGAGAAGATCGGCCTCGCCGCCCTCTCCGCAGTAGACGACGTGCTCGACGAGGCCGCCGCACCGGGTCAGCGCAGGCCTCCCGGTGGCGTAGGTCAGGGCGTCGGGAGAGATGATCCCGGCCGCCGCTTCGCTCAGCACCGCCTGCACCGTCGCACCCCGCCGCCGGAGGGCATGCACGAGTTTCACCGTCTCGACGGCGGCGATGCTCCCCGTCACCGCGAGAACGATCGTCTTTCCTTTCAGGGTCTGCGGTATCGTCACGAGATCGTCACATCCTGCACCATATGCCACGCTCCGGGCGCGTACTTCTTGATCCGGCGAGCGGCGATCGTTCCGGCGAGCCCCGCCTCTGCGAGACTTTGCCGGATCGCCTCTTCGGCCGAACCGATACTGTGGACGTGCAGCACGCTCCCCGGCCGGACGTGGGCGAGGGGAGCCGCGAGCATCGCCGGTGCGTCAAAGTGCCCCATGATAACCCGGTCGTAGCAGCCGGAGAGCAGCGTCCGGGAATCCCCGCATTCTGCACGCACCCGCTCCTCTACGTGGTTTGCAATACTATTGCTCTGTAGGTATTCAAAGGCTGTCCGGTTCAGCTCCATCGCATGGACGAAACCGCCGCTCGCCGCGACCGGGATGGTGAAGTAGCCGATCCCGGCGAACATGTCCGCGACCCGCTCGCCGGGCTCCGTCACCGCCGCCATCCTGGCCTTCTCGATCCGGTTTCCCTGTGCAAACATCACCTTCGCCGGATCGAGCCGGAAGATGTAGCCCTGCTCGCGGTGCACCGTCTCGCCGGTGGTGCCGTAGAGCACCTCGACCTCCGGAACCCTCTTCTCCCCCCGGTATGCGGCTATCCTGACGACGCCGCGAGGGTGGCAGTGACGAACGATCGCGGCGACCTCGTCGCCGGTCGCCGGCAGCCCGTGGAGGACGGCGATATCGCCGATCAGGTGGTAGCCCCTGCCGGCATACCGCACCCGCTCGGGAAGGAGTGCATCGGCCGGATACCCGTTCTTCACCGGCACCCAGGCGACACCGCCCTCCACGTACGGCCTTCGCGTCCGGTCGACCCATGCGGCGCCCTCAAGGGCCGGCAGTTCTTCGAGCGGAACTTTCCGTGCGTTCATGCCTATCCGACGATGACGAGCTGCTCCAGTTCCTCGTCCCGCACGACCCGGATGGGAGCGCCTTCGGCGATATCGAGCCAGGGAACGGCGTTCACCTCCCGCGTCTGGTAGGTCTTCGGGTCGAGGAGCCCGATCGTGTTCCCCTGTGTGAAGGCGACGATCGCCGACTCGGCGTCGCGGATGTTCCCTATCCGGCGGGTGATATCCGCCTCGCGGAGCGTCTTCGGAATCCCGGTGGCGAGGTCGAAGACGCTGAGATGCTGGGTATCGACGCTCCGTATCTCGTAGTAGCGCTTCCCGGCGACGACGACATCTCCCTTCTGGTAGAACGGGAGCCTGATCGAGTAGGTGACCCGGTACAGCGTCCTGCCGTCCTTCTCGCCGACCAGTTTCGGGTGCGTGGTAAACCTCCCGCCGAGCGCTCCCGTGATCATCTGGGATATATACTGCCCGATCCGCTGCGACCCGACGACGATATCGACGCCGTCCCGGGTCTCGTCGATGCTGGTGACGAACGAAAGCCGCTCGCCGCCTTCCTGCAGCGAGTCTTCGGCCTGTTGTGCGATGCTGGCGGCGACCTCCCGCTCGTAGGCGTTGATCTTCCGGTCGGTTGCCCTGACCTGGATGATCCCTTCGTAGTATCCGCCGCTGATCCTGCTGCACCGGTCGCACTGCTCGCGCTGCCAGACGATCTCAACCTGGCAGGCGCCGCTCACCGGGAGCCCGTAGAGTGTCGCGTCGATCCCGACGCTGACGTTCGTCCGGTTCGGGGTCGGCTCTTCCGACCGGATGGTGATCGAGACGTTCCTGACGTCCTCGTGGAGGTGAACCGCCGAGACGGCGAGATCGCCGATCAGCTCGGAGCGTTCCATCTGCAGGTCCGACCAGGTCTTGCCGCGTTTCTGGGAGTCGCAGGTCGGACAGTATATTGTCGTTATCCGTGGCTCGCAGACGAGCCACTCGGTATCGGCCACCCGGCACCGGGGGCAGAGCCCCTCTTCGGCCGGTTCTCCGCAGCGCGGACAGAATGCTTTCTGGATATCCATATCGTTAGATCCTGAATAGTTGGGCATGGGGAATATCCCCGATCATAATGCAGTTTTCGCGGGTGATCAGGCCCATGTCGATGGCGATAGCAACAACGCGCTTCCCCATGAGATTGACGTTCGCCGCGCCCTTGAGAGCACGCCTGACTTCCTCTTCGGTGGCGGTCTCTGACCCGTAAAACCCTCTGGTGACGCAGACCTCCACGTCGCCGTGGCAGAGGGTTGTGTCGAGCAACTCACGGTCGCAGACTGCCACCACGTCTCCGGAACCCGAAATGTGGTGCACTTTTAAATACATCGCAGATCCGTTTGGCGGGATTGGTGAAAAAGGTGAGCCGCCCCGATCACGGCAGCTCGATCGCGACGCCGTACGTCCTGCCCGGGGTGTCGCGGTGTATCCGCCAGGCGTCCTCTTCCGTGATCAACCCTTCCTGCAAGTAGCGGAGGGTGAACCGGGGCACCGACTTCGGGCCGATGACGGCGCCCGGGCGGCTGAGTTCGTCCATGTAGTCGCTCTCCATCGTGAACGCCCGCCCTTCCCGTGCGAGGGTCGGGATAGCCTCATGCTTCGCGATGAACGACGGCATGAGCGGCGTGTCGGGGGTGGCGAAGTGCTTGACGACCCGGGTGAGCGGGATTCCGGCACGTTTTGCCATCTCCACGACGTCGGCGCAGGGACCGCTCTCGGCGTGGAGCTGCACGGCGCAGTCGAGTTCCGCGCTGAGGGCGAGGGCATGGGCAAGGACGCCGTTCGACGCCTCCCAGACCTCGGCCGAAACCTCGTAGTGCGGCCTCCCGCTCTTGAGGGCGACGGCACGGCCTTCGCGGACGTACTCCGCCGCGGTATCGAGCCCTGCCTGCATCACATCGGCCGCGCCGGTTACCCCGAGCCGGTCGGCCATGCGGGTGAGCTCCGCCGGGTGGACGCCGAGCACCGGGAAGACAACGAGACCGATCTCCCGCACGAGCTCCGCCGTCCGGAGCGTCGCCTCATAGACCTCCCGGTAATCCTCGCCCGAAGACGGCTCGACGCCGTGCGACCAGGAGGGCTTCGTGACGAGGAAGATATGGGTGCCGCCGGAGCGCTTGAAGTCTTTCGCCGCCTCGAGCCCCCGGCCGTTGACGGGGTCGATGTGGATATGATCGTCAGTGATCGGTATTGCCGGGGGCTTCATGGATCTCGGTGATCGCCATCATGGGGTAGTCGTCTTCGAGCCGGAGGGTCGCCCTGCAGGACGCGGCGCCGACCTCCGTCCGGATCGCGACGTCGAACATCTTCCCGGCGAGCTCGGAGTAGCCGAACCGGTTCGAGACCATCATCTCGCGGTTCAGCCGGACGGTAATCTCCTGCACGAACGGCTGCAGCCCGACGGCCTGCTCGATGGCGGTCTCGACTGCCCCGGCGGTCTCCCGTGCTATCGGCGTTCCGACGAACTGGTGGTAGAGCGCCCCGAGCTTGATTCCGGCTTCGAAGGCCGCCTTTTCGCGGTCGGTAATCATGGATACAGGTACGCACCTTTCAAGTAAATAGTATTGGGGATGGGGTCTGGGGGATTTTTCCGGAACGGATTTTTGTATTCGTCCGTCCGGTTGAAAGGCGATGACGTGCTCTTCTGGCAGCTCAGTGATGGAAATTGAGAGCCAAAAAATGGTGTCCTGTCGGCCCTGCCTACCCGATAACCTTCACGAACCCGTGCCGGGGCTCGAGTACCTCGCCGCCGCGGCGGAGCTGTTCGATTGCGGCCTCGATCTTCTCGCGGGCGAAACCCTGCTTGACGAGGGTATCGAAGACATCTTCGGTGCGGGCCATGCCGCCGTCGCCGGCGGCGCTTCTGATGACCTCCTTGACCGTCCGGATTATGTCGCGCTGCGACTTCGAGACGCCCGTGACGAGCTTGTCGATATCGAAGCTCCCGCTCTCGGCGTCGTAGGCCACCTGCCGGAGGCACGTATCCACGATCCGCAGCACCCGGTCGGTGTCGGTGGTATCGACGGTGTTCGAAAGGCGCATCCTGGCGCTCGCCTCGGCGAGACGGACGAGCGCCTCGAGCTGCCGGGCGGTGACCGGGACCGGCTTGTTCCCGCTCGCAAGGTTTCGGAGTTTCATATAGTACTGGATAAGCGCATCCTTCGCGCCTTCCGAGAGAATGGGAAAGCACGTCCGCTTTGAGAAGGCGATATACTTCCGGAGGAGCACCGGGTCGATATCGGGGATGACCGGCGCGAGCGCCCGCTGAATGTACGCCTCGTCGACGTCGGGGATCGGATTGTAGGCGTGCTGCTTGATGAGCTCGCCGACCGCGTGCGTCTTGACGATATGGTTCGCGATCGCCCCGTCCCGCTGGGCTTCGGGCTGATCGGCCATCACGAAGATGAGGTCGAACCGGGAGAGGAGCGAGGGCGGCATATTGATCTGCTCGGCGATCGGGACGAACTGGTCGAACCTGCCGAGTTTCGGGTTCGCCGCACCGAGAAGGGCGCACCGCGACTTCAGCGTCGCCGTGATCCCGGCTTTCGCCACGCTGATAGATTGCTGCTCCATCGCCTCGTGCAGAGCGCTCCGGTCCTCCTTCGCCATCTTGTCCATCTCGTCGACGGCTGCGACACCCATATCGGCGAGGACGAGTGCTCCTGCCTCGAGCGTCCAGCGGCCGTCGCCGAACTCGTCCTTTACGGCGGTTGCCGTGAGACCGGCGGACGTCGAGGACTTGCCGCTCGTGTAGATCCCGCGGGGCGAGAGCTTGACCACGTAACGCAGGATCTGGGACTTCGCGATACCCGGGTCGCCCACGAGCAGCAGGTGGATATCGCCGCGGAGACGGGAGCCGTCCGGCATCTCCTTTGCGATCCCGCCGAAGAGCTGGAGCGCGATCGCCTCCTTCACATCGTCGGTTCCGTAGATCGTCGGGGCGATCGAGCGGGCGATCTTCTTGTAGATCGAACCGTCGCGGGCGAGCGACCGGATCGACTCTTCGTCCTCTTCGGAGATCTCGACCTCCTCGAACTCTTTCTCCGCCACCTCGATCGAGTTGCACTCGACGTAGATGTCAAAGAGCGTGCTCTTCTGCCCGTAGTTGATCCGCTGGATCGAGCGGAGGATACCGTTGACCACGACGCGGTCGCCGGGGGCGACCATCCCGGTCAGATCGTCGGTGGCGTCGATATCGAGCGTCTGCGGCTGCTCGCCGCCGCGAAGCCCCTCCGGCGACTCCTGGATACGGAGTTTCTGGGCGTCCACGAACCGGCACCGGTTCAGGACGAGATCCATCCTGGTCTTGCGCTCGCAGTGCGGGCAGAACTCCGGCTCTTCGAACCTGGAGTAGTTCTGCGGGAGCGGGTCGGTGTTCTTCCCACAGGCTTTGCACCGGAAGACCGCATCCACGAGCCGCGGCCGGACCTCGGTGGTCTTCCGGAGGATCCCCTCGATACTGACGAAGGTGTTGATCTGGTCTGCCCGGATATCGCGGGCGTTCACCTTCTGGGGGAGATTGTTGAACCGGATGTTAATCTCCGACGGTTCCCGCCCGTCTTTCAGCTTGATGAGCCGGTTCTGGATGATGGCGTCCTTGATATCCGAGATGACCTTGCCGGGAACCCGGAGAAGCTCGAACGCGAGCTTGTTATTCAGGATCTTGCGGTAATCGATATAGAGCGACCGCTTGTGCGGGTACTCGCGGGCGAGTTCCGCAAGCTCCCGCTTGTACTGCTTCTTCAAAAACTTCGTCCACTCGCTGACGACGTCGGTGACTTCTACTTCCAGTTCTTCGGGCACGTATCCTTCCTCATGTATACTTCTGTGCGGAGAGGACAAACCGGGCGACCATCGCCTCCAGCTGGATCTCGCTGCTTGCCCCTTCGCTCAGGCGGAAATCGGTCTCTCCAAGAGCGTCGATCATCTCGACTTTGAGCGTTCTGTTCATATCGCGCTTGATCAGCGTGCGGTAACACTGGTTGATGAGCTCGTTCGGTGCGATGCCGCGGCCGCGGACGAGATCCTCAAGCGACCGCTCCGCCCCGTCGAAGTCTCCCGCGACGGCGAGGTCGAGGAGTTCGTTGATCTCTTCGGGGCGTGCCGTCGAGGTGATCGCGTAGATCATGCTTTCATCGATTGTGGGAGAGACGATAGCCGCCCCCTGGAGTGCGTTGATCGCCTTTCGCATATCTCCCTGCGCGACGTAGACGACGGCGTCAAGCCCGCCCTCGGTGACGGTGAGCCCTTCTGCCGCCGCGATCCGCTGCACCTCCTCGACGACCGCGTCGCGGTCGAGCGGCCTGAACCGGTAGATGGCGCACCGGCTCTGGATCGGGTCGATGATCTTCGAGGAGTAGTTGCAGGAGAGGATGAACCGGCAGGTGTGCGCATACGTCTCCATCGTCCGCCGCAGGGCCGCCTGCGCGTCGGTCGTCAGTGCGTCCGCCTCGTCGAGGAAGAGGATCTTGAACGTGGCGCCGGCGAGCGGGGAGGTGCGGGCGAACTGCTTTATCTGGTTCCGGACGACGTCGATCCCGCGCTCGTCCGAAGCGTTCATCTCCCGGAAGTTCATATGCCAGGCCTCGCCGAAGAACTCACGTGCGAGAGCCACCGCCGCCGTGGTCTTCCCGACACCTGCGCTCCCGGTGAAGAGAAGGTGCGGAAGGCTGCCGCTCTTCACATACGATTGAAGGCGGACTACGATCTCTTTCTGCCCCACGATGTCGTCGAGTTTCCGCGGCCTGTACTTCTCAATCCAGATCGTGTGGTTCCCTTCCATTTGCTCTAGCGTTAGGTCCCGGGCATCGTAAAGGCATCGCCGGAGCGGGAAAGTATCCGTGGGAAGATCCCTTTTAGAGGTCCGCGGGCAGATATATATGAAAGAGGTATCTGTGGAAATGCCGGGGGTGCGCGTGGAAGTACGAGCCCCGCACCCCGGCGGCATGGGAGCAGCCTGATGGAGTCGGCAGTACGGGTTTTTGCCCGGGATTTCAACGCATCGCGCTATACGGTGGACGGCGACGAGCCGGGGAGCCCCTGCTATCTCGTGACACCGGGAGGAGCGTGGTGCCGCCGGATATTCATCGTCGGTGCGCTGACCGAACGAAAAGGCTCCGGCGACGTCATGCATGCCCGCTTAGCCGATCCCACCGGGGCGTTCTCCCTGACAACCGGCCGGCAGAGTCCGGACGTCGCCGCCACGCTCGGGTACATTGATCCGCCTGCCTTCGTCGCCGTGACGGGACAGGCATCCCTCATGGGCAGCGGGTCGCGGACACGGGCGCTCGTCACCCCTGAAACGCTCACGGTCGTCGACCGCACGGTCCGGGATCTCTGGGTCCTGCGGACGGCCGAACGGACGCTCGAGCGTCTTGAGATGATGCAGGCGGTTATCAGGGGCACCGACCGGGACGACCGGCTGGAGACGGCGCTGCGGCTCTACGGCAGCGGCACGACGCTCGTCGCCGAACAGGCGGCGATGGTCAGGGCGGCGCTCGCGAGCGTCAGACCCGATATCACGGTCGGCGAAGTCGCGCCCCGCACCGCTGCCGAGGTTGTCACGGAGATCCTCGAGGCGGGGAGTGGGCCCCGGGGGCTATCCCGGAGCGACGCGATCGCACGGGCCGTGATGGCAGGCCTCTCGGCATCCGCGGCAGGTGAGGCGATCGATGCCCTCCTCGCCGAGGGGGAGTGCTACTCGCCGTCTCCCGGGATGATACGCCGAATCTAGTCCAGAATTATGCACCTCCACTTCATAGAATCAGGCCCCGCCCTCCTCGTCGAGGATACCCGCCGCGTCCTCGTGGTCGCCGATCTCCACATCGGGATCGAGTCAGGCCTCGCACGCCACGGGGTGCACGTCTCGAGCCGGAGCAGCAGGAGGGTCGAGCGGGTGCTCTCCTGCATCCGCGAGACCGATCCCGACCTTCTCCTCCTCCTCGGGGACGTCAAGCACAACGTGCCCGTTACGAGCAGGCAGGAGTTCGCCGAACTTCCGGGTCTGCTCGACCGCTTCCGGAAGGTCGTGCCTCTCCAGGTCGTGCCGGGGAACCACGACGGCGGGATCGACCGGTTCCTCGAGCCGGGAGAACTCCTCCCTGCGGACGGAGCGGTCATCGACGGCGTCGGCTACCTCCACGGGCATACACGGCCGGCCGCCGACCTTTTCGGCCGCCTGATCGTCCTCGGGCACCTCCACCCGGTCGTCTCGCTCCGGGACGAGGTCGGGTGCTGTGCCCGTGCACGGCCTGCGTTTTGCTATGCCGGGCTCGATGAGGAGTGCCTGCTCGGAAAGGAGTGGTGCCCGGAGCGGGATGCAACACGGCTGCTCTTCGTCCCCGCGTTCAACGAGTTCTCGGGCGGGATCGATATTCTCAGAATCAGGGGAAGCGGCCTCGGGCCGCTTTCCCGGTGCATGAACGAAACAACCGCAGAGGTATACCTGGCAGATGGAACCTATCTCGGAACCCCGGCCTCGCTCAGTCCCGACGACGGCGCTTGACCTGCTCGATGAGAAGATCCGGGAAGTCGTCGAGCGGCGCGGCTTTTCCAGCCTCTCCGAGGCGCAGGAGCAGGCGATCCCGCTCCTCCTCGACAATCATAACCTCGTCCTGATAGCCCCGACCGGAACCGGGAAGACCGAGAGCGCGATGCTGCCGGTCTTCAGCCGACTGCTCTCGACCGTCGGCGAGGGGTTCAAGGCGATCTACGTAACGCCGCTCCGCTCCCTCAATCGCGATATCTTATCAAGGATGGAGTGGTGGTGCAGAGAGCTCGGGCTCTCGGTCGGCGTGCGGCACGGGGACACGCCGCAGAACGAACGGCGGAAGCAGGCGCTCTCGCCGCCCGATCTCCTGATCACGACGCCGGAGACCCTCCAGGCGCTCTTCATGGGCTCGCGGCTCAAAAAGCACCTCAAAAACGTCCGCTACGTCATTGTCGACGAAGTCCACGAACTTGCGGACAGCAAGCGCGGAGCCCAGCTCTCGGTGGCGCTCGAACGCATCGCCGCCCACGCCGGTGAGTTCCAGCGGATCGGCCTCTCCGCGACCGTCGGGAACCCCGCCGCGATCGGCCGGTTCCTCGTCGGCGCCCGGCCGTTCTCGCTCGTCGAGGTGCCGGTCGCCTCGCACCTCGATATCTCCGTCCGGTTCATCGGCGACGACTTCTCGGCGCAGGCGCGGTCGGTAGGAAAGTGCCTCGACCGGCTCGGTTCGACCCTGGTCTTCGTCAACACACGGGTGACCGCCGAGGCGCTCGGCCACCACCTCTTCACCCGGGGCGACGTCGAGGTGCACCACGGTTCGCTCTCGAAGGACGTCCGGGTCGATGCCGAGGACCGGTTCCGCCGCGGCGCCATCCGCACGCTCATCAGCACCTCGTCGATGGAGCTCGGGATCGATATCGGGCATATCGAGCATGTCCTCCAGTTCGGCTCGCCGCGGCAGGTTTCACGACTCGTCCAGCGGGTCGGCCGGGCGGGGCACCGTCTCGATACGATCTCGCACGGCACCGTCCTCGCGACGGGGTTTGACGACCTGCTCGAGTCGCTGGTCATCGCCCGCCGCGCCCGGGCGAACGAGTGCGAGGATATCCGCCCGCCGGTGAACGCCGCCGACGTCATGGCGAATCAGGTGGCGGCGATCGCGGTCGAGTACGGCGAGATCGAGCTTGCCCGGGTGGAGCAGATCCTCGCCGGGTCGGGCTGCTTTGAGAACTGCAGCGAGCTCTTAGAATCGGTCTGCACCCAGATGGCCGAACACCGGCTGATACGGCGGGACGGCACCCGGATTATCAGGACGGCGCGGGCACGCCGCTACCTCACCGAGAACCTCTCGATGATCCATGACGAGCGGAAGGTCGAGATCTTCGATATCGTCTCCCGCCGGACAGTCGGGACGCTTGATGAGTCGTTCGTGATCGGGTGGGTGCATACCGGCGCCGTCTTCATCACGAAAGGCCAGCTCTGGCGGGTGCTCGATATGGAGAGCGGCAAGATCTCGGTCGAGCCGGCGACGAAGGCGAAAGGCGAGGTTCCGTCCTGGGAAGGCGAGCAGATCCCGGTTCCCTACCCCGTGGCAGACGAAGTCGGGGCTCTCCGGAGAACCCGGGAGTTCCTCCGGTACGCCGCCGATCCGCATGCCGTCCGGTACGCCGCCGGTTTCCTCGCCCGGGTGGACGGCGGGCACTTCCCGGTGCCGTCCGATACCCTCGTCACCCTCGAGAATACGACGGAGGGCGTGGTCTGCAACATCTGCGGCGGGCACAAAGCGAACGAGGCTCTTGCCCGCGCTCTTTCCGTCCTGATCTCGGCCCGGTACGGGACGAGCGTCGGGATCGAGGTCGGCGCCTACCGGATCCTGCTCCGACTCCCGTCGGGCGTCCGTGCGCTTGAGGTGCAGGAGATGCTTGCCGGGCTCGATCCGGCACACGTCGGCGGCGTCCTGAAGCTCGCGCTGAAGCGGACGGCGCTCTTTAAATGGAAGCTCGTGCAGGTCGCGAAGAAGTTCGGCGCCATCGACGCCGATGCCGACTACGAGCGGATCAGCATCCACCGGCTCATCGACCTCTTCGACGATACGGTCGTCGCAGCGGAGGCCTACCGGGAGCTCTTCAGCGACTACATGGACGTTGACGCGGCGGCGGCTATCCTTGCCGCGATTCACGACGGCAGGATCGCGGTTACAATCGGGGCACTCAGCCCCCTCGGGAGCGAGGGGCTCTCGTCTTCACGCGATATGATCGCTCCCCTCTCGGTCGACCAGGCGGTGATCGGCACCCTGATGCGCCGCCTCGAGAAAGAGGACGTCATCCTCTTCTGCATGAACTGCCGGAAGTGGAAGAGCAAAACGACGGTCGAGCGGGTGCCGGATAGACCGCAGTGCCCGCTCTGCAACGCCCGGCTGGTAGCGGCCTTAAAGCCCTGGGACGAGCCGATGATCGCCGCCGCAAAGAAGCAGAAGAAGACCGAGGAAGAGCGAGCTCTCGAGGTGCGACTGCTCCGGAACGCGAATATCGTGCTCTCGAGCGGGAAGAAGGCGGTCGTGGCTCTCGCGGCGAAAGGCGTCGGGCCGGAGGTCGCCTCGCGCATCCTCGCGACGCTCGCCGAAGGAGACTCCTTTTACCGGGAGATCCTGAAGGCCGAGCGGAACTATGTCAAAACACACCGTTACTGGTGAAGAAAAGTATCGAAGGGATTAGAGGATACTCTCGAGGCGCTGCTCGAGGAAGTCGAGTCCCTGCTTGATATCGTCCATATTCTTTCCGCCGGTCAGGATGATCTTGCCGGAGCTGAAGAGGAGGGCCACGATCTTCGGGTTTTCGATGCGGTATACGAGTCCCGGGAACTGTTCGGGTTCATACTCGATATTCTCGAGGTTTAAGGTGATGACGACTTTATTGAGGTTGATGTACTTCCCCATATCGTACGAGCAGACGATATTCGTGATCGCGACCTGCGGCTCGTCGAAGGCGTCGACGCCGGCCTCCTTCAGAGATTCGATGATGATATTGAGTCCCGTGTGCAGGTCTTCCTTGTTCCGAATACCGGTGAGCACGACTTTGCCGGATGAGAAGATCAGGGATGCTATCTTGGGATTCTCGATCCGGTAGACGGCGCCCGGGAACCTCTTGGTGTTCAGCTCGCAGTTTTTTATTTTTTCGGAAACGGTCGCGAGGTCTATTGAGCCAGCAATAACACCGGAGGCTACGATGTTCTCGATTTTCAGTGACTCGTATCCCTTTTCATCCATCGATATGAGTATCGTTTTTTAAACCATAATACTAATGGAATATCTTTATGGGTACCTGCTTATCGTATCGGTGCGGCAGCTGGCTATACGCTTAAAAACCTGCGGGCCAAACGGTATTGATCGTTTTATGGGCGAGAATGAGCAGGGTGCCGCGAGTTACGACGAGTGGTACGCGAATTTTTCGATCGACGTCCCCGAGTACTACAACTTCGGGTTCGATGTGGTCGATGCGTGGGCGAAGAAAGACCGGAATAAGCTCGCGATGATCTGGACCGACCAGGACGGCAACGAGGAGAAGTTCACCTTCTACGACCTGATGCGCCGCTCGAACCAGGCCGTCAACATCTGCATCAAGCAGGGGATCAAGAAGGGCGACCGCGTCATGATCATGCTCCCCCGCGTCCCGGAGTGGTGGATCTTCACGATCGCGCTGATCAAGATCGGGGCGGTGTACTGTCCTGCTCCGACGATGCTGACGCCGAAGGACCTGAAGTACCGGATACAGGCCGCCGACATCAAGATGATCATCACCTCCGAGGAGCACGCCGATAAGATCGAGGCGATCCGGGAAGAGTGCCCCTCGCTCACCGTGCGCCTCGTGATCGACAGCGAGCGCGAGGGCTGGGTCAGCTACCCCGTCGAGCTCGACTACCCCGCTCCGGTCTCCCACCGGCTCGTCAATCTCCCCGGCATGCACCGGACGAAGGCGACCGACCCGCTCGTCATCTTCTTCACCTCCGGCACGACCGGCGAGGCGAAGATGGTCGTCCATACCCACAGCTACCCGCTCGGCCATATCGTCACCGCCGGGATCTGGCATGACCTGAAAGCGAACGACCTCCACTTCACCCTCTCGGATACGGGCTGGGCGAAGAGCGCGTGGGGCAAGTTCTACGGCCAGTGGATCATCGGTGCCTGCGTCTTCGTCTACGATATCCGCGGAAGGTTCAACGCCACGGAGATCCTTCCGCTGCTCGAGAACTACGGGATCACCACGTTCTGCTGCCCGCCGACGATCTACCGGATGCTGATCCTCGCCGACCTCGACAAGTTCGATCTCTCGGAGCTCCGGCACAGCGTGAGCGCCGGCGAGCCCCTAAACCCCGAGATCATCCGGGCGTGGGAGGAGGGCACCGGGAATACTATCTACGAGGGCTACGGCCAGACCGAAACGGTGCTCTGCATCGGCACCTTCCCCGGGATGAAACCGAAGTTCGGGTCGATGGGCCGCCCCTCGCCCGGGTGGCAGATCGAGCTCCACGACGAGGACGGCAACGACGTCGGGAAGCACAAAGAGGGCAGAATCGCGATCAAGCTCGACCCGCGCCCCGTCGGGCTCTTCCGTGAGTACCTGCACAACGACGAGGAGAACCGGAAGGTCTTCCAGAACGGTTACTACTACACGGGCGATAAGGCCTACATGGACGACGACGGCTACTTCTGGTTCATCGGCCGCGACGACGACGTGATCAAGTCGTCGGGCTACCGGATAGGGCCATTCGAGGTCGAGAGCGCGCTCATGGAGCATCCCGCCGTGCAGGAGACGGCGGTCGTCGGGTCGCCCGACGTCATCCGCGGGCTGATCGTCAAGGCGTTCGTCGTGTTAAAGCCGGGCTACCGGCCGTCCGAGTCGTTGATCAAGGAGATCCAGAGCCACGTGAAGAAGACAACGGCGCCCTACAAGTATCCCCGCTCGATCGAGTTCGTGGAGTCGCTCCCGAAGACCATCTCCGGCAAGATCCGCCGGAGCGAGCTGCGCGAGATGGAGATGAAGCGGTTCTTAGACTCCAATAGTACCAGCGGTTCCTCCTGAAGGAACAATCACCTTTATTTTGTTGAAGATACAACTCTATTGAGCGCGAGGGTTGCCGAGCCAGGTCAAAGGCGATAGGTTCAGGGCCTATTCTCGTAGGGGTTCGCCGGTTCGAATCCGGCCTCTCGCATTTTCGGTTTTTGTGGCATATCTTTTGTCATGTAAGGTTCGAAATTAGTGGCTGTTAGTAATCGTCTTATGTTTGGATAATCTGTGCTTTTTAGTTGGACTGATACTTAGGTACTCCAGATAATGGGTCTGAGCCCGCCGCGAAGCGACTGCAAATTTTTCAATCGCTGATAAAGGATATTCTAGGGTAATTATTTTTCGACAGGTATATATGCTGTAGTGTGATTCCAATGTTAAATGAAGTTCGTCAGTAATATCGGCTGGATCCACAAACGTCCCACTGAACTCCAAATTGATATTCTCAATGTTGAGAATTTAGTGATAGTCATTCCACTTGATAGTGTACGGGCGGTTATAGCTGGCTCTTCGCTTGAGGAGTCTATATTTAATAATAGGCGAGAGGAGATTGGAACGATGTATTTGTCGTCCAATGGTGGAGCTCTATATTTGGACGTTTATTGCGGTGAGGAGGTAACAAGCTACTCTACTCCGATACGCCTCGTTAAAGCTGTCATTGATAATTCAGCACAAAAACCCATAAGTCAAATTATTGAAGAGCGCGATTCCACGAACAATATGCCTCGTCATGATTACTACTCAGCTCTATGCCGATATCTGTCGATCAGTGGGAGTAGTATAGATATTCGGAGCCAGCTTGAAGTATATCGGAAGGCAGCGATTAAGTTAATCTCAGGTTACCGCGAAGGAAATCTCTCTAATATTAATTATGATGATCTAGATATACAAACAGCCTATATGCTGTGCTATTTCCCGTCGTATATAGAAAACGTCTTTCAAACATTGAGTTTCGTTGACCTTGAGCAACTTCGTGATGTGTTCGAAGGGCACTTAATGGTTAGCCTTTACGGTTGTGGTCCAGCTCCAGATTTTCTTGGACTTCTCGCATACATAAACAGACATTTCCGAGGGGAAGTGTCCACTATCGATCCTTATTTTTTCGAGAGAGGTGGATGGGAAAAGTGGAGGGATTTTTGCATTGGAGAACTAGCGCAAAATTACTGTGATGGAATCAGTATTAACCCTCACCACTGTTCTTTTAATTTACTTGAGTGCGATAGGGTTGAGTATTTAAAGTCTTTCAATCCCGTAATGGATTCAAATCTTCATATCTTCCAAAATTGTGCAACGGAACTATTTCAAGCAACTAGAAGGGTCGATAGTGTTTTAGCAATCTTTCTAAACTTTATTGAAGTAATGAAACCTGGTAGCATTATTCTCATTAATGATTTTATTGGGAAAGGTGACTCTTTTAAGATTCTCCTCAAATTAAAGAAGAAACTCTTAGAAATGAATGACATAGTTCTTCTCGATGTCAAGTATAATGCAGACGAGTATAGTCCAGAAGTTATTAGGCATCCTGAAGTTAACAGCGTAATAGACGGGTGGTACAGAGAAGCCCGAAAAGAACCCCGAAAAAGGGTCGGTTTCAGTTACTGTATTGCTAAAAAGTGTTAATATGGACAATAATGCTGAAAGGTCTACGATACAATGGCATTTAAAAGTTGGGATACTATTAAGTTGCGGTTGAACTTCGACAATTTACTCGAAAAAGAGGTTGAAATTGATGCGATAGCACCACAAGTTATCTCTGCTAGTAGATCAACGGATATTCCAGCATTCTATCCAGAATGGTTTATGCGGAGACTATTAGAAGGCTACACTGTCTGGATAAATCCATTTAATCAGGAGCCTCAAGTTATTTCGTTCCAAAAAACTCGAATGATAGTCTTTTGGACAAAAAATCCCCGGCCACTGATGAAATATTTAGGTGAAATAAGCAGAATGGGAATTAATTACTATTTCCAATTCACGCTCAATGATTACGAAGAAGAGAAACTAGAACCAAATGTCCCACCATTAGCGAAGAGGATTGAAACATTCAAGGAACTATCTGATAAAATTGGAAAAGACAAAGTCATTTGGAGATTTGATCCTTTATTACTCTCACCAAGCTTAACTATAGATCAGCTAGCTGGAAAGATTAAGCGTATAGGGGATGAAGTTGCTCCATATACTCAAAAGTTAGTCATCAGTTTCGCTGATATTAACTGTTACAAAAAGGTAAAGGGCAACTTAGATAGAGAGGGTTTCTCTGATTATCGTGAATTAACCCGTGATGAAATCTGTGATATTGCTAATAGAATCATGGTGTTTAATCAGCAATGGAATCTTTCGGTATCTACATGTTGTGAATCTATCGACCTGCGGGCCATGGGCATCGAGCACAACAAATGTGTTGATGGATGTCTAATGAAGAGGCTCTTTCCAGATGATCTAAAGCTAATTGAGTTCTTAAAGACGAGTAATGTTAAGGATACAGGACAGCGAAAATATTGTGGTTGCATTGCAAGTAAGGATATTGGTCAGTATAATACCTGTATGCATAAATGTATGTACTGCTATGCAAATCACTCACAAAAGACTGTAGAGAATAACTTTACGAAGCATAAAGAAAACCCATCATCTCCAACAATAAACGCCGATGAAAGATGGATTGAAAAAATTGTTGCCAAAGCGAGAAAAAATCCCACATTGAACCGTTTCAATAAGGACTCTTAATAACTTGCCCATTTTTCCAAGAGAGTAGCCACGGATTCCTAGGGGCCGCCTACAACAAGAAATACGGTCAGGCGCATTATAACAATCGATTGGGTGTTCCAAATGGAATCGCTTTAATTTAGGTGTCTTGGCTCAATCTGGAACACCATTAGGAGTGAGCCGCCATTATACGGCTTCCAACCTCTTACGGACCTTAATCAGATTGACTTTTTGGTTTGAGTACTAAGGACCTCATTGCCACGTCTTGCTCGACCCGGCATGGGTCATCACATGTGAAGTTTTGGGGGTAATCCACCTCTGAAAAATCATCCTAATCCAATAGATTCACAATAAGTCGTCACTCATAGGCAGATCTTTGAAATGGAAAGAGGAAACCTTACTGTTTATAGTGTAGTACTTAGTATTTGATTACATGGAGCAGCATGATCCGTATGGACATGTCATCAATTACTTGGGCCTCGAATACAATACTCAACTAACTGCTGATTTGAGCTCCCAAATCGCATATGTGCAGAGAACCTTCTTTGCAAGTGATTTTATTTCTTATGCTTATAGTGACCCTATCTTTCAGGCAGCATACCTAATGGCATACTATCCTCTCTATATAGACCCTATTGAGGATGTCCTCTTAACTGCGATACGCCCTCCACTTTTGTTGGAAAATCAGAATTCCGTTGGAGATAAACTAGGTTGGAAGGGAAGAACGAATTTAGATGTATCTATCTATGGCGGTGGAGCAGAACCTGAGTTACTAGGGCTGTTAAAGTTTATTGGTAAAAAGTATCCTTCAGTAAAGTCGGTTAGATCGCATTATGTCGACAATAATAATTGGGAAGACTTCAGAGCGTACGCATATGAGCATATGGTTCCGGACTATTGGAAAGGATATTTTATTTCTGGCAATACACTGACCTCAAACCTTGGAAGTATTTTTGGCAGCGCTAGTGCAGTGAAGTTATTACAAAATTCGGATGTGCATGTCATGCAAAACTGCGCAACAGATTTGATGTATTCCTTCCAAAGTGTGGATCAGTACGTTAATTTCATGTGCCAATTTTTTGATAAAATTAAGGAGGGCTCGATTTTGATTGGGATTGATGTACCTTTGTTTGATATTCCTCTGCTATCAAATCCATCTGAGATAATTGACGTACGAGGGAGTTTCAACAGGATTTGCAGGTACATCAGAGCGAGTCCTGAAGGGGAAGTAATAAAGAGTCCATCAACTGGAGCACCCAAAGAAATCGCTCCCGATATATACAGAGGGCACCAGTTGGCATCCAATTTCAGTTTAAAGCGAACCGTAAAATACCATTCATTTGTTGCCAGAAAGATCCATTAAACTATGCTAAAATGATGCTAGGCAGGAAAGATGATGTAGCAAATTCTCGGTGCAAGTGAAGTGTGCCGTATGATAGGATGGCAGTTATTCCAACGATAGAGACATCAGACCGCTCAGGCATACTCAACCTCTGCAGCTACCCGGTCCCGGAACACCGATTTTTCGGACGCCCGCAAGCCCAGCTGAATCCGTCGCATCTCCGGCGCCCCACCCCCGCAACTGTTTAATACACTGAACGATCATTCATTATATTGTATGATCAAGGAGTTCCAGAAGTTCGTCGGGTTTCGGATCCTCGCCTGGTTCCTCACTCACCCCACAGGCGAGATCCACATCAACCGGCTCGCCAGGGAGATAGGCGTCAGCCCCGGGAGCGTTACGTCGTATGCCGATACCTTCGAGCGGGACGGACTGCTCACCGTCACCCGCCTCGGCACAGCAAAACTCCTCTCCCTTGACAACGACTCCTTCGTCGCCCGGGAACTGAAAAGGGCCTGCATGGTTCTTCTCCTCGCGGAGGCCGGAATCGAAGAGATCGCGCCCGGGAGCATCGCGGTCGCGATCTACGGAAGCACTTCGGCAGGAACCTTCGATGAGCAGAGCGACATCGATATCCTGGTCATCGGCGACGGAAGTCAGGTCGACCTGAGCCGGGTATCGGCACTGGAACAGGAGACCGGCCGCGAGGTGCAGGTGACGGCAGTCCCCTACTACCGGTGGGAGCAGATGAAAGCGGAGGGCGACCCGTTCGTTGCCAGCGTTCTGAAGAATCACGTGCTCGTCCGGGGAGTTCTGTTATGAGGTGGAAGGAGTGCCTCGACAGGGGTCTCATCCGCTCCGCTCCCGGGGCACAGGAGCGTGTCCCCGGGTCACTCGAATCCGCGGCACGGTTCCTGCGGGCTGCGGAGAAGAACGTGGTGATCGAAGAGTACGAGATGGCTCACCTCGCTGCGTACAACAGCGCGTTCCATAGCGTCCGGGCGTTTCTGTATGCCGCAGGCTACGTCGAACGGAGCCACGCCTGTCTGGTTACTGCAGTGCGGTATGCGGCAGGTGACGACCCTGAAGTTGCAGATCTGCTGAACGCTTTCGACAAACTGCGGATCGCCAGACACAACGTTCAGTACAGCGGATCGCTTGTCTGCGAAGAGGAAGCGGCGTTCTGCACCCGGCTGGCCTGCCAGGCTTTCGACCTTGCCCGACGGCGGTTAGGATAAGGTCTCGGCACCATCCCCGCAGAGAACCCACACCTCCACCGCTCAAGCATGGGCGACCCCGGCAGCACTTCTCTTCTCGCTCGCGACCGGATCGATGTATGCCGATCTCAAGCCCGGGCCGACCGCTGCGCAGGCCTCCCCACAATAAACCCCTCGAGCACCGTCCGATACGCTTGTATTGGTATCGGGCTTCTCTTCTGGTACCTTCACTGCACGCTCCCCAAGATGCCGAAACCGGAGGGCGGGCTGTAAGGTGTTAGTATGAGAATGGTGCCCGGGAGGGTTGTCTGCCCCCTCCCCGAAGATCTCAAGGTTCTTGGCGACCGCATCCTGCGGTTACCCGGTCGCGGCTCCCCGATTTCGCGGTCGCCCGCAGCCATCGAGTTGCCGAGGAGCGTCGAGGCAGCGCAAGCGGCACTCTTCGAGCTCGATGACGGTGAAGCATCCAACGAGGAGATCCGGTATCGCTCGCTTCGGCCTCTCCGCCCTGGGCGACCGAGCCTGCCCGGCGCTCTCCGGAGGAGAGAAAATTGGTTTGTCCAGGCCGCCTGTGCATCACCTGAAAAGAGGTTAATATATGGGACGGGTGGGTGCCACGTACACTGGGCCCGAATAAGTCGGGTCAGGCTCCCATGTCCATGTCGGGGCAGGTGTCCATACCGGGTCGGAATCGGGATACGGGTTGTAATAGTTGTTCTCAAGGAAGATATCCCTGGCCACGGTCTCGCCGGGACTGATATACAGGTATTCGAGGTATGGCTCGTATCCCTGTTTATATATCTCCAGTTTATGCGATCCGGAACCGACCTGAACGAACAGGTCATCCACGTCGGTTGTCTCCCCCAGGTACTCTCCGTTGACATAGACGGACGCCCCTGAAGGGCACGTCCAGATCTGGATGTACCCGTAGTCGGAATACGCTCCCGCCAGGGAACCGCTTCCGCTCTCTGATGGCTCAAAAAGGATGTCAGTACAGCCTGATATGAGAATTGCGGCGGTCAGGAGAATGAGCAGGGCGGAAAGGATCCTGCCAGCATTGTTTTGATTGAACTGCATATACAGCACTCCATACGTTTGTGATACTCTGTTTGTATCCTGCATTCGGGGCGTATCTGCCGCTGCAACCGTCTGCAGCCCTTCACCTCCGGGAGTGCGCACCCCGAAGAATGGCGATCTGCGATAACGGTAAGGCCCCGGACATGTAACGGCTAATGAACACTTCCAATAGAGAACTCTGTTCCCTGTAAGGTATTTATCATTTGTGAAAAAATGGGCATACATTCACCGATGGACAGGAAAGTCCGTATCTTTTATGCACAACAGCAGAATGAGGGGGCACACAGCACGGGGTCTGTGAGTGCCTCTCCTGCCGAATGTGCTTATGATCTCCCGGATGCTGTACGTGAACTCTCGATAGAGTCACCCCGATGGTCGACAGGAAAACCGGGCGCCAAAAATCTCGAGAATTGTGGCATAACGTGCTGCAACCCTGCTACAATCGTGACCCCGCACGAGCGGTCGCTGCAGTACGTGGCCGTATCGGCGGTATCCTTCGTCATCTTTCTCTTCTACATCGGCCTGCGGATCATCGCGTACCCGGCGGTTCCTGAGTGGTGGTGCGGGGTTGCTGGCATCGCGGCACTCTTCATCGTGCCGCTCGTCGCAGGTCCGGGAAGGCGATGGGTGCAGGAGAGCATGGAGCGATCCGCCGTGCCGGGTTCGCCCCCGTCAGGTCCCGCCTTCTCCCGGTCGTGACGGCCGGTCCGGGGCACTCCGCAGCGTGAGCCGGAACGCCGCCCCCTCCTCCGGGTGGCCCGGCACCCGGTCGTCGACCCAGACCTTCCCGTCGTAACGTTCGATGAGGATCTGCACGAGATACAGGCCGAGCCCTTCGCCGACGCCCCGTTTCTGCTGCTCGTAACGGTGGAAGATCGCATACTTCTCGTCGTCCGGGACGCCCTGACCGGTATCCTCGACCGAGACCAGCACCTCGCCATCCCGTTCGTCGACGCGGACTGCGATCTCGACACCGGGGCCGCCGAACTTCACGGCGTTGCCGATAAGGTTGGTGAAGACAACAGAGAGGAGATCATCGGCCATGATTGGTTGGTGCGCCCCTTCGTAGTGGATGGTGCTACCCGGGAAGTCCTCGGTAACCTTCCGGATGACCGCATCGAGATCCATCGGCTTGAGCTCCGGGGATTCCCGGTGGATCCGGCGGATGGTGGAGACGGTGCGCAGGATCTCAATGCTCTTCTGTATGCTGCGCTGAAGTTTCTTCACATACCCGACCGCTTCTCCCTCCAGAGAGCCGATGAGCAGGTCGGCGTAGAGGTTCGAGACGTTCTCGGTATTGCCGATGTCGTGGGTGAGGATGTCGAGGTAGAGGTTCGCCTCCCTGTTTGCGATCTGCAGCTTCTGGTGAAGCCGGGCGAGGTCTCTGGCGTGGCGATGGAGCGCATCCTCGGCCTGCTTGCGCTCGGTGATGTCCTGAAAAGCTCCTACAATCCCTGCAATCTGTCCGTTTTCATCATAAAAGACATTTTTACCATAAATGACCGGACGGATCACTCCGTTCTTATCCCGTACATGGAACTCATAGATCTGTTTTTCGGGATTCTCCATCAGCTCCAGGTCTTTTTTGTGGTACATTTCCGCCAATTCACCGGGCCAGAGTTCCATCACGGTCTTTCCCTTATAATAATCGGGGGTGAAACCCATGACGTCGGCAAATGCATCGTTTACTCTGATATAGCGGCCGTCCCTATCTTTATAAAAAAAGGGGATGGGAACGGCTGAAAAGACCGTCTCGATAAATTTCAAAGTACTCTCAAGGCGGCGATGAGTTTTTCTTAACTCATCCTCCGCCTGCTTGCGCTCGGTAATGTCGCGGAAAACAACCAGCGTCGAAGGCAGGCCCTGGTAGTGTATGGGGGCTGCGGTGATTTCAACGTCGATTGGCCGCCCGTCGACGGTCAGGAGCCTCTCTTCGAATGGCGGGGTACCTCTGCCTTCCTGGTGCATCTGGCGGATCTGCCCGGCGACGTGATCACGGTAATCGGGGTGAACGAACAGGTAAACCGGTTTGCCCACGAAGTCTTCGGGACTCTTTCCGCCTCCAATCCGGACGCCGGCAGGATTCACGTAGACGATGGTGCCGTCCTGATGCACGATGACGGCATCCGGCATGAGCTCGACGAGGGACCGGTAGCGCACTTCGCTCTCCCGGAGCGCTTTTTCCGCCCGCCTGCGCTCGGTTCGTTCCCGCAGAGACGTGATGCCGAACGCCAGATCGCCGGTCAGTTCCTCAAGCAGGCGTACTTCTTCGGCGTGGAAGGCATCCGGTGCTGCGGCATAGATGTTCAGCGCGCCGAAGACCCGGCCTTCGCCCTGCAGGGGCAGCGCGATGGACGACGCATAGCCGCGCCGGATCGCTTCTTCCCGCCAGGGAGCGAAGTTGGGATCGGTCCTGACGTCCCTGGCAATGCTGGGCCTGCCTGAACGAATCGCCGTGCTGGTCGGCCCACGGCCTCGCTCGGTGTCGGCCCAGGTAATCTCGGCGGTATCCAGATATCCGTCCTCAAAACCCGACTGGGCTACCGGGCACACCGTCCGGGCGGCGTCCTCTTCGGCAAAACCGATCCATACCAGGGGGTAGTCGCCCACATCGACGATGATACGGCAGATCTCCCGCAGAAGTGCGGGCTCTTCCGTGGCCCGTACGACGGCCTGGTTGCACGCGCTGAGGATGTTGAGCATACGGTTGGCCCGGGCCAGCTCGGCGGTACGCTCTGCTACCCGGTGTTCCAGCTCGTCTCGGGCTTTTTGCAGTGCCTCCTCCGCCCGCCTGCGCTCTGTGATGTCGATCACGATCCCCTGGTAGTGGGTGATGGTTCCGTCCGGATCACGGCGGATCCAGGTCCGATCGTCAAGCCAGAGAACTTCGCCGGATGCCGTGATGATGCGGTACTCCTGAACGAACTTGTCGCGTCCTTCGCGGCTGTAGCGGGAAACCTCCGCTGCCACCCGTTCGTGGTCGTCGGGGTGGATGATCCGGGCGTAGAGAATGCGGCCCGACATGAAGTCGGCCGGCGTATAGCCGAACTGGGTGACGTTGCCGGATACGTACTCGACCGGCCACCCCTCTACCGCACGCCACAGAAACACAACGGCCGGACTCCGGTTGATGATCGTTTCCAGCTCCCGGAGTTCTGCAAGAGCGCTCTCCCTCGCCTCCTCCGCCCGCTTACAGTCGGTCACGTCCAGTGCCACACCGACAATGCCGACGACGGTTCCATCAACACTGACCGGAGCCACTAGATTTTCGTACGCCCTTTTTTCGCCTGCCAGCGTCCGTTCGTATTCCCCGCGGAGGACTTCGCCCCGCAGCACCCTCTCGTCCTGCTCAAGCCACAGGGCCGCAACCTTCGGTGGCAGTCCCAGGTCTTCGATCCGCCTGCCAACTACGTCGCCGAAGTGCGCACGGCTGACCGCATTCTGCATAGTATAGCGCAGGCTGCTGTCCAGGGCCCAGAACTCGATAGGCAGTTTGTCGATCAGTACACGCAGACGGGCGTCCGCCTCCCGAAGCTCGCGTATCATACTCCGCAGGCGCAGATGGGTGGTAACGCGTGCCAGAACCTCCTCGTGCTGAAAAGGCCTCGTGACATAGTCCGCCGCCCCTGCGTGAAATCCCGTCTTTTTCTCCTCCTCCGTCGCGGTCCGGGGGATTATACAGATCACCGGGATGTCCCGCGTGGTTTCGTCTGCTTTCAACCGGCGGCACGTCTCAAAACCGTCCATGTCCGGCATCGACACGTCCAGCAAGATGAGGGCGGGATGAGCGTCCCTGGCTATCCGGATCCCTGCCTCGTCGTTACCGGCCACCAGCACTTTAAAACCATGACCTGTCAGGTACCCGGCGAGCGTTCCCGATCTGGCAGGGTCGTCGTCGATGATCAGAATTGCATCGGATGGGGATTGCGTGCTCATGTGCCTTCCTCTCCACGGCGTTCGATCAGAACCCGGGTGTGCCCGTCTTCATACCGCATTCCAACGGCTGGCTGAAAGAAATGGAGAGTCCTCTCCCACGTTTCGAAATCACAGCCGATCAAGTAACGGTGGGACATCTGTTCATGGAAATATAAGGGTTTGTACCGGTCACCGGATGCTCATGAGCCGGCTACATGAGAACCTGACTCGACCTCTCTGAATGCCTGTCGGCCATACAGCCCCCGCCGGTGCCCGGAAAAGCAGCGCGAGCCTGCCAAAAATGCCCGGCTGTCAAAAATGGTCTGACCGCCGGGGGAGAACCACGCCCCGCATTCCTGGGTTGCGGAACCGAACGTCCGGTATGGAGCATCGCCGTTTGCGTTTTTCTCTCACCGAAGGATTCATTCTGCATCTTCGCCCCGGTCCCGTGCTGCAGCACGCCGAGCCCCTCGTCGACTATCTCGTCCTTGGTCATCCCCGGTTCCCTTCCGGCACGATCATGGGGCGGATCCGGCTGCCGAGCCCCTCGACCAAACCCCGCCCCACTCCTGCTCATCCAATCGCCTCCCTCCCGTATCCCGGGAACCTTTATGCCGGTCATCGAGGAACCTCTCTCCACATGGAAGAATCCATTTATCAGTCCGTTTTTCTCGGGCTCCTGATTCTCTTTTTGTTTGTCAGGGCACCCTATGTATACAAATCTTATACCCGGGAGACGGTGGTGAATATGGGCAGCACAGTGGACCGTATGCTTCTCCTGCTTACGACCATCGGGATGGCCGCCCTCCCGCTCCTCTACTCGCTCACACCGATCCTGGCGCCCTTCTCCGTCCCGATGCCCGACGCGCTCCGCATCGCAGGGGGCGCCGTCTATCTCGCTGCTCTCGTCCTCATGCTGCTGATACTCCGCGAACTCGGGGGAGACTGGTCCATGGGCGTGGAGCTCAAGGAGAACCACCGGCTCGTCACCTCCGGCCCCTACCGCTTTGTCCGCCACCCGACGTACACCGCCTTCACCCTCATGATGGCAGGCCAGCTCTTTCTCACCGCAAACTGGCTTGTCGGCATCTACGGCATCGCTGTATGGGCGCTGTTCTGTGTCGTCCGCATCCCCCGGGAGGAGGCGATGATGCTCGAGGAGTTCGGTGACGAGTACCGGACCTATCGGGACCGGACGGGTATTCTCGTGCCCAATATCTCGTTCTTTTCGCAAAAATAGTCGTCACCGGTCGTCCCGGCGAAGACCGGGATTTTTCTCCAATTTTATTCCATGCGACGCCGCTCAGCTGAAGGCACCATCCGGCACGCGCACGGTGCCAACCACCTGCGGCGTCAATGTCTCACCGGACGGGTACACGCTCTGCGAACTCCTGCACCCGAAAGACGACCCCGGACGTCAGACGGACCTGAGCCTCCGCCATACGATCCCCGGGCCGGGGAGGCGATCCTTAATCGGGCCGTCGCGGTTCCGCCGGTGTCCAAAAAATATTGTTGATACTCGGAAAGACGCCTACGCCCCGATGCCCTCCCACAGCACCCGGAGCCCTGCGTCGATGCTCTCGTCCGTCGTCATCCCCGGGCACCTGTGACCCGCAGCACGATAGCGGAGACGAGGGGGAGGGGGAGGTCGACGACGATGCCCGCCTTCGCCGCCCCGGCATACAGCTCCCCCATCCACACGAAGTCTGCATAGGCCTGCTCCTTCACCTCTTCGCAGATGTTCGGGGAGTGGTAGAAGAGGTTTAGAAACGCCCGTTCCTCCGGGTGGGCGAGCCCCCACATGATAAATGTCCGAAGGGCGTTTGTGATCCGCTCCCTGGCAGGAAGGGCCGGATCGTCACCGCCATCTCCTTTTTGATGGAGAGGTAGATCTCGTTTACCAGGGTTTCCTTGTCCCTGAAGTGGCGAAACAGGATCCTGGTGGAAACCCCCGCCTCACGGCTGATCTGCGCCGTCGGGGTGGCGTGAAACCCCTGCGTGGTGAAGAGGTACAGCGCTGCGCGGAGGAGTTTGTCCCGGGTCGTCTCCTTGTGGGGCAGACTCTCGCATCACTCCTCCTTTTGTTGCCGCGTCATCATCATCTTTACAAGCGGTTTCATGAGCTTTGTCTGCCAGCCGTCGAGGTCACGTGAGACCTTCTGCAGTTCTTCAGGGATCGCAATCCCCTGGGGGCACGCCGCGACGCACCTGCCGCAGTTCCTGCAGAAGGCGGCGTTTGCAGGGTGATCGTCGAAACCGATTACTTGGGCGATGTAGAACCCTCTGGTCAGCATCCGGTTGCCGGCCATGTAATACTGGTTGTAGAAGTGGAAGCACTGCGGGATGTTGACGCCGAACGGGCAGGGCATGCAGTAGGCGCATCCCGTGCAGGGAACCCGTATCCTGCTCTTGTAGGATGCCGCCGCCGCATCGACCACGGCGTGCTCGGCATCGCTCAGGGACCCGGGCAGGGCATCTTCGCAGGTCCGGATGTTCTCCGCGATATGTGCTTCGTCGTTCATGCCCGAGAGGACGACCGTCACCTCCGGGTGATCCCAGATCCACCGGAGCGCCCACTCCGCCGGGGACCGGGCGATCCCGGAGGCGTCGTAGATCGCCTGCACGTCTTTCGGGAGGCCTGCGGCGAGCATCCCGCCCCGCAGGGGCTCCATGATCATAACGGCGATGTTCTTTGCGGCGGCGTACTCGAGCCCCTCCCTCCCCGCCTGGTTCTCCTCATCGAGGAAGTTGTACTGGATCTGGCAGAACGTCCAGTCGTAGGCGTCGACGATCTCCCGGAAGGTTTTGCGGTCGCCGTGGAAGGAAAAGCCGATGTTCCCGATCTTTCCTGCGTCCCGCGCCGCCTCCAGAAACGCGAAGACATCCAGTTTGATGAGTTTCTGCCAAGACTTCGCGTCGAGCGACTGGAGCAGGTAGTAGTCGATGCAGTCCGTCTCGAGCCGCCGGAGCTGGAGGTCGAGGATCCGGTCCATATCCTCCCGGGCTTTGACCGCCCAGTGGGGGAGCTTGTCGGCGATCTTAACCCGTTCCCGGTAGCCGTCCCGGAGTGTCTTTCCAAGGATCTTCTCGCTCTCGCCGTTGTGGTAGGGGTAGGCGGTGTCGAGGTAGTTGACGCCGCTGTCGATGGCGCTCCGGATCTGCCGGATCGCACGGGCTTCGTCTACCCGGCCGAAACGCGTCGGAAGGCGCATGGCGCCGAAGCCGAGGGCGGAGAGCTCATCGCCGTTCTTGGGCACTGTTCTATACTGCACGGGCATCACATCGTTGACGGTTGAGTGGTGGAGCTGATTGCGTGATGAAATACGGTGATGGTCGTCGAACGCTGCAGAAGGGAGATGGATACTTCCCCTTTGGCTGGGAATGCCTCCGCCTGGCCGATGATCGGGTGAGCCCGCACCGGTCTGGCCGGTATACCCGGCCGCATCCGCGCATCGACTGACCATTCAGTCAGTATTATCATTCCTATGATAGGCCATATGGTAATACACTTGCTTCTCTGTGCATCCGCCTGCAATACGCCCGCTTACACCGATCTCCGCGCCCGGTACCGCTTGATCGGGCAGCTCTGCCGCAACCCGCAGCTTCCGCAGTCGCGGAAATCGGCGGGGCATCCGGCACGTTTTGCAATGCTCCGGGCAAGTTCGCCTCCCCTTTCCCTCACGGGCGATGCACGCTCTTTTGGGCGCTCACCGGCAACCGCCGGGTACCCGTGCACCCTGACGTCCACGAGACCGGTCGACCGTGCCTCCCGCACCGCCTCCTCCATCAGGTACTGGATGGCGGGAGGGTGGCGCTCGAGGACGAAGTTCGGGCGGAATGCAAGGAGGTTGAAGGGGAGCTCATCGTCGATATCCGCAATGAACGCTGCTACCGGTGCAACTTCGTTCACCGTTATACCCGGGATGACGAGGAACCGGAACTCCCAGAGTTTTTCCGGGGCATTCCGTGCGATTTCAGCAGCATTTCTCAGTACCGGAGCGACGGGAGCGCCGGTCAACGCCCGGTGGACGTCGTCGTGGTATGCCTTGATATCGTAGGTTATCGAGGTGGAAATCGCGAGCACCCGTGCGAGGGATGCTTCGGTCGCAAAGCCGTTGGTATCGTAGTTGACCTTCACCCCGCTGTCCCGCCTCCTTGCCTCCCTCACCACCTCTTCCACGAAAGGAAGCGAGGGGTCGGGTGATCCCCCGCTGAAGAATATCCGGTCGGCACCGATCAGCCTCCCCCTCAGCGACCGGATGGCGGCCAGGGCTTCTTCTGCCATGCTCCCAGGATCCACGAACCCCCTGACGGTCTCATGGGTGTCGGGATAGTGCGCGATCTCCCAGTTCTGGCAATTGAGGCACCGGAAGTTGCAGCCGGCAAGGAAGATCGTGTAGCTCGCCGGCGGTGCCGGATGGAGCATCGCGGCGGCGACCTCGGGGATGCCGATCCCGCAGACCCCCCGCTCCCCGTCCAGTCGGTTGACACCGCACCGCCACTCGCACAAGTTGCAGTGCTCCAGTTCCCTGAGGTAGTCCAGCCTCATCACCCCGGTATTCTCATGAAAGCCGATATGTTTTATCTCCGGAGATCCGGCTCACCCGGAGCCCCGGCGTGATCCACTTTACCGTCTTCTCGTTGCTTCCGTATTCGAGAACATTCTCAATCAAGTGGAAAAATACATTTTCGAGAAGGAGACCTGCCTATATCTCAAGATCTTTCACATGAAGGTTCCGGGTGATGTTCGGGATACGCCCGTTGTTGCATGATCGGGGCGGGGCAGAACCCCCACCGTCTTTTTTGATCAGGGTGCCGGGAACCGTTTCGTGAGCGTTCGATCTACGCCGTGCCCTCTTTCTCCGGAACGCTCTCTCAGCACGCTTGACCGGATGCCGTTTTTCGACATTCCTTATCCTGCTTATTTTCCCGCTCCTTCGCCCTCGGGAGGAAACATCATGACGCTCCGGGTGGCGTAGTACCCGGCCAGGGCGGCGATGGCGACGACGATCAGGATCTCCCACTGCAGGAAGATCACCGCCACGATAGGGATCACCGCGGCCGGCATCTTCAGCACGCAGACGATCATCCCTGCCATGACGGCGGGGACGGCGACAGCGAGCGGAACGGCTGGAAAGAGGGCGTTTACGGCGAGTCCGAGCGTGCCCCCCGCAAAGATCAGGGGAAAGATCGGCCCGCCCTTGAAGAGCGTTGCCATGCACCAGGTGCTGGCGAAGATCTTCGCCGCGGCGAGCAGCAGCAGCACGACGGCACCGGCGGCCGCTCCCGTCTCGAGGACAGTCTTAAACTCGTTCTGGCCGGAAAAGAGGACGAGTGGGAAGATTGTCCCGGCGATGCCGAGTCCCACGCCCCCGGCCACCCCCAGGATCAGGTGCCGCCCGGCGAGAGGCGAGAGCAGGCGGCTGAAGAAGTGGTAGGCGGCGACGAAGAGGACGCCCGCCGCAGCACCGGCGAGGCCGAGAACCGCGGCGTAGAGCAGGTAGAGCGGGAGAAACTCCCCCATCGGGGGAAGCGGATACAGGGCGCCGCCTGCGGTCTTGGTGATCTGGAGGTAGATAGCAAACCCGGCCAGGGCACCGATGATACCGGCGATCGAGAGCGTCCGCACCCGGCTCTGCAGCCGATCGCCAGCCAGGGTGCCCGTGCTCCCGCCCATATCGATGGCCGCCACCTCAGGCCCGAGACTCGCCCCGAAGATCAGTGAGAGATAAATGGCAAGCAGTCCGGCGGGGAGGTGCCGGGGCTCGAAACGGCCGGTCTTCCGGAATGCTGCGAGGCTCTGCTGGAGCAGCAGCACGTGATCGCCGAAGTGGTGCAGGCAGAGCCCCACGAGGAGGCCGCCGGCGGTTGTGAGGAGCAGGGCAAAAAAAGGGATGGGAGGAGATTCCGGCCATATCAGAGCCTCCGCGGCACTCTGCACCTCGAGAAAGACCACCATTCCTCCGGCAGCTGCGAGAGCAATCAGGGCGGCGATGAGGATGAAGCGGAGAGATTCGCGGCCGGTGGAGTCGTCTGATCTCCTCACGATAGACCCGCCTCCGGGCGGCCTGCTCCGGTTCTGTCGCAGGGGCTTATCACAATCCCCTCTTTGATCGGGCAGGTATATATGTCAACCGCGAAAGCGATTCGGTGACAGCAGCGGGGATGAATGACGAGGTAGAGTAAATGGTGGCTTTGCTGGAAACCGGGTGATCAGGGGCTCCTGGAACATGGCAGAGATGGCGCCGATGAGGGTGGGTTCAACGGAGAGGCCGGCGGATTGTCCATCGCCTGCACGGTGATAAAGATGCCCGGCACCATGGGATCCGGAAGAGTGCCGCACCGAATCGTTCGACAGATCGAGGATGATCGACCGCCGCAAAGCCGGCCACGATGACGAACGTGTCATCCTGTGCAGGAAGAGCATACCGGGCATGGTGCTGATGTAAAAGAGAGGACGCCTGCCACCGGGATGAATGCCTGAAAACCGACCGAATACAGTCTGTTCAAACGCCTTTTCCCGGGCTGCCGTGGGCGACCGTCCGGAGTGTGAACCGGAACGCCGCCCCTGCCTCCGGATGACCCGGTACCCGATCCTCCGCCCATATGGTACCGCCGTAGCGCTCGATGAGCACCTGCACGAGGTAGAGGCCGAGTCCTTCACCGACGCCCCGTTTCTGCTGTTCGTACCGGTGGAAGACCGCCTGCTTATCCGCGTCAGGGATCCCGGGGCCGGTATCCTCGACCGAGATCCGGACGAACCCGTCTTTTTCTTCCGTCCGGATAACAACTTCGACGTCGGGGCCGCCGAACTTGACGGCATTGCCGATCAGGTTTGCAAAGACTTCCGAGAGGAGGTCGTCGGCCAGAACCTGGCACCGGGTCGCATCACAATGGATGATGCTCCTGTGGAATTGCGCGATCTCTTCGCGGATAACCTCATCCAGATCCATGCGCTTGTGCCCGCCCGATGGCTGATGAATCCGCCGGATCGTGGATACGTTTCCCAGGATTTCAATGCTTTTCCGGATACTTCGCTGCAGTTTCTCCGTGTGTGTCCGTGCATCCCCATCAAGGGTCTCGATCAAGAGGTCGGTATAGAGGTTCGAGACGTTCTCGGTGTTGCGAATGTCGTGGGTGAGGATATCGAGGTAGAGGTTCGCCTCGCGGTTCGCCGAGCCGAGCTGCCGGTGGAGTCGGGCAAGGTCTTCCGTATGGCGCTGGAGCGCCTCCTCGGTCTGCTTCCTCTCGGTGATATCGGTGAACATGGCAAAGGATCCGGCAAACCTGCTCTCCCCGTCCTTCTGAGCAGTTGCAGAGACCATGACCCACCGGTCGCTGCCGTCCCTGTGTCTGAGGCGGCATTCATATCTGTCGTCAAGACCCTGCTCTCTCTGCGTCATCCGGCTCCGGTGGCTCTCGAGATCCTCCGTAAAAAGAAGATTGGTTACCGGCTGTCCGAGCATCTCCGGGGCCGAATAGCCGAGCATGTCGGCCATTCTCTGATTGATGTAGGTGATCACATGGCGTTTGTCAACCTGCAGGATGCCCTCGTTTGCCATCTCTACGATGGAGCGGAACTTCTCCTCGCTCTTCCGCAGGGCTTCTTCCGTCTCTTGCCGCTCGTTTGTTTCGGCTACCAGCATTGTGAGGAGGGTCTGCTGTTTGCGAAGGGCGAAGTATGCGGCGGTCGTGGCCAGCACGGTGGTGAAGATAATGGTATGAATATGCGAGTCCGCGAGGCTGATATCGGGATAGAGGTAATCCTTGATGGCCTGATAGATACTCATCAGGGCGAATGTGAACACTCCCACCTTTCCGAGCGTGAGATAAAGGTTATATGGCCGGAACTCTCTCTTCATGCGTGCCCCTCGCCAGAGTCGTGCAGTCGTCCCTGCATATCCGGATGCCGTCGGTATACGGGGGTTTCGTGCAGCGCAGCACCTGTCATGTCCGCTCTCGCGGTAATCTCTCCTGCAGACCCCGTTCTGCATATCGGGGCAGGAACCGGAGGACGGTTCCCGGACCGCTGCGCGATCGCATTCTCACCCGCGATATGATAAGCCTTCCTCGGGAGTGCAGGTATACACATGCCGGGTTTTTGGTGAATGGTGCGACCGGCCGATACCCCGCAACGCTCTCTGCCAGGATAAGGCGGCACCGGTGATCGGGGCAAAAAGTGGTGCATGCTGCCTTGGCGCAGCCGTGAAACCCTGCACGTAAAAGATGCTTCCGTTATGCAGGGCTGCGCAGTCTTTCCACCCGCACCTCCCGTCCGCCGGCCCTGACGGTGTTCGGTAGGTCTCGTTGGCCTGTGATGTGTCGGAAGCGACGTAGACGAGCGGTTCTGCGATATCCGCCGCATAGTCCTGTGCTGCAAACCCGAGCGCGATGACGAACTCGCCGCCCTCTTTCAGCGGAATCTGCCGGCTCAGATCGACGAGGTGGTATCCCTGCTCCGGCGGCGGCCTCAGGACAGGCAGGTCCTGGATATTGTTGAGCGGGAAGGGGCGCTCCTCGGCGGCACATGGCTCCTGATCAACTGGGTGCTCGACGCCGCCGTCCTCCTGCCGCTTTCCGGGATGGATGCCGGCACCTATATGGCAGAGATCGGCCTTCGCTACCTCATGATCCCGATCATCGCCGTCGGGATCGGGTATGCGGTGGAGCAGGCGGTGCAAAGGTCCTGATCATCTCTTCTTCCCCGTGCCGGGGGAAGAGTACATCAAAACCTTGCTCTTTATCGCTCGCCGGAAGAATACTGATACCTGATGGCCCGACTTATCCGCTTCGACGAACTGGACGGCCTGCTCCGGCTGTACCGGATTCTGCACCCGGAAGATCCGGTCTGCACCGATGCCGCCCGCCTGGAGTCGCTCTGGCGTGAGATATGCGACGACCCAAACCTCTTCTGCATCGTTCACGAAGAAGACGGCATGCCGGTCTCGTCGTGCACCCTCGCCGTCATTAAGAACCTCACGCGGGGATTCCGACCATATGGACTGATCGAGAACGTCATCACGCACCCCGGGTACCGGCGCAGGGGCTACGGGACAGAGGTGCTGCACGAGGCGATCCGTATTGCACGGGAGCGGGACTGCTACAAGGTGATGCTCCTGACGGGGGCGAAGGATGAAGGCACTCTCCGGTTCTACGAGAACGCCGGCTTTTCGCGGGGGGTCAAGACGGGTTTTGTCATCTCCCTGTAACGGCCTTCGCCCGGGTGTCAGTTCCTTATTTCGAGAGCCTGCTGAATGTCGGAATCTCGTATGTGACGAACTTGTCCTTCTCCGCAAGGCAGACCGGACAGCGCCAGGTGTTGGGCAGGTCCTCAAAAGCGGTTCCTGCCGGTATCGTCTCGGACGGCTCGCCCTTCTTCGGATCATAGATGTGCCCGCAGATGGAGCACTGGTACATAGCCATGGTCATCGGGAGAGGATTACCCGCCGCAGGGATAAATAGGTGAGGGGTGTGGCGAGGGGTGCTTTTCAGATCTCCTTCTGCATCCAGACGACATCGAAGGCCACGCCGCCCTTTCTGCCGACGTTTCTGAACCTGCCGCATTCGGTGAACCCGTTCTTTTCATGGAAGCGGATGCTCCCTGCGTTGCGGGACGAGATGCCGGCGAGGATACAGGTGATGCCCTTCTTTGCCCCATCCTGCGCCAGGTGCCCGAGCATCCGTGACCCGAGCCCCTTCCCGGTCAATGCCGGATCGATGAAGTATGTGATCTCGGCGGTGTGCGCGAACGCGGGGATGGGACTATGCGGCCGGAGCATCCCGAATCCGAGAAGCCTGCCGTCGGCGTCCTCTACCGCAACCGAAGGGTAGTCTTTCGCGATCGCGAGGAAGAAGTCGAAGAACTCATACGGCACTGTCTGCTCGGGATATGCTGCGAAGGTGTTCTCGACGTAGTAGTTGAAGAGGTCGATGACCGCTTTTTGGTCGCCGGCCTCGATCGGCCGCATCGAGTACTCCGGCAGTGCGGACACCCCGTCATCGGCGGTGTCATGGTTTGTCTGTGCATCGGAAGTCATGCTATCGTGGGTTCCTGTATCGAAAAATGGTATAGTTGCTAAACTATTTAGATTCGCTGCCCTGTGAGGGCGGGTGGCGGTGGAAAAAGTTGTTACTCCGGGGTTTTGCGTTTGCTTTCCAGAAACTGCTCCGTGAGGGCTTTTCTCACTGCAGGGCAGGATTCGAGCATCCCTTCGAGCTCCTCGAGGACACGCCGCAGATTTCGGGCGGCGTCCTGATCGAATCCGGCGATCTCTTCGGCCATCCTCCTGTTCACGGTCTCGTGGTAGAGCCGGTGCCACGCGAACGCCTCCCGCCCCCGATCGGTCAGGTGCAGCACGACGGTCTTTCTATCGCCCTCCCTGCCACCCCGTTCGAGGTAGCCCTTTGCTTCGAGTTTCTTCACTGTCTGTGAAACGGCGCCTTTCGTGATGCCGAGCCGGGACGCTATCTCCGAGACGCTCTCGTCCGGATGCCGTCCGGCCGCATCGATAAGGTGGACTTCGGAGGCGTGTAAGAGGACGCCGTGCCCGATATCGATCGGCTCCCGCTCGATCGCCGCGGCTTTGTTCAGGAGCCGGGCGATCAGATCCACGATCTCGGTCGCGGCCGCCTCCGAACCCGCCTCACCTGAATTGTGTATCATGTATACGGTATCCGGTGCGCCGTCCTGGTATCTGAAGGTTGCCGCCCTTCAGATACGGATCTTCCGGAAGAGGTACGCCCCGACGACGGTCATGAGCACGGCGCACCCGGCGAGGACGGCAAGACTGACGAGCGGATGGATCTGGGCTGTCCCTGAAAGGCCGTAGCGGATCCCCTCGACGCCGTAGGTCAGGGGGTTGGCGAGCGTCAGCGGCCGCAGCCAGCCCGGCAGGCTGTCGATGGGAAAGAGCGCTCCCGAGAGTCCGAAGATCGGGAAGATCACGAAGTTCATGATGAGCTGGAAGCCGTGCATATCCTCCATCCTCGACGCGATCGCGATGCCGAACGCGGTGAAGAGCACGCCGATCAGAGCCATGAACAGAACGGCGATCAGGAAACCTGCAATCCCGGTGGGTTCGAGCCCGATGAAGAGTGCAAGCACCATGATGATCAGCCCCTGGATGACCGCCGTCGTCGCTCCGCCGAGCGTCTGGCCGAGCATGATCTCGAGGCGCGAGACCGGGGCGACCAGCGTCTCTTTCAGAAACCCGAACTGCTTGTCCCAGATGATCTGGATCCCGGAGAAGACCGAGGTGAAGAGGACGCTCATCGCCACGACGCCGGGGATGATGAAGTTCATGTAGTCCCCTTCCATGCCCGGTATCCGGACGATCGAGTTCAGCCCGAACCCGAGCACCAGCATGAAGAAGAGCGGCATCCCGAGACTGCCGATGATCCTGCTCTTCGACCGCAGGTAGCGCTTGATGCTCCGCAGCCAGATGGTGTAGACGATATCCACGCCTACCGCCTCCCGGCCCGGTGGAACATGCGCATCGCCTCTTTGCCGCTTGCCTCCTCCTCCCGGATCGTCCTCCCCGTATAGTGCAGGAAGACATCCTCGAGCGTTGGTTTCCTCACCGAGAGCGAGGTGATGCCGATCCCCTTCTGGTGGATGGCGGTCACTATCCCGGGGATCTGCCGGTCGGCATCCTGCAGGCGGATGATCACCGAGTCATCGTGCTGTTCGATCCCGGAGACCCACGGTGCGTTCGGGAGCCCGGTGATTGCATCCGGGTCGGGCGAGGCTATGGTTATGACGTCGCCGCCGATCGAGGCCTTCAGGTTCGCCGGGGTGCCCTGCGCGATGATCGTCCCGCGGTCGATGAACGCCACCCGGTCGCAGAGCCGGTCGGCCTCCTCCATGTAGTGCGTGGTGAGGATGATGGTGATGCCCTTATCGTTGTTCAGCCGCTCGATGTATTCCCAGAGGTGGTTTCGCGTCTGCGGGTCGAGGCCGAGGGTGGGCTCGTCGAGGAAGAGCACCGTCGGCTCGTGGAGCAGCCCCCGGGCAATCTCAAGGCGGCGGCGCATGCCTCCCGAATAGGTCTTGACGAGGTCGTCTTTCCGGTCGTCGAGCCCGACGAGGGTCAGGAGCTCGCCGATCCGCTGCCGGCGCGTCTCACCGCCGATCCGGTAGAGGCGGCCGTGGAAGTCCATATTCTCGTATGCCGTCAGTTCTTCGTCCAGGCTCTGATCCTGGAAGACGATGCCGATGGACTTTCGGACACTGTCCTCTTCGGTCACGATATCGTGGCCGTTGACCGTCGCCGTGCCCGAGGTGGGTCTCTGCATCGTCGAAAGCATGGAGATGGTCGTCGTCTTTCCCGCTCCGTTCGGGCCGAGCAGCCCGAAGATCTCGCCGCTCTCAATGGCAAACGAGATGCCGTCGACGGCGACGAGCCCGTCGAAGGACTTTGTCAGGTTATGTACGTCTATCGCTGGCATGCATCTTATTCTCTGGTGGTACCTGTCTGGTATTTCGTTGCAGTTTGTTCCCTGGTTCACTCTTCAGGAGGTTCTTCCGGAGATTTTTCGAAGATCTGGAGCATCTTTTCAGCGATCCTGCGGAACTTATCCGCCTTGACGAGAGCGATCCCGTGAGCCTCGTTGCCGAGAACCATCAGGGTGTCGCCGGGTTTGATATCGAAGATCTCCCGTGCCTCTTTCGGGATGACGATCTGGCCGCGTTCACCGACCTTGACCGTCCCGAAGATGTGCTTCTTCTCGTCGTTGTCGTGGTTGCAGTGGTGGTTGTGGAACATCTTCTAGGTCGCCTCCTGTATGATCGCGGGCTGCACCGGCCGGCACCGCAGGTATCCACGGGTCTCCTCCTCGATCGTCCATGACCCCGACGTCTGGATAGCGCTCCGTGTCTTTTCCCGTGACTGGTGTCCGTCATCGATGATCAGGACGCCGTCCGGCTTTGTGATCCGCCGGATCTCTGCGAGGAATGCATCGGTATCCGGGATCATAAAGAACATATCCAAGGCGCAGACGAGATCGGCGGCGCTGTTAGGCAGGCCGGAATCGTATCCCTTTGCCAGGGTAGGAATGACGTTTGCAAGCCCTTTCTGCTTGATACGCTGCGAGATTGATTCGATGGCGAGTTCGTGGATGTCCACGGCGTAGACGGTGCCGTCCGGGCCGACGAGGTCGGAGACCGTTTTGATGTAGCTCCCCGGTCCGCAGCCGTAGTCCACGACGGTCATGCCCTTCCTGACCCCGAACGTCGCAAGCATCCGTTCCGGGGGTATGATGCTGTCCCTGATGCGGAACGCAAGCGACATCAGCCTGAAATGGGCGTCGGGCATCCGAAAGACCTTTTCTGTGGTGTTACATGCAGGTGCGGCCATCTGTCGCCCCCTCTCCCTCTGCAGGCTCTGGTAAGCCACTGTGGTGATCCTTATACATACTTATCCTCATTTGAACACAATTCATACTTTTCATACTAATCTGCTTCAGCATACTATATACCGGTTTCGGCAGACAGCATACCCGGAGCTCCGCCGCGACCGGGCAGGTGGAAAAAAGAGCATCCGCTCTGGAGACACCTGTAGAATGAATCGGGAAGCCTACTCAGTTATTCCCTCGAACCGATAGGCGCCCTCCGGCACGGTTATCTCGAACCGGGCACCTTCGCCGCTCTCGCCCGTCTCCCTGATGGTCATCCCGGTGATTGCAAGGATCTCGCGTATCAGGAACAGGCCGTAGCCCCGGTTCCTGCCGACCCCGCGTGTGAAGATCTTCTCTTTCCGGTTGACAGGTATCCCGATGCCGTCGTCCTCCCAGACGATGACGACCCCTTCGCTCGCAGGGCGGCAGTGCACATGTACCCCGGTCGCCCGCTCACCGTGGCGAATCGTATTGTCCATCAGATTTGCGAAGACTTTGTCGAGCATACGATCCGCATAGACGGCAAGCCCGGAAAGGTCGCATCTGACCGGCAGTTCTCCGGAGGATGCCCGTGCGATCACCGCAGAGACGCTCTGCCACGCCGGTTCCGCAGCACCGACCTGCTCGCAATCGCGGGTGAACTCGATCTGCTGCCGGATCGTCTCTGCAATCTTCTCAAGCATCCGGAGGTAGTCGAGTTGCTCAGGATCAGTGCTCCGCTCCTGCGCAAACGCGAGATATCCTGAAAGGGCGGTCACCTGGTTGAGGATGTCGTGCCGGGTGATCGCCGAGAGAAGGTGAAGCTTCCGATTGGCGAGCTGCAGTGCCTCTTCGGCCCGTTTCCGTTCGGTGATATCCCGCAAGACGCAGATCAGCCCCCCGTTCTCGAGGGCAGTGAGCGATACCTCCGCGGGGAACGTGCTTCCGTCTTTCTTCTTCCCCCTGGCGGTGCCCCGGTAGTTCCCGGCGTGAACGAACGCCGGCAGGATATCTCGCTCGAACCGCAGGAGTTCCTCGGTATCATACAGAACCCGCCATGATCTCCCGATGAGTTCTCCGGGACTGTCATACCCGTATATCCCGATATAAGCCCGGTTCATGTAGATATGATTCCGATCGGCGTCGAAGATGGCCATGCCATCGATAGCCGTCTCCATGGCATCCGTCTGCTCTCTGAGCCTCTCCTCAAAGCGCATGCGTTCGGTGATGTCGGTAATATAGCCCTCGAGGGCGACAAGCTCGCCGCCCGCGTTGAGGATCCCGCGCCCCTGCTCCCAGACCCATTTTTCCTCGCCGTCCCGGGTGATCAGGCGGAAGACCAGCTGGAAAGGCCGTTGCTCCGCCAGCGCCGCCTGCACCTCCTGCCAGATCCGCTCGCGGTCGTCCGGGTGGATCAGGTCGCCGTAGACGACCTTCCGGCTCCCGACGATCTCATCCGGGGTGTAACCGGTTAGATCGACCGCACCGTCGCTCAGAAACTCCATCGTCCAGTCGCGGTCGTTTCTGCAGCGGTAGGCCATCCCGAGAAGATTTGAAAACAGGGTCGAGAGACGCCGTTCGCTCTCCTCAAGATCCTGTTCCGCCCGCTTTCGTTCGGTGATATCCTCGGCCACGCTCAGGACTGCGGGCGTCTCGCCCCAGGTGACCACCTGGGCGTGCACGAGGAGCGGAAAGGTCGTGCCGTTTTTCCGCCGGTGTGCGACTTCGAAGACTGCTTCGCCCATCTCCTGTAACTGCTGCATCCGGGGCTCGATCAGGTCGGCGGATGCCGGTACGTCGAGGTCGTGCAGATTGATAGCGAAAAGCTCCTCTCTGGTGTAGCCGTGCAGATCGTATGTGCGCTGGTTGGCGTACAGGAATCGCCCCTCCAGATCGTGCACGGTGATGGAGCACGGTGCGGCGTCAACGATCCGGGTCAGGATCTTTCTCTCTTCACCTGCACGCTTCTGTTCGGTGATGTCCACGAGAGAGGCGACCGACTGATCCGCTTCCGGAATGATGCCGACGGTCAAATGAATATGCTTCACCTCCCCGGAGCGGTCGCAAAATCGGAATTCATACCGGTTCGGCACGTCCGGAAGGCCGGCTCTCCGGCTCTTGTGATAGCGCTTCATCCGCTCCAGGTCGTCCGGGTGCGTAAAGTCGGTCCACCGTTTCGTCCCTTCAATCTCCTGCCGTGAAAACCCGGAGAGACGCTCGAATGCACTGTTCGCGAGGGAGATGGTCATGTCTTGCTCAATGATGATCGTCGCCGAACCCGTGTTCTCGAATATTCCCCGGTACTGGTTCCGCGACTCCCGCAGTGCCTGCTGTGCAGCGCCGATCTCCTCGACCTGCTGACGCATCTCCTCTTCTGCGGCGGCGAGTTGCTCGTTTGCGAGGAGCAGCGCATCGTGCCTCCGCTGCAGTTCCTGCTCGGCACGCCTGCCGGCGACGGCGTGGCGGATCTTGTGCAGGAGCACGGTAAACTGCGCCTTCGGATCGCCGCCCTTCTGGACGTAGAAGTCGGCGCCGCTGTTGAGCGCCTCGACGGCCACCTCTTCCCGGCCCCTGCCGGTGAAGATGATGAACGGGATATCATCGCCCCGCCCCCGGAGGTGCTGCAGGAGGTCGATGCCGTCCATCCCCGGCATCTGGTAGTCCGAGACGACGGCGTCGAATCCGCCCCGGTCGAGCAGCCGGAGCGCTTCGGGCGCGTTCGCCGTCGTCGTTACGGCGATATCGCCTGACCGCTCCAGAAAGAGTTTCCCGACATCGAGCAGGGCTGGTTCGTCGTCGACGTACAGAAGGGAGATGACCGCCGAGCATGCCCCGTCGGGAACCATAGTGAGTAATAGTTACAAGCCGGACATAATCCTATCGATCGCATCACTCCTCGGAAAAACTTGTATTCATAGATTTTACCGGTGCGGGGGTTCCGGTCACCCGGTAGAGCAGGTGGACGGCACCCCCGGCGAGCGGCGTCGAGCGTATCAGTTCGAGACCGACCGGTCCGTGACGGATTCAAACAGCTTTCTCTGCCGGTCTCCCGCGATTCCCCGGTGACACGATCAGGCTGATCTCACCGGCAATGCCTTCCTCGAGAAGAGCGCCGGTGAGTGCGCCGCCGCTGTCCGAGACGATGCACGAGAGGGCGTGCTCGTCCGCAAGCCTCCGGACGGCGCTCCGGAGGTCGACGCGGTTTCGGCCACAGCGGATAAACGGGTACTCCCGCTCCGCAAGATAGTCCAGGTACTCCTGCGGCGTCTCGTCGGCGACGAGGACGATGACATCCCTGATATGCTCAAGTCGCCTGAAGAAATGCAGCCGATCTTTCAGCACCCCCCCGCTGTCGACGAAGACGCCGACCGGACGCCTGTCACCGGGACGGAGGGTGGATCTCTGGCGGTCGGACGCCTCCTCCGGAGGGAACCTCCACGGAGCGGCATCGATGCTCGCTGCTGCCGAAGCCGACCCCGTGAGAACCGCATCCGGCTCAAACGACATCAGCACGGCGTAATGCCTCTCAAGGTCGATGGCAAAACCGGTAAACGCGGTATCGAGGCTGATGGTGGTGTGAACGATGACGTTCGGGTGCATGGAGACTGGTTGGGCGGATTTTTATTTATTTCACCTGATGCTACGTCTCCAGAGTCACCGGGTGTTCCGGAGCGGTCCGCATCCGGTGATGCTTTGGGATGTACCTGTCAAACCTGAGATAAAATGGCATCGGGGCGGTTTCAACCTCTTGCCCGGCATATGAGGTCGATAGAAGGTGGCCTACAGCATCCGGAGGCATCTGCGAGCAAGGATGATAAAAGGCTTAAGCAGTGAAAATGAACGTCTATATGGAATATGGAAGATCCTGGCTTAATTGAGATCTACGGGGAGTTCTGTGATGATATTCAGGCCATCTTCCGATCGGGAATCCTTACGCAGATCTTGATCGCCCTCTACAGCGGGGAGCAGACCCTTGCCGATCTGCGAACGATCACCGGCAGTTCTTCTCAGACCCTCATTCCCCGGATCCGGCAGCTTGAGTCACTTCACTATGTCGAGTCGAAACCCGGCAGATGCGCGTTGACGCCGCTCGGGGAGATTGTGGTGGATGAGATCGGGCACCTCGTCCGGTTAATGGCCGGTATCCATAAGCACGGGGATTTCTGGGTCACCCATGACATTGCCTCTATCCCCGAACCGTTCCGGAAGAGTCTCGGAGACCTCTACGACGCGACGGTCATCCGTGCCGTCGCGGAGAATATCCTCAATGTACACACGCAGTTTCTGCAGATCCTCAACCGGGCGGAATGGATACACGCAGTATCATCGATAACGACTCCCAATCTTGCCGAGGTGCTCCGAAACCTCGCTTTAAGGGGCACGCCTATCGAACTGGTCGTCCCCGAGTCCCTTGCCGAGAAACTGCTGAGCCCGCCCTATGCGGATATGAAAGGCGATCTGGTCGGTATCGATACGTTCGCACTGTACGTATCTCCCGAACCCTTTCAGCTCGGAATGACCGCCACCGATTCTTATCTCTCTCTTGGCCTCTATAAACGGGGTACTGAGATATATGACCTTGACTCCGACCTTGTCAGCAGCGATCCACGGGCGCTCTTGTGGGGAGAGCAGCTCTTTCAGCATTATAAGGCAGGAGCAAAGAAATTCTGCCTCGAGTGACCGCTTCGGGCTCCAGAATGGATCCGACCTTCCTCCGGGATCTTTTTCATGGTGTTTTATCTGTTCTTTTTGGGATTGGACACAAACGATACAGTTATATCCCGTTATGCACTACAATTCATCTGTACGGTGAATATTATCCGAACGGACTAACTATTCATCGTCGGTACGGATAGCAGACTGATGCGGTTCCCACCACCAACCGCATTATGATTATCGACATGCAGGGAGGTTCTGTGAAAACGATGCCAGAAGATCTTCATTCAGGTGAAGAGAACGGCGGAAAGGCAGCAATGGAAGAACTGCCCGGACGGTGCAGGTACTCTGCCTGCCCGTATTATGAGCCGGAACGGGACTACTGTCTGCAGATCGAGCTACCCGTAACGAGACTTTTTACCTGCCCCATAACCTCTATACACGTTACCTCCGGCCGATCCGGCCATTCTTTTTTTAGCAGGGCGTCACAGAGGTCCCCGAGCAGTCACCTGTAAGGGCACTGCTTTTCCATCGCCCGGGTCTCGTGGCGATCACATCTCTACATGCTCAAGTCACTCCATTCCGTGGACTGCCGGCTGATACTGCACCCCGCCTGCTCGCTAAGAGTATTCCGGTAAGCGGATCCGGTCTGCGGGAGGGCTTTCTCCTCGCTGTTGTTGGATGCATGAGGCAGTGTCATGCGGCGTGCCGGTCTGTCGGGAGAGTACTTTATGAGATACCGGCACCGTGCTGTCAACCTGGATGCCGTCCTGCAGCGATATCTTCGAGTGCGAAAACCGTATCCGGTCCCGGAACCATGAAGTCGCGTGTATCTTTAAGGACTACCATACTCTCCTGAAAGGCGGGATCACCCAGAGTTATATCTTCGGTGTCGGGTTCACCGAAGAGGAGTTTCTGCTGATGGCAGGGAACATCCTCACCCACAACCATACCGGGGATTACACGAACTCCTTCTCGCTCGGGGATGTAACAAAGGCGGCTGAGGCCGACCTTCGGGAGATACGGGTCGTCGGAAAGAGGTTCACCTACTCGATGAGGCCCGGGAATCATGGCTGGCCGGGGGCGGATGCCATTGCAGCAAAGTACCGGGAGATCGAAGGCGACTATCGTTTTTACCTGCACTTCCGGATCACCCTTCTCGGCATCGCCGCCCGTGAGCGGATCCCTCCCGGAGATGAGACCCGCTTCTTCAACCACCTCATCTGGGAGCGCCTCGCGGCAGAGATGGATCTCCTGTACCACCGGGAACCCTGGCCCGCACCGTAGCGGAGAGGGCGGGGTTCATCGCCGCCTGCCTCACACCAGCACTTATTATCCGAATATGACCAACTCATAATGACAAGCAGATGTACCGCCAGCTGAAGTCGACGATCTACGAATCCCTCGAGCCGCATCCCGTAAGCGACGGCGCCGGCAGATTTTTCGATATCTTCATCATGGCGCTTATCGTCGCCAACGTCTTCGTGGTGGTTCTCGAGTCGGTCGACGGCATTGCTCTGCAGTATGCATCATTCTTTATCGCCTTCGACCTCTTCTCCGTCACTGTCTTCGTGATAGAATATGTCCTTCGCCTCTGGACGTGCACGGCGAACCCGGCGTTCCGGGGTGCAGTCGTGGGCAGACTCCGGTATGCGGCAACCCCGCTCGCTCTCGTGGATCTCCTCGCGATACTGCCGTTCCTCATCCCGATGATCATTCCGCTCGACCTCCGGTTCATCCGGGCGATCCGGCTGATGCGTGTCTTTGGTATTCTCAAGATGGGGAGGTACTCGTATGCAAGCGACATGCTCGTGCGGGCGATCAACAGGGAGAAGGAGGTCATCGCCATTATCTTCTGCAGCCTCCTCATTCTGCTGGTCTTCGCTTCGAGTCTGATGTACTACGCCGAGTATGAGGCGCAGCCCGAAGCCTTTTCGAGTATTCCGGCTGCAATGTGGTGGGCGGTGGCCACGCTGACGACCGTGGGCTACGGCGACGTGTACCCGATTACACCGCTCGGGAAACTGCTCGGGGGCGTGATAGCCCTCATCGGCATCGGAATGTTCGCTCTGCCTGCGGGCGTCTTCACCTCTGCATTTATGGAGGAGGTTCAGAAGAGGCGATCGGGGTGCGAGGAGAGACCGGCCGTGAGAACGCCTGAAGAGATTGCGGATCTCCTCGAACGGTTCTCGAGCCTGAAACAGGCAGGCAGCATCAGTGAAGAGGAGTTCCTCGCTCAGAAACGCCGGATTCTCGGGAAGTGATCGCTCCGGTGGAAGGTATTTCTGCCAGGCGGTCTATCACTGAAAGAAGACTGTGAGACCTCCTTCACCTGCAGGAAGCGATTCGACGGGCGACGGTACGATACAGACACTTCGGGCGCTCGGCGATCTGACGCGAGCCCATTTCATCGTTATCTGGCCTCTGCTCTTCTGTTCAGGCCTCCTGCTCGCATTAGACACCTATGGTGGCTTCTCCTTTCGGACGCTGATTCTGGCGGCGTTTATCGGCCTCTTCGGCTTTGAGGCCGGGCTTGTCCTCAACGACTACATCGACCGGAACCTCGACAGACGGGATGTCGACGGAACCCTTACGCGCTACTGGCGGCCGTTTCACGAGCGGCCGCTGCCGTCGGGGAAGATAACCTCCGAAGCGGCGCTCCGCCTCTTTCTGCTGCTCGCGGCCGCCGCCGCTGTCCTGATTGCTTTCCTTCCCTACCCGCACTCCCTGTACGTCGCCGGAATCATGGCGTACTCCTACGCCGCCGAGTCGTTCTACCAGGTGAAGAAGCGAGACCAGACGGTTCCCATCGCCCAGGTGCTCGGGAGAACGGACTTCGCACTCTTCCCGGTCGCCGGCTACCTCGTGGCGGGCAGTCCGGATACCACTGCCCTGCTCTACTTTCTCTTCTTCTATCCCTGGACGCTCGCACACCTTGCCGTCAACGATCTGGCGGATATCACGAACGACAGGGCAAAGGGAATGGCGACGATCCCGGTGCTCTACGGGATGAGCGGCGCGGCGCGGTGGGTGCTCCTCTTCACGGTAGCCCACGGGCTCCTCGCCGTCATCTTCGCCTGGGCTCTCGGGCCTATAGCCGCCGGCGGATTCGCCCTCGGATTTACCCTCCTCATTCTGGCGAACTATCGTATCCTGAGCGGGAAGACTGCCGGTGCGGCGATGCGGGCGCTCCCGCTCTTTCACGCCTCCCTGCTCATCTATATCGTCGCGATCATCACCGCTGCCGTGGTTCCGTAATACCGATGTTCCCCGACGGTTGAATGTCAAATAGAAACTCATAAGTATTCCTTTAGCCTGCATACCCCGTATAAAGGACGTGATACGTATGAAATCGTCTCATATGAACCTGATTCTCCCGAAACTTGCTATTCTGCTCGGGATTGGCCTCTGTCTTACCGCGGGCTGCACCTCGAGCCCGACGGAAGAGCCGGTAACGACGACGAATCCGACCGTAACACCGGTCGGTGAAGCCGTGGTGCCGACGGCAGAGGCGGGCTCTTCAGCCTCCGCTGCAGGTACTGCTACTGCAGTCGACTACGAAAGCCTCATCGCGCTCCTGCCTGCCGCACCTGCCGGCTGGACGGCGGACGAACCGGTCGGCGGGAGCATGAACGCTGCCGACGCGGCGTGGAGCTGGGCCGCACGCGACTACACCAAAGGTGACGTGACGGCGACGGTCTCGATCCAGGACTCTGCCTATCAGGAGGTCGGGCAGTGGGCGGTATGGGATACGCTCACGTCCATCGAGACGACCGAAGGCTACTACCGGCAGGGCACGACCGGCGGTTATCCCTCCTGGGAAGTCTACTCAAAGCCGGCCTCTTACGGCAGATGGGTCGGGGTGAATGACCGGTTCATTGTGATCGTCTCTGTCGAGGACGGGACGGCAGGCGACCTTGAGGCGTTCGCCAACGCGATTGACTATCAGCGTCTCGGGAGCCTGGGATAATCCCCGGTTCCTCCTTTTCTCCCATCTCACAGCCCGGTTTCCGGCCGCTCCCGGACCGCAGTTCAGGCAGAACCGCACTCGCAGAAGCAGGAGGCGGAAACATGCGTTGCTGCCATACTCCGATCTGTTGTCTCGTTCGCAACAAACCCTTTATGAGTCCTCGTGGTCAACCCTACTGCCAAGCGGAGGAAGTGCGTGAAGTCACTATTTCATCTGATCGCCGATCTGATCAATCGCAGGCCTCTGGCCGTAGCGGCAGTCTTCATGCTCGTCTTTGTCATCGCGATATACGGCATGGGCCAGACTACGATGCAGACGGGCAGCGATACCTACATCGATAAGGACACCACGCGGGGTGCTCTGCTCGATACGTATACGGATACGTTCAAATCCGACGCGGTGATGCTGCTCGTCGAGTCCGATAATATCCTCGACCCGGAGACGCTGGCATACCTCGACCGCCTCCAGGCGGAGATCGCCGGCGCACGGCACGTCACCGGAACATCGAGCATCGTCGATCTCGTCAAGCAGGTCAACGGAGGCGTCCTCCCCACCTCGGAAGCGGACATCATCGCCGCCAAGGAGCGCGTGCCCGCAGAACAACTCAACCGGTTCGCCCCGTCGAATCTGATGACGGTCGGTATCGTCACGCTTGAACCCGGCCTCACGATGGAGGTCAAGACGGAAGTGCTCAACGATATGGAGTCGCGGATCCGCCTCTCCGATATGCCGCCAGGCGTAAAGGTGACCGTATCCGGTGATGCCGCGTTCAGCAAGCAGATGAGCGAAGAGATGGGCACCAGTATGGGCGTCCTCATCGGAGCGGCCATGCTGCTGATGGTGCTCGCCGTTGCCCTTCTCTTCGGCCACGTCCGCTACCGGTTCCTGCCGGTCTTCGTCGTCGCTGCCGGCCTTATCATGACGTTCGGCATCATGGGACTTGTGGGTATCCCGATCAGTATGGTGGTCATCGGTGCGTTTCCGGTGCTGATCGGTATCGGGATCGACTACGCCATCCAATTCCAGTCCCGGTTCGACGAAGAGATGCAGTCCTCGACGATACCGCAGGCGGTCGTCACCACCGTGGCAAACTCAGGGCCTGCGATCTTCTACGCGATGGTGGCAACCTCGCTCGGCTTCATCGCCATGTGGATCTCGCCGGTGCCGATGGTGCGTGACTTCGGGCTGATCTGTGTCATCGGGGTTATCAGCTGTTACCTCGCGGCGCTTATCATCGTCCCGACCTTCGGTACCCTGATCAAGTACCGGCCGAAAGCCACGGGAGGGGTCGCCGGCGGTGCGACCATGGAGGTCTACGACCGCTTCCTCGGGAACGTCGCCGGAAAGATCGCGAAGAATCCGATACCTCTCATCGTTATCCTCGGTATCGTTGCCGTCGCTGGCGTCCAGCTTGACAGCCGGATTCCCATCAACTCCGACGAGGAGACCTTCGTCCCCTCCGATATGCCGGCGGTGGTCGATCTGCATAAAGTCTCGCGGGTGATGGGGTCGACCGAGAGCATGCCGATCTTCGTCCGCGGTTACGGGGTGACGGAGCTTGACGGCCTGACCTGGATGAAGGAGTTCCAGGACTATGAACTGGCGCACAATGACAAGATAACGTCCGCCACGAGCATTGTCACCTATGTTCTGCAGTACAACAACGGCACCATGCCCGCAACGGATCGCGAAGCGGCCGAGGTGCTTGAGCGTATACCGGAAGCGACGCGTGATCAGTATATCAGCGGCAATACCGAGGCGATAATCGAGTTCGGGCTCGTGGAGATGGAGAACGATGTCGCCCTCTCGCTCGTAGAGCGGATGACTGACGATATCGCCTGGATGAGTCCGCCGCCGGGCATCACCGCAACCCCGACAGGGATGCTCGAGATGTTTACGAACCTTATGAACGATATCTCGGAGAGCAAGACCACGATGACCCTCCTCGGGTTCGGGCTGATCCTGCTCTTCCTGATCTTTGTCTACCGGAAGTTTACGGCCATCTCCCCGATCATCCCCATTATATTCATCGTCGGCTGGAACGGCGCGATTATGTTCATCCTCGGGATCGACTACTCGCCGATGACGGCAACACTCGGGTCGATGACGATCGGTGTGGCCTCGGAGTATACGATCCTGATCATGGAGCGCTACCAGGAGGAACGTGCGCGTGGAAGGGAAAAGGTCGAGGCCATCCGGCAGGCCGTGCAGAAGATCGGAACTGCCATCACCGTCTCGGGCATGACAACGGTCTTCGGGTTCTCAGCCCTGTTGCTCTCGACGTTCAATATCATCAAGAACTTCGGCGTGGTGACGGTCATTACCGTCGGATTCTCGCTGATAGGCGCGATCCTCGTGATGCCTGCCGTCCTCTCCCTGATGGGGCGGTTCTCGAAGAGTGCCCCGGCAGGGGCGGCGCACGAGGAACAGCCGACCGGGTAACCCTTTTTTGTTCGTGACGGCCGGCAGTCACAGTCTATCGTCTCCGCCTCACCCAGAAGAGGAGAGCAAGAGCTGCAGTCGCGAGCACCTCCGGTCTGCTGAGCGCATCGAGCCGTGTCGCGCTACCTGCCGTGGTGCCATCGCCTTTCACCATCCCGCCGGGCGGGATCGATAAGGATGCCGCACCGTCGTCGGAGACAATCCGCTGGCCCGATGCCGGTGGAACTGCAACGCCCGCGATGATGAGGGTTGCGAGGAGCAGATGCATGCCGGTAGCGCGGAGACTCCCGTCCATGGTTCGCACCGAAAAAATGTGTGGGGTTATACGGTGAGGGCGCCGAGGCTGCCCGGATCCCGCATGAAGAGCCAGTAGCCTTTCATCGGAACCATCGTCTGGTTCTCACCCTGCGCACCGTTGATGATCACCTGTTCGTACTGCTGAGTCTCGGCATTGTATCCGAGCAGGTAGACCCAGTTGTCCTCGACCGACTGCAGGGTTTCGTTCGCCGATCGGGGCTGTGTATCGGCAAGTCCGATACCGCTCCAGCCTTCGGCGAGATCCTTGCTCGCAGGAACATTCACCGGATCGGTGCTGACGTTTAAGGTGACGTTCGTCGTTTCGCTCGAATAGACCCAGTAGGCATCCAGCACCTCAAGGACGGTGTCATTTGCGAGCGTTTCCCAGCCTGAAGCCTGGGTAAACCTGTACACTTCCCGTCCCGCCATATCGACATCCTGGAAGACGGCTTCTATCGTATCGTTCCCTTCTGTGAGTTCGGTCGGGATCGAGATGAAGTTCCATCCCTCGTAGAGCTGGAGTTGCATCGTCGATACGTTGCCCATGGTCTGGTTGTCGGTCACGTTGCCCATGGTCTGGTTGTCGGTCACGTTGCCCATGGTCTGGTTGTCGGTCACGTT
>NZ_LHQS01000003.1:179835-183791 GCF_004102725.1 Methanoculleus taiwanensis | reverse complement strand
GGTCTGGTTGTCGGTCACATTGTCCATGGTCTGGTTGTCGGTCACATTGCCCATGGTCACGTTAAATGGCTGAACAACGACCTCTCCCATGACCGTCTCCGGCCTGTCGCTGCCGGGGAACTCGAAGACGCCCTTCATCCCTGCATCGTTGTGAAGCATGGCATAGAGTGTCTTCGTTGCGTTCTCGGTCTCGATCTGGACAGTTATGTTATCGTTCACCCCTCGAGCTATCAGAGCCATGCCGATGACGGGTCCTGGGGCACCGTTCTGGTCGGCGTGGATGACTACCCAGTTATCACGCTTTGCGACGGCCTCCTTAATGATGACGGAGTCGTTTACTATCGGTTGATCGGTGACGGTGATGTTGGGTATGTTCCCGTCTGCTGTCTGATTCCCGGTCATGTTGTCCATGGTCTGATTACCGGTGGTCATGTTCGGCGGCATGAGCACCTGGTCGATGATGTGGACGACGCCGTTGCTGGCGTTGAGGTCGGGTGTGACGACCGTGGCATTGTTGACCATCAACTCATCCGTCGTCTGGTTGAGTGTGATCGTCAGGTTCTCGCCGAGCAGCGTCTGTAGCATGACCCCTTCCTGCTGGCCGGTCATGTTCTGATCCATCGTCTGGTTCTGGGTCATGTTGTCGGTCTGGTTCATGGTCTGGTTCTGCGTCATATTGGCGCCCATGCCATCCATGGTCTGGTTCCCGGTCATGTTCTGCTGAACCATCTCCATCAGCTGTTCTGCGGTGTAGTTCCCTTCGACGACGTGGTACTGCAGGATCTCAGTCAGGTTTTCGGTATCGTTGAGCAGCTCTTCGATCGTCTCGTTGCCGAGTTCGTCGAACGCATCGTCATCCGGCGCGAAGACGGTGTATGGCCCGCCGGTGCTGAGCGGTTCGGTCAGGTTGGTCGCGTTGATTGCCGCCGACAGGGTTGTCAGATTCTGCTCCCCGTCGATGACCTCCACGACCGTCATGTTCCCGGTTACATTGCCCATGGTCTGGTTGCCGGTTACATTGCCCATGGTCTGGTTGCCGGCCATGCCCCCGGTGACGCTCACGAAGATCGTCAGAGTGTACTCGGGCATCATCTGCGTGTCGTTTGCAGAACCGTAGATGAAAGTGACATTGTCTCCGTCACTCACCCTTTTCTGGGCAACGCCGGCAGTGGCCTGCTCGCCGTTTATCAGATATGTCCAGTTCATCGGTGTGTCGTTCATCAGGTCATTCTCGATCTCGTCGATCGAGGTGACGGTAAGATATCCGCGTTCCGCCGGCAGGTCATCGGCGACCGTATAGTTAAAACCGCCCGCTTCGGAGCCGGCCTGAAGTGCACCGAGCACCGAAACATTGCTGACAATATAGGGCTGTGATGAGTTTACCGGCGTTATGATAAAGTTTCCACTGCTGTTCAGCGTGACATTCCCCTCTCCTATAGACGCTGCCATGCTTGTGGCAGGAATCACCAGGAGAAGGAGAAGGCACGCGTACAATAAGGTGTGTCGTCTCATTCTACTCCCCCCCTGAGGGCCGGGGGAAGTGGGTAAGATATTATTTAAGTATTTTTATTGTTTGGCCTATATATTTTATATTGCCTCCCCGGTTGTAGTATGGCTGAATTATAGTGAGACAATTGCAGTGCCCTGCCCGTTGCCGGTCGCAGGGCTATCCTGTGCCTGAAAAAGGTTCTCCAGATGGAGGAGACAGCAGTCCCCCCATCGGAGGTTAGATCGTCTGGTTTCCGGCAGTCGTGTTCGCTGTGGTCATATTCTCCATTGTCACGTTCTCGGTCACGTTCCCCATGGTCTGGTTCGCTGTGGTCACGTTCCCGGTCACGTTCCCCATGGTCTGGTTTGCTGTGGTCGCTCCCAGCGTGACATTCTCAGGCACCAGCACCATATCGATAGTGTGCACGATGCCGTTGTTGGCGTCGAGGTTCGCCATTTCGACGGTTGCATTGCCGACAGTGACCTCCTCCTCACTGACCGTTACCGTGAGGTTCTCGCCGAGCAGCGTCTGCAGGGTCGTCGAACCCGTTGTCGTCGCGTTGGTAGCGTTCGTTGCGTTTCCACCGGTTGCCATACTCACGAGTTCTTCAGCCGTGTACTCACCCTCCACGACGTGATACTGGAGTATCGTAGCAAGCTGGTCGGGGTTGTTGAGCAGCCCTGACAGGTCTTCTGGTGTCATGGCGCCGAAAGCCTCATTGGTCGGTGCAAAGACGGTGTACGGCCCGCCGGTGTCGAGCGTCTCGGTCAGGTTGGCTGTCTGGATTCCTGTCGCTAGTGTGGAGAGGTTATCGTTTGCACCGATGACGCCGACGATGCTCATGCCGGTCTGGTTTGCCTGCATGGTTACGTTCTCAGGCGGTGTCAGCACCGCATCGATGATATGAACAACACCGTTGCTGGCGTTGAGGTCGGTCACGACGATCGTGGCATTGTTGATCATCAGTTCATCCGTTGTCTGGTTTTGGCTGACCGTCACATTCGGACCGAGGAGTGTCTGCAGCATGACCGCCGCCTGTTGCCCGGTCACATTGGTCTGGTTCCCGGTTACATTCTCCATGGTCTGGTTCCCGGTTACGTTCTCCATGGTCTGGTTGTCGGTTACGTTCTCCATGGTCTGGTTCCCGGTTACGTTCTCCATGGTCTGGTTCGCCGCGGTCGTCATGTTCGGTTGCACCATCTCCATTAGCTCTTCTGCAGTGTAGTTGCCTTCAACCACATGGTACTGGAGAATTGCCGTAAGCTGGTCGGTGTTGTTCAGGAGCTGACCGATGGTCTCGTTGCCGAGCGCTTCAAACGCTGTGTCGGTCGGTGCAAAAACGGTGTATGGCCCGCCGGTGCTGAGCGGTTCGGTCAGGTTGGTAGCGTTGATGGCCTGTGCAAGAATGGTCAGATTCCCGTTCTGGTCGATCACCTCTACGACGGTCATATTCCCGGTCTGATTCTCCTCCATCATACCGGTCTGATTGCCGGTCACGTTATCCGGCATCGTCGTCATGTTGCTTTCATTACCCATTGTGGCGTTATCTTCGCCGAGTATCGCCGCCGATGCAGTGGCGGGAATAATCAGCAGAAGAAGAATGCCCACGCTCATTACGAAAAGTGGTCTCATCTGTATCCCCCCTGTGTGCCTGCCGAGATCGCCCTGGTAATATAAAAATCCATCTATAATATTCCTGCAATGGCCTGGGACTACTATCTGGCAGATGTGCACGCAGAAGAGCAATGATTTTATCCTGCGGCGGTCGCATGGCCTCGATTGCGAAAGACCGGCACTATACCCCGGATGGCAGAAAGTATCGATAATAAACTGCGGTAAAAGGGGGAGCAGGGGATGATCATCCCCGTCGGAATGTCTCCTTCCTGCTCCGGAAGGTCGTACCGGGTGGATCTAAACGGTGCGGTTGATGTAGGTCACCGTCGACCCGTTCTCTACGATGGTGGCCTCATATTCCTGTAGACCACTTACTGTCATGTTCGTCAGGTTGTCCGTGGTCTGATTCCCGGCAGTCTGGTTAACGGTCTGGTTGCCGGTCTGGTTCCCAATCGTCTGATTGGTTGTCATGAGGCTGGTATCGTTGACGACGACGAGTGTCGACTCGTTGCCGGTGATCGTTACGCTCTCATTGCCCACGGTCTGATTTCCGGTCACGTTGCCGATCGTCATGTTCGGCGGCATGAGCACCTGGTCGATGACGTGGATGACACCGTTGCTGGCGTTGATATCGGGCTGGATGACAGATGCGTTGTTCACCATCACCTGGTTCGTGGTCTGGTTGAGGCTGACCGTCAGGTTCTCACCGAGCAGCGTCCGAAGCTCCGTCATATTCTGTGCCTGCATCATCGTCTGCGTCATATTGGCGGTCTGGTTCTGTGTCTGGTTCTGCGTCATGTTGGCAGTCTGGTTCTGTGTCTGGTTCTGCGTCATGTTGGCAGTCTGGTTCTGT
>NZ_LHQS01000003.1:0-179751 GCF_004102725.1 Methanoculleus taiwanensis | reverse complement strand
TGGTTCTGTGTCTGGTTCTGCGTCATGTTGGCGGTCTGGTTCTGTGTCTGGTTCTGCGTCATGTTCAGGAGCTGCTCGGAGGTGTAGTTACCCTCGACGACGTGGTACTGGAGAATTGCCGCGAGCTGGTCGGTATTGTTCAGGAGCTGGTTGATGGTTTCGTTGCCGAGCGCTTCAAACGCTGCATCGTTCGGTGCAAAGATAGTGTACGGCCCGCCGGTTTGAAGCGCCCCGGTCAGGTTAGTCGCGTTGATCGCCTGGGCAAGAATGCTCAGATTCTGATCCTGGTTGATCATGGCAACAAGGGTCATGTTGCCGGTCTGGTTCCCCATCGTCTGGTTCGTCACATTGCCCATGGTCTGGTTATCCATCGTCTGGTTGCCGGCGGTCTGGTTGGCGGCTGTTGCATTGGTGTCGTTGACAACGATAGTTATACTCTCATTACCTGTGGCGGCACTCCCCTCACCCATCGGCGCCGCCACGGCAATGGCAGGGATAACCATGAGAAAGAGAATGCACACACTCAGAAGGACATATTTGTTCATACGGACCCCTCCATAGAGGCTCGGGTGCAATCTTCGACATTTTATATAAAAGTTATTATAGTGCACTCTTTATGCTGTGTCGTCTCCGGATTCTCCAGTAGCCGGACTGATGGTTGCGCAATCCTGTAAATCGCCGGGAAAACAATTCTGCAGAATGATCTGTCACTATCCTCTGCAAGTCAGGAAAATTCGGAGCACAGTGCCCCGGATTTGGCTTCGCTCTCCACCTGAAGATCGGTGGATGGAAGAATCAACGCATAATCTCACAGAGATCACAAAACGGTCATGAGTGGCTGCACTGCCGGCGGGCTGCCGATGATAGTACCTGTGGGCAGGGGATGCCCGTTGAACGGCTTAAAATTGGAGTGCACACACCGTTCCGGGAACGGCGTGTGCTACCGGTCTGTCAGACACGATCGTTCTGCAATCAAGCCGGGTTAATCCAGGTCATGGTGTTCCCGTCGAGAGAGAATGTCGCTCCTTTCGGGGCGGTCTGGTTATCCGCTGTCATGTTGTCGGCAGTCATACTCTCGATCGTCATATTCGGCGGCAGGAGCACCGCATCGATGATGTGGATAACACCATTGCTGGCGTTGAGGTCGGCTGTGACTACCGTGGCATTGTTGACCATCACCTCGTTCGTCGTCTGGTTGAGTGTGACCGTCAGGTTCTCGCCGAGCAGCGTCTGCAGCATGACCGTCGCCTGCTGCGGGGTCATGTTCTGATCCATCGTCTGGTTCTGGGTCACGTTGTCGGTCTGGTTCACGGTCTGGTTCACGGTCTGGTTCTGGGTCACGTTGTCGGTCTGGTTCACGGTCTGGTTCTGCAGCATCATCAGGAGCTGCTCGGATGTGTAGTTGCCTTCGACGACGTGGTACTGCAGGATCATCGTCAGGTTCGCGGTATCGTTGACAAGCGCCCCGATCGTGTCGTTGCCGAGTGCCTGGAAGGCCTCGTCATTCGGAGCAAAGACGGTGTACGGCCCGCCGGTTTGAAGCGCCTCGGTCAGGTTGGCTGCACCGATCGCCTGGGCAAGAATGGTCAGATTCCCGTTCTGGCCGATTACGTCGACCAGCGTCATATTGGCTGTCTGGTTGCCGGTCATATTGCCGGGCATCGTCGTCATGTTGCTTTCATTATCCATTGTGGCATTCTCTTCTCCAACCAGCGCAGCCGTGGTGACGGCAGGTATGGCCAGCAGAACCAGAATGCACATACTGAGAACGGCATATTTGTTCATATGAACCCCTCCATAGAGGCTTCCGAGCAATCTGCTTCATAGTATATAAATATTATTATAAGAAGTATATAATGTTTGAAATGCCTCGGTCCTGCTCTCGTCATGGAGGTTCGGTGTGAGCTTCAGTGACCCCATCGGAAGTGCACCGGTTCAAAACCACGGGTTCTGGCATTGAAATCTGGAAAAATAGATGGATTGAGAGAAGGATAAACCCGGCTACATCGTCCTGTTGACGATCGTCAGATCAGATGAGCTCCCGGCTATCTCCACCGGTTGCGGTGCATTCGGGGTAACAATCCCCGCTTCCGAAGCCGGAGGTGTCACGTTATCCGGTATCAGGACCCGGTCGACGATGTGGATAACGCCATTGCTGGCGTTGAGGTCGGGCTGGATGACGGATGCGTTGTTCACCATCACCTCGTTCGTCGTCTGATTGAGTGTGACCGTCAGGTTTTCGCCGAGCAGCGTCTGCAGCGTGACCGTCGCCTGCTGCGGGGTCATGTTCTGGTTCACGGTCTGGTTCACGGTCTGGTTCACGGTCTGGTTCACGGTCTGGTTCACGGTCTGGTTCTGCAGCATCATCAGGAGCTGCTCGGATGTGTAGTTGCCTTCGACGACGTGGTACTGCAGGATCATCGTCAGGTTCGCGGTATCGTTGACAAGCGCCCCGATCGTGTCGTTGCCGAGTGCCTGGAAGGCCTCGTCATTCGGAGCAAAGACGGTGTACGGCCCGCCGGTTTGAAGCGCCTCGGTCAGGTTGGCTGCACCGATCGCCTGGGCAAGAATGGTCAGATTCCCGTTCTGGCCGATTACGTCGACCAGCGTCATATTGGCTGTCTGGTTGCCGACGGTTCCAGGCTCCGTCACGTTCACCGATATGTTCAGGGTGTACTCTGCATTCTGCACGGCGTGACCCGTAGGACCGTAGGAGTATACCACACTATCGCTGTCGTTCAACCGTACCCTGGCAGGACCTGCGGAGATCTCCTTGCCGTTAACCCGAAGCATCCACGCATTCTCCGTATCGTTCATGGTGCCCCTTTCGGTTCCGGCGATCGAGGTGACGGTCAGGATGCCCTGCTCTGCCGGAAGATCTTCAGAGACCGTATAATTAAAGCCCCCGGCCTCTGCTGCGGCATTGAGCGCGCCGAGAGCCGAGTTCTCGTGGATAATGTACGGTTGTAATGAGTTTTCCGGCAGAATGGTGAAGTTCCCGCTGCTGTTCAGCGTGACGGCCTCTTCCCCGATGGATACCGCTATGGTTACTGCGGGCAGGGTGAGAAGAAGAATGAGACCGAGAGATAGGAGATGTGTATGTTTCATGTTCATCCCTCTTTTGGGGTCTCGCTTATTGTATTTAATGATTATTATAATTTAAACTGCTTGAATGGTACGCCCGGCGTGTGACGGAGAAGAATCGGCCGCCTTGAGGGTAATGCTCCCTTTCGGAGCCCGGGTGCCTCTGCCCCCGCGCCCGGAAACATCATTCAGTGATAAAAAATGAGAACTTCGGGAGCAACGCTCCCGGACGATACGGTTACGCCGTCTGGTTGCCGGTTATGTTGTCAGTGGTCTGGTTACCCATCGTCTGGTTGCCGGTCATGTTGCCAATCGTCATGTTCGGCGGTATGAGCACCTTGTCGATGACGTAAAGGACACCCGTGCTGGTGTTAATATCCTGAACAACGTACGTATCGTTGTTCAGAACCAGCTGGCCGTTCTCCTGGGTTACCGTGATGTTTTCGCCAAGGAGTGTCTGCAACGTCGTTCCGTTCCCGGTCATGTTCCCGGTCTGGTTCTGCGTCTCGTTCTGACCGCCGCCGAAGAGGCCGCTTAAGAAGCCGAAGATACCTCCGTCGGTCTGGTTCTGCTGCTGGGTCATGTTCATCAGCTGCTCCGGTGTGTACTCGCCGGCGACTACATGGTACTGGAGAACTGCCGTGAGCTGATCCTGATTGCTCAGCAGCGTTCCGACGGTCTCGTTGCCGAGTGCCTCAAACGCTGCGTTGTCCGGTGCAAAGACGGTATACGGCCCGCCGGTTTGAAGCGCCCCGGTCAGGTTGGCCGCGTCGAGCGCTGTCGAAAGGGTGGTCAGGTTCGGGTCCTGCTGGATCACATCGACAAGGGTCATATTGCCGGTCTGGTTTCCCATCGTCTGGTTGCCGGGTGCACCGGTCGCGTTCGACTCATTGCCCATCGTAGCATTCTCACTGCCCATCGGAATAGCCGATGTCACGGCTACCATCCCTATGATGAGGAGAACGCATGCCCATACAATCTGTCTCATTCTCTTTCCCTCCCCCCTGGAGAGCGGGGAATAAACCCCAGGATATATAAAATTATTTATGATGCAATCGGTATGCCCGGGAGCGTTATCGGCGGGCGAAGCCCCCAACACACCACACCTCCAAGAACCTGGTCGCCGAACTCTGCGATCTACTGGTTGCGCACAAGAAAAATATTCTCCCCGGGAACCGGGAAGGCATGTCTACGGCCTGATCAGCACCGTCTTCCGCTCGAGGTAGTTCTCGAGCGCATCGTATCCGTTCTCCCGGTATAGGCCACTCTCGTTGACGCCGCCGAACGGCACCTCCGGCGGGATGCGAAGGTGCTGATTGACCCAGACCATCCCCGCCCGGAGCCCTTCGCATGCCTGGGTGATATCCCCGATATTCTTTGTCCACACGGAGGCGCCGAGTCCGAAACGGGTGCGGTTCGCGTAGGCGAGCGCTTCTTCGAGGCTGCCGACGGCAACGACGGGGAGCACCGGTCCGAAGACCTCCTCGGTTAGCAGCACCGAATCATCAGGGACGCCGGAGACCACCGTCGGTGCATAATAGTAGCCGCCCTCGAACGCCTGACCTTCCGGCATGTCTCCGCCGGTGAGGACACTTCCTTCGTCCCGCTCCCGAACCTGTGCCACCTGGGCGGCGATCCGGTCAAGCACCGTCCGGTTATTGAGTGGTCCCATGGTCACTCCTTTCTGCATCCCGTCTCCGACCGTGATCGACCCGACCCGCTCCGTCAGCATCTCGGTGAAGCGATCGGCGATCTCTTCGAAGACGAAGAGTCTTTTGACCGCCGTGCATGTCTGTCCGCAGTTGTAAAACCGTCCTCTGACCGCTCCTTCGACCGCCTCGGCGAGATCGGCATCGGCACAGACGATCATCGGATCGCTCCCCCCAAGTTCCAGGGTCACCCGTTTCATCGCCGGTGCTGCATCGGCCATGACCTGTTTCCCGGTCTCGACCTCGCCAGTGAACGATACCTTCCGGATAGCCGGATGGCGGGCTATGGCACGACCGACGGTCTCCCCTGAGCCCGTGACCAGGTTCAGAACCCCACCCGGAAGGCCTGCACCCCCGAGTATGCCGGCAAGAGTCAGGCAGGTGAGGGGAGCGGTGCTTGCGGGCTTGAGCACCATGGTATTGCCGGCGGCGAGTGCAGGCCCGATCTTCCACCCCATAATGAGTGCCGGCATATTCCAGGGGATGATCGCCCCGCAGACGCCGAGCGGCACCTTTGCCACGAGTGCGTGACCGTAGCCGGGGAGCTTCGCGTAATCGCCGCGGAGAGATGCCGAAAGGCTGCCGTAGTACTCGAGGGTATTTGCAAATCCGTTGATCTCATCGAGCGCCTCGCGATACGGCTTCCCCTGCTCGGCGGTCAGCAGGGCGGCGAGCTCGCCGTTTCGCCGCCGCACCTCTTCTGCACCTGTGAAGAGAACCCTGCCGCGATCCCGCAGTGAACGATGCGACCACGCATCGAATGCACCGGTAGCGGCATCGACCGCCCGTCCGAGATCTCCGGCATCCCCGAGCGGTACGGTATCGAACACCGTTCCGGTAGCGGGGTTTTCGACCGCGATGGTCTCGCCGCTCTCTGCATCGGTCCAATCCCCGTCGATAAGCATCTGCATGGAAGCTACTATGTGCGGAGGTACTATATGCCGGCAGCGAACCCTTAATCAGCCGCCGTAGGTGCACTGGCAGCGGCCGATGGTGAATGCCATCGTTCCGACGATCGCCGCAAGGAATGCGAATGCCGCGAAGAAGGTGCTCGCTTCGGCGACGATCCCCGCGATGAACGGGAGAAGGGTAAACCCGGCATAGGTGGCGGTGTTAAAGAGACCCGTGACCACACCCTGCCGGAGGTTCGTCTCTGCGAGGAACGAAAGCGAGGCGACGATAACAAAACCGGCGAAGGCTCCTATGACGGGAAACGCCCACGGGGTGAAGTAGCACCCTGCGACCGCGATTGCCATGGCGACCGCAGAGATGCGGATGGTCGGGACGGGACGTAAGTGAGCGTGCGAGGCGAGGAGAATCGTAACGATGGTGGCGATATTCATAAGCCCGATCTGGATGCTGAGGAGTCCGGGGTTTTCGCCGGTATATTCCGGGTAGAGGGCGGTGACCGCCCCGGTGACCCCGATCAGCACGACCGCGGCAATGTAGAGCCAGATATAGTGGCGGATAACCTCCGGGAGATTCGCCACGATGAGGTTCTCCCGGATCTGTTCGGTAAGAGAGATGCTCATCACCAGAGGGATGATGGTAATGCCCGTGAAGAGGGCGACCCCGGCGAGGGAAGAGGCCAGAATCCCGTCAAGCCATCCGGTTCCGAGCAGCCCGACGACAAGCCCGAGGTTCAGTGCCGCCATGAAGTAACCGCTCAACGTTTCGTGACTCTCCTGCGAGTTTGTCCATGCAAGCGCTGCAGAAACGAAGAGCCCCGCCCCGACCCCTTCGAGGCCGCGGGCAGCGACCATCGGCAGTCCCGACGGAAAGAGTATGATGGCGATGCCGCTTGCGAGGGTCAGGATAAGGCCTGCGCGAACGAGCGGCACCCGGCCGATACGGTCGCTGGCAAGCCCGGCGGGGAGAACCGTCAGGAAAGCTCCGAAAAAATATGCGGAGAAGATTGCGCCCTGCAGTGCCGCTCCTTTGCCAAAATCGGGGAGTACCGGGACGATGGCGTTTGAGAGCGCCATCACCGCGAATACTCCGAGGAGAAGCGATGCTCGCTGCAGCATCTCTAGACCATGCGGTAGGTTTCGAGGTTCAGGGGCGAATGCGTTTCAATATGGTATCGCTTGTAGATTGAGCTTGCAAGATCGATCGTCTTGTTCTCGTCGCCGTGGATGGTGAAGATCTTCTCGGGACGGGGCTGCAGGTGGGAGATGTAGTTCATCAGCTGTTTGCGGTCGGAGTGGCCGGAGAACCCGTCGATCGTAGCGATCTCGAGGTTGATGACGATCGTCTCGCGCCACCCGAGGGGGATCTCACGCCATCCCTTCTGGATGCGCCGTCCGAGGGTTCCGTCGGCCTGGTACCCGACGAAGACGAGGGTGTTCCTCTCGTCCGGGCCGAGCATCTTGAGGTACTCCATCACCGGGCCGCCGTTGAGCATACCGCTCGTGGTGATGATGACGCACGGGTCTCCGGTGATGACCTTCTCCCGCCGGTCGGGTGAGTCCACCTGGACGAAGCACTCCGCGAGGAACGGGTTTAAGCCTTCCCGGAAGATCTGGTTCCGGAGATCGTTGTTCAGGTACTCGGGGTACGTGGTGTGGATCGCCGTTGCCTCGCGGATCATGCCGTCGAGATAGATCTTCACGGGCGGGATCTTCTTGTTCCTGATACCCTCCTCGAGAGCGAGCATCACTTCCTGCGACCGCCCGACGGCGAACGCCGGGATGATCACCTTGCCACCCCGGTTCACGGTGGTGGTGATGGTCTCGTACAGCTTGTCCTCTGCATCTTTCCGCTGGGGCTGCATATCGTTCGAACCGCCGTAGGTACTCTCCATGAAGAGTGCCTCGAGGCGGGGGAAAGACGAGACCGCCGGGCTGAAGAGACGGCTCTTCTGGTAGTTGAAGTCGCCGGTGAATGCGATATTGTAGAGCCCTTCGCCGATATGGAAGTGGGCGACTGCGGAGCCGAGGATATGGCCGGCATTGTGGAAGGTGAGCTTGACGTCGGGTGCGATATCGGTGACGCTTCCGTAGTTCAGCGTTATCGAGTGCTTGATGTACGTCTTGACCTCGTTTGAGGTATATGGTATCTTGTCGCTCTCTTTCCGCACGACATCGATGTAGTCGAGCTGGAGCATTGCCGAGAGATCCCTCGTCGGCGGCGTCGCGTAGACCGGGCCTTCGTATCCGTATTTGAAGAGGAGGGGGACGAGTGCGCAGTGATCGAGGTGTGCATGCGTGAGCACCACCGCATCGACGCTGCTCAGGGGATAGATCTCCGGCACATAGATGTAGGGCGTTCCGTTGGTCGTGCTGCCCGGCTTTTCGCCGCAATCGATGAGGATCTTGCTCTCCGGTGTCGAGACGAGGAACGCCGCCCTTCCGACCTCACGGCAGCACCCGAGCGTTGTCACCCGGAGCCACTGATCCTTGCTCGTGACCTCGCGGTGGATACGCCTTCCGATGGTCCGAAGGAACGTTTTCCGTTCGTCCTTGACGGATCTGAGAAACGTTCGTATCTGTTTGACGGTCGAGCTCTCGATCGGCGGCGTCCTGACGACCTTCGGCGTCCAGCCGATCTGCTTCGTGATCTCCCGAAGCGTGGCGCCGTTCTTCCCGATGACGACGCCGGGTTTCTCCGCTTCGATCAGCACTTCTCCCGTCTCGGGATCGAAGAACAGGTCGGTAATACCGGCATTCTCCGGAACGACCGATCGGATTTCACCTGCAGCCCGTTCCGGATCTTCGAGGATATTCGGACGTACGACGATCCGCTTGCGCAGGTCGCGTGCGAGAATCTTGATGAGATCCGCCTGGTCGGCAAACTTCTTGGGATCGTCGGTATAGATTACCAGCTCCGGTCCCTCGAACTCAACTTCAGAGACCGTAATACCGCTCGGTATAATCTTGTCGATCTGATCCTTGAGTTCCTTAAGCCTCTCCTCTATTAACATCACTATCGTCCAAAAAAGGTTAGGTTGTCGGGAGGGCGACAGACGATGCCTGCAGCCCGCGTTCGATGGTTTCTTCGTATTTGTCCCTGGTTATCACGACGAGCATGATGTCCCCGCCGGAACCGGCGTCACGGCGCATGGCAGTCTTTACCGCACGAACCGCGAGGTCTCGCGCTTCCGCTTCGTCCATGCCTTCGCGGTACTGATCCTCGAGGATACCGTACGCAAACGGTGACCCGGATCCGGTCGCTACAATCTCCTCCTCTTTCGTGGCTCCGCCCATGGCGTCGACCGAGTAGATTGAAGGCCCTTTGTCGTCGAAGCCGCCGACGAGGAGCTGGACGTAGTAGGGATAATACCGGTTCTGGTTCAGGTAATTCGAGAGCAGTGTCGAGACCGCTCCGACCGACATCGTCTTGCTGCGGCGCACCTCGTAGAGGCTCGACTCCACCTGCATGAGGCGGACGAGTTGCTGGGCATCGCCCACCCCGCCGGCCGTGGTCATTCCTACTCTCTTCGTGATCTGGTAGATCTTCTTGGCACGTTTGCTGGCGATGAGGTTCCCCATCGTCGCCCGCATCTCGGTCGCGAGAATGACGCCGTCTTTGAAGACCAGACCGACCGTTGTTGTACCTTTATAGGTCATCTGGGAAATATCAGACATTGAAACACCCCCTAAAATCACTAAAACGCTATAAATCAGTCAAAAGCGCTTCAGCGTATATAGTGGCACGATAAAACATAAATCTTGTTGTCAAACCGCACTTCGGCACGGTATGATAGAGTACATTCATTGTATATGAGTATTATCCCTTAAAAGTTTTGGCGGGAATCCTGCTCCGGCAGCAGGGCCTTGATCAGCTCGCGGTCAAAGAGCATGGCAACGAGTCGTTTGTTGCCGTTGACCACCGGGAGCTGGTCGACTTTCGCCCGTTTCATCTTCAGGGCGCATTCGCTGATCTCGGCGTTGAGCGGGACTGCGAGCACGTTCTTGACCATGGCGTTCTTCACCGGTATCGGCAGGAGCTGGATCTTCGAGATCCCGTAGCTGATGGTATGCATGTCGCGGATGCTCTCCCACGTCCACTCGTCGTCATCCGTGCCGTTCGAGAAGTCGCTGACCTCGATACTGTCCTCGATCCGTGAGTGGCGGATCAGGTCGCGCTCCGAGATGATCCCGGTGAGTGTTCCGTCCTCGGTGAGGATCGGAATTGCGTCGAACCCCGATACTTCAAGGATCCTCCCGACGAGGGTCAGGGGCGTATCCTCCCAGAGGGCGTAGGTCTTGCTCACGTAGTGGTCTTTGATCGAGCTGGAGAGGCGCATCTGGGCGATGGCGGCGACGAGATCGGCAACGCTGATGATCCCGATCATTTCGCCGTCCTCGACGACGGGAAGCCTGCGGATGTTATGCCGCACCATAACCTGTGCAGCCTCCTGGAGAGGTGCGTCGGGTCTGATGACGACGGGATTTGGTGTCATCAACAGACCGAGCTGCGACTCATCGGCTTTTCTGAGCAGATCTTTTCGTGTGATGATACCGACAAGCTGCCCGTCTTTTAAGACGGGTACTCCGCTAATGCCGGTTCTTTTCAGGATGCGGAGAACGTCGTCCCTGTTTCCCGGGATCTCAACACAGACGACGTCGGCCACCATGTGGTCACGGACAAGCATCTGTCTGACGCTTATGTTCTCACCACCGTTGTCGTGATTCTGCTGTGCCTCACGACATAGTCGGTAACACTACCGAGAAGAAGGCGGTCGACCTCGCTCTTTCCGTGCGAGCCGAGAAGGATCAGATCGGCGCTGAGCTCTTCGGCGAGAGCGATGATCTCGCTGCCCGCGTGGCCCTGCCGGATGTGTGTGTTTAAGGAGACCCCTGCCGACTCGGCCTGTGCCCGGGATTCGGCCAGAAGATCTTCTCCCTCCTTTTCGAGGAGGCTGTAGATAACCTCGAGCGTATTGTCCATCGGCAGCGACGAAAAGAGACCCGACTCAACGACGTAAATCGCGTGGAGATCGGCGTCCCATTTTTTTGCTTCCTCGATGGCTTTACCAAGAGCCCGCTCGCCCGACTCCGAACCATCGACTGCAACAAGTATCTTTCGAACCATATCTACCCCACAAAACGGCCGTTCCTTACTAAATCTCTACCTCATGCTTAAAACATTTTGTTCGATAGCAGATGCGTCCGCCCGCCGTACCAGTGTTGCAAGGTGATTTTCGCTGAACCGGAAATTGCCGTATGCCGGGTTGATGAGAGTAATTTTAGCGGGATCCCCTTCTTTGATAAAATATGGTCTTCCCGTAAGTTCCGATCCTGCAACGGCCGCACGCAGAATCTCTTCCGCGGAGATATTGTACACAACCGAGAGAAATGCCATCTCCTGAAGCATATCCGGCTGAACGAACATCACGTTGTCCGTTCCAAGGTAGACGCGGCATCCGAGGGAGAGCATGCGCTGCACCGGCGGCCGGGCGGGCGTTGCCGCAACCCCGAGGATCCAGTTCGAGCGCGGGCAGATGGCTATCGGGATTGCACGATCGGCGCAGTCGCGGAGTTGGGCATCCGTGGCATGGGTGCAGTGCACGAGCAGGTCGGGATCGTAGGCAAGCGCTTCGTCGACATCGCCCGCGTCGCGTTCACCTGCGTGAAAGGCTACGCGTCTACCCGTTCTGCGCGCTTCGGCGACCTGCCGCTCGACGTCCTCCACGTCCCGTATACTGCTGATCCCTATCCCGTCCGCGTCGCGCTCCCCCCCTTCCCTGCCGAAGATGACCGGCGCTATCGGCAGCCCCGCTGCAGCCTCATAGAGGGCGGCAACCCCGTCAGCACCCCCTTCACGGAAGTCGGCGAAACCCCGGGTGCCCGACCGCACCATCGTCTGAATGCTCGCGTGCATCGCTTCGACGAGACGCGGCCGGGGAGTTTTCGCGAGGATCCGGTGCTTGAGGCCGTTCGGAGGAGCGACGAGATCGGCGAGGCTGCCGCTGCAGGGGCAGTCCATGGCGACGGTATCGCCGCAGTGCGTATGGGCGTTGAAGAAGGCCGGGACAATCCAGAAATCCGGCGCCCGGGATGCAGACTCTATCGCCCGGATGATACCGTCCTCGACGATAATGCTGACGCACTGCTCGTCAAGTTCCTCGCCGAGGAGGGCATGGCCGGTGACCGTATATGAGGAGGGCAGCATGGGTCTGTAGCTTCTTTTTATATTCCGAGGGATAAATACATCTATATGGCAAAAAAATCAGGCGGGAGACTGGTATCCTCTGCGGGTCTCGTCAACTACTATGACAGCGAAGATCGGCGAGCAATCCACATCAGTCCGGTTTCGGTGGTCGTTGCGGCAGTGGTCATCGGCGCAGCGGTATTCATTCTGAACGCATTGTTCCCGGTTGCGTAACAAAAGAGCCCTAAAAAGGTATTTTATTCTGTTTTCTCCATACTTTTCAGAGCGCACCTGATGATATCCTCTTTTGGCGTGAAGTAGACGGCGTCGTGTCCTTTCCAGCGCCCGCAGTTCCTGAAGACGACTGCAGGAACGCCCTGGTGGCTCTCACCCATGACGAAGTTTGCAAACGCCGCGATCTCGTCGACGACCGCTTCCTCGGTGATCTCGAGCACGTGACCGAAGAGATCGGTATCCCCCCGGTAATCGTTGATCGCGGTCATGCCGCTCCAACCGATGGCAATGCCGGTCTGCCCGCGCCGGAATGCCCGTCCGCAGGTGTCGGTGATAATGACACGGACGTCTCTTCCGCTGATATCCCGGAGAGCATCCCGCACCTCCTCTGCGGCGGCCATGGGGTCCGGCGGGAGGTAGATGATCATGCCGTCCTCGATGTTGCTGTGATCGACGCCGGCCCGAACACCGATATGGCCGGATGGAAGCTCCGAGAGGATGAAGGGATACTCGAGCAGAATCTCGCTCGAACTGTCGATCACCGCCTGCACGAACCTAGGGTCTTCCTGTGTTCCCGACGCTATCCGTTCGGCCTGCTCGCCCGGGACGATATCGGTGAGGCGGCGGGTATAGCCCTTTGCCTTTGAGTAGACCGATGAGGCGATACAGAGTATATCTCCGTCCTCGAACGTGACCCGTTCGGCGATCAGGCCGGAAAGATCGTCTCCTTCGTGGATCAGGGGCAGACCCCTGACGCCCAGTACCTGGATGTCCATGCTCTTCACGATGAGATGTCGAATCGCTATCTTAAAAGCTCTCGGGTTTCGGATGGGAAAAACCGGCGGGGATATCCTAATCCGGGATACGCATAACCCGGGGCGCGGGTGACCGCAAGATCCATGCAGATATGATGATCGTGGGAGCAGGGTTCCCGACGCCCGGAGCTATGAGGTACGGAGCGGCTCACCTGGTGCCGAACCCCTCCCTGAGCGTGAAGTTCGCCTCGAACGCATCGATAAGGTCGAGATACTCTTCGACCAGCCGGGTCATGAGGAACTTCTCCCGGACGCTCTCTCGTGCCGCCTTTCCCATCTCTGCCGCCAGCTCGGGATTGCCGACCAGCTGTACGATGCGTTCGGCCGCCTCCTCGACGGAGGATACTAAAAATCCGTTCACCCCGTCGGTGATCTGGTATCTGATCCCCCCCGTATTCCCGCCGATGACGGGGGTGCCTTTCCACATTGCCTCGGCGACGGTAAGGCCGAATCCTTCACGGATGGATTTCTGCAGGACGACGGCTGCCCTTCTCTGGAGCGCATTCACCAGCGCTCCGTCCTGCCGGCTCAGGATGATGATCCGCTCCTCCCGATTCCGGAGAAGCGATCGATATACTTCCGCCCCTTCGGGGTCGTCCGTCGCCACGTTCCCGAGCAGGACGAGCGTTGCGTCCACCTTTTTTCTGGCCATCCTGAATGCCTGGATGACACCTACGGGGTCTTTCCAGCGGTCGAAGCGGGATATCTGAACGACAAGAGGAAGATCCGTCGGAATGCCGTAGTGGTTGAGGCGTTCGTCGATCTCCTTCTCGCTCATCTCCCGGTTGACGATCGAGAGCGGGTCGATGGCCGGCATGAAGAAGAGCTGGGGTGTTTTGAGATTCTGCCGGTATTTCTTGCAGCTTAAGATTACGGCATCGTATTTTTCAATGAACGGAAGAAGATAGTTCCAGACCTCCCGGTTGGGGCTGGAGAGGTCGACGTGGCAGCGCCAGACCCAGGGGCTCTTCTTCCGGTAGTGTCGAATCAGGGGGAGAGGCTGGGGGTCGTGGACGATGACAAGGTCGTGATCCAGGTGGTTGCTGACCGTGTTCTCGCAGACTACCTGTTCGTAGATCTGTTTCTTCCGCTCCGTCAGGTTGATGCCTCCCCCCTGGAGGGCGTTGTGAAACTTTTTGGTGACGCTGAAGAAGTCGGGTGGGCCGTGGATGACCCGCCACCCCGTCTGGATGTCGAGGCTGTTCATCAGGATGACGAGCGACGAGAGGATCTGCGACACCCCGCCGCCCGAGTACGTCGAGTTCATGTGGATGACATGCAGATCCCTGATCACCCGGGCCTTATCCTGTATGCGCCGGATCGTCCCCGTTTCGACGAACGGCTCGTAATCTTTGATGGTGTTTATCCTGCTCCATTCCATTGATCCTGACCTCCGGGGATGTCTGCCCTGTCCGCCCATCCGGCAGCAGATCTCCTGCGTGGGTGCACGAAAAGTGTCGGCGATCCTCTTTATATATATCGGCCGGCGGTACTGTTCGCTGCTGCCGGGCTTTCATTCCTCTCCTCCCGGGTGGGCGAACCGATCGGCAAAGACCTCCTCGCCGAGATACCCGGCGACGGTCGTGACACCGGCGAGATCGTAGATGCCTTCCATCCGCTCCCGGAAGCGGGTGTCCCTCGTGACGTGGTGGTCGAGCAGGATGGTTGCCCCGGGGCACTCGCGGGCAATCCGGCGGAGGTTTGCGATGCATCGGTCGAAGTTCTCCCTGCTCAAGAGGTGCCCGAGGAGGTACGTCGGCGGGCCGTCGAGGAGGATGCAGTCCGGCGCTTCGTCGATGAGCCAGGCCGCATAGTCTTCGAGAAGCGGCCCCATAAGGTCGGAGGTGTAGACCGTCTTTCGGGCTGCGTGCTCGATAGCGAGCGCCACCACAAACCCGGGCGATGCGTACTCGATGCCGTGAAAGAGGGGAGCGGAGAATCGGAGATCGGTATTCCCTATGCCGAACGTCCGACCGTCGCAGAAGACGACCTTCTCGTCCGGCGGCAGCACCCACGGCTCCGTCGTCCATCGCCGGGCGTGACGCCGGTACTGCTGCCGCCGCTTTTCGGTATCCCCGCCGGTATGAACGGCTGAGAGCGGCAGGGCCTGCAGGGGATCGGGGAACGTATCTTCCCCGGGGGGCGACTCCCGCAAAGCGCCGCCGAACGATGCGGCATACCACCGCATGAACTCCCGGGAGCGGTGCCACTGCGACCGATTCACGTAGGCGTTCGGCGATTTGATGTAGAGGTGTTTCCCGGCATAGAGGCTTCTCTCCTGCCGGTAATGGTCGTGGTGATAGTGCGTTACGGCAACATGCGTCGCCCTGCCTGCGGCGGCCGTGATCGCCTTCCACGCGTCCCTGAGCCGCTCCTCTTTCACGGCATCGGGTGCCGGAAACCCTTTCTGCAGGATCGATGCGCCCGGGTCGATCATCAGCGCAAGATCCGGTGTTTCCACGAGAGTACAGAACGATTTCGCCCCGAGACTATCCGCCCATACGGGAGTGACCTTCATCATCCGTTCACCTATTCCTCATCTCTGCAGCCCCGTATTCCGGCACGGAGTATATATCGGGATCCGGTACAACGAATCCGGAGTTGATATGATTTGATGTGAAAACTTGCAACTTTAATAGTATCGACCTTCCAATAATCTGTATGCACGATCATCAGGGCTGCAAATACATGCATCTCCGCAAAGAGTGCTCTATTGAAGACCTCGCGGCATTCCACGGCCACCTCGGACCATATATTGTTCTCGGCTACCGCATCGGCAGATATGTCCGGGACACCTTCTGTGACGATCCGTTCCGGATGTCGGTGCGGGTGTACTGTTCCGGTGCGCCGCCGCAGTCCTGCATTATCGACGGCATTCAGCTCGGAAGCGGCTGTACGCTCGGGAAACGAAACATCGAGATAATCGAGAGCGACGAACTCCGGTGCGAGTTCACCGCCGACGACCGGAACGTGACGGTAGTGCCCGCGCCCTTCACCCCGCCGGAACGCGATGCCGATTATGAGCTGCATATCGAGAGGATTGCGGAAGCGATGTACGGACTCCCCGACGCCGATCTCTTCTCGGCATCCGTCACGTGAAAGGCCATGAACGGCAACGGCACACTGATCCATCTCGATAATATCTACACCGCCTATGAGGGCGCTGCCTTCCCGGTCATCAGAGGGATTACCCTCTCCATCCGGGCCGGTGAGTACGCTATCGTCGGCGGGCCGAACGGTGCCGGCAAGACAACGCTGCTCGAGTCGATGAACGGGATGCTCCGGCTCACGCACGGGAGCGCCACGGTCTGCGGGCTCGATGTCCGGCGGCAGGGATGCGAGGTGCGAAAGCGTGTCGGATACGTTGTGCAGAGTTTCTTCTTCGATCCCTTAACCCCGTTTACTACCGAGCAGGTGGTCATGATGGGCAGGTACGGACTGCTCGGCTGCCTCAGGCGCCCCGGGGAAGCGGACTATGCGGCGGTCGACAGAGCTATCCGGCTCCTCGGCCTCGAAGATCTGAGAGACCGGCCGATCGGGACACTCTCGGGCGGCCAGCAGCAGAAAGCCCTCATCGCGCAGAACCTTGCCAAGGAGCCGGAGATCCTCCTGCTTGACGAGCCGTTCAGCAACCTCGATCTCTGCACCCGGGATTTCGTGAGCGGGGTCTTGAAGGACCTGGCGAAGAAGGGGATTGCGGTCGTCATGGTCTCGCACGCGTTCGACGGCCTGCCCGACGGCGAGATCCGTATCATCGTCATGCGCGACGGAACGCTCTCTCTCGATGAGACATGCCGCCCCGACGAGGTCGAATCACGGGTGCGGAAAGCCTCTACGGTGCAATAATGCTTGAGTTTCTTATTCCGAACAACATCGTCTGCCACGCCGTCGAGGCCATGCTCTTTGCCTCGATCGCCTGCGCCATCCTCGGCGTCATCATCACGCAGATCAACATCTCGTCGATAGGATTCACCATGGCGCATGCCGCCTTCGCAGGAGCGGCCGTCGGCCTCTTCCTCGGGATGAACGGAACCTTCACCGCGATCGTCTTTGCCCTCGCCGTCGCCGTTCTGCTCGGTCCCCTCTCGGATAAGGCCAAGATATCAACGGACACGACACTCGGCGTCCTCTTCGGGATGTCGATGGCGGTTGCGATCTTCTTTATCTCCTACATGCAGTACCTCGGGCAGGGGTTCAACGCGAGCAGCCTGCTCTTCGGCGATGTCATCTCCCTGTACCGCGAGGAGATCTACAGCCTTGCCCTGATATCCGTGGTGGCGATCCTCTTCGTGGTGCTCTTTTACAAGGAGATCACCGCCATCATCTTCAACAAGAAGATCGCGGAGGCATCCGGGATCAGGGTGACGCCGATCTACTACGGCATGCTCTTCATCATCGCATTGACAGTGGCGCTGGCCCTGAACATCATCGGCGGCCTGCTGCTCTACGTCTGGCTGGTGACGCCTGCCGCGATCGTCTACCAGTTCTGCTACAACGTCAGGACGATGTTCATCCTGGCGCCCCTCACCGCTGCAGCCATCAGCGTCTCCGGGGCACTGACGGGTCTTGAGTACTCTCTCCCGGTAGGTCCGCTCACCGCGGTCATCTTCACGGGTGCGTTCCTGCTTGCCGTGCTACTGTCGCCGAAAAGAAGGGTAACAAATAGCAAGGTTTAACTTTTTCTTCATACCAGATCTGCGTTATGCGCAGCATACCCATTTTTACCGCAGTTCTCCTCGCGCTGCTTCTCGCAGTGCCGGTCTCTGCGGATCTGACGGTGGTTTCCACCACGGCCGTCCTCGCCGAGCCGCTCCAGTATATCGGCGGGGAGAAGGTCGAAGTAATGTACATCTCCGACCCGACGCTCTGCCCGCACCTGCAGCAGGACGTTATCAACAACCGGATCCAGCTCAACCGGGATTTCATCAGGGATGCCGATCTCCTCGTCGCCCATAACACATCGGTCGACCAAGCCTACGTCATGCCGTTCGTCGATGACTTCATGGCTGCAAACGAGTACGGATCGGTTCAGTGGACTACCCCGGGCGATCCGACAATGACCTGGAACACCCCCGAAAAAGCGAACACGCTGGTCGCGATTGTGAAGGACTGGCTCGTTGCCGCCGACCCCGATAACCGGACGTACTATGAGGACCGATATGCGTCGTACGTGACGCTGATTGAGGCGGCCGATCTCACCGACGACGAGCGGCAGGCTATCTCGGGACAGGACGTCATCACGATCGTCTGGCAGCGGGATGCCGTCGAGAACTGGCTCGGGCTCAACGTCGTCAACATCTATGCGCCGGAGCACTACCAGGGGGGTAAATACACCGCGGCGAAGCTGGTCGACGATATCAACGCCAATCCCGAGAAGTATGCGAACGTGACCTATATCATCGAGAATATGCAGTCCGGCGAGCTCGGCAAGGGTGTCGAGGAGGCGCTGAACGATAAGGGAATTCCCGTGCAGCGTGTCGTCTTCACGAACTTCCCGAAGTCCGTCCCGGGCGTCGAGACTATCCCGGACGTCATTGTATACAATAAAGGGCTTGTCATGATGCAGACACCCGCCACCACTCCGGCACCGGAGGCTCCTGTCGGCATTCTTGCGGTGCTCGGAGCGGTTGCAATCGGACTCCTCCTCATCTCCCGGAGAGACTGATCTTCTCTCTCCTTCGTTTCTGCCCTGAAAACCCCTTCCTTCTCGCAACCGCCGTCCGCTCTTCTCCAGACTATTTACCTATCCGGTATTCTGCTCCTGTCCGTTGTGAGATCTTCGGAGGAGCGACCACGGTATTATTCCCCCGTGCGGCGATTGACCGCTTTGACACCTGGTGCACAACCGTTAAGTACCCGACCCGCCCCCCATGGGTTGCAGCCAGGGCGGTCACGGCGGAACGCCAGGGTCTGCATTGTTACCGGGATGTGCAGGTTCACGAGTGCCGGTTCAGCGCCATACCTATCGACTATCAGTCTCTCTCCCCTGCAGGTGGCCGGAGCATGGCATGGAGGATATGACGATGGCTGATCATACAATCGGGGATCAGATCCCCGGAAAGGCCGAGTCGCTCTGGATGGCGACGACGCCCGGGACGCGGTATCCCCCCCTCGAAGGGGATCTCAGAGTAGACGTTGCGATAATCGGGGGCGGTATCGCCGGGCTCACGGCGGCTCTCCTGCTCAAAGAGGCCGGCCGGTCGGTCGCCGTCATCGAGTCAGGCAGGGTCGCCGCCGGGGTGACCGGGCATACGACGGCGAAGGTTACCTCCCTGCACCGGCTCATCTACCGCTACCTCATCGATAACTTCGGAGACGGCGAGGCGCGGATGTATGCCGACGCCAACCAGGCCGCTATCGGGCAGATCGAAGTTCTTGCCCGGAGGCACGGCATATCCTGCGATTACACCCGCAAACCCGCATACACGTTCGCGGAATCGAGTGCATCCCGCGAGAAGATAATGGACGAGGCCGATGCTGCCCGGAGTCTCGGTCTGCCCGCCGCCTTCGTCGAGGCTGTCCCCCTGCCGACGGAGACCTACGGCGCCGTCCGGTTCGAGAACCAGGCTGAGTTCCACCCGCGCAAGTACCTGCTCGGGCTTGCCGATCGCATCCACGGGGGCGGGTGTTACGTCCTCGAGCAGACCCGGGCGATCGACGTCAAAGAGGGGGAGCCCTGCAGGGTGATGGCCGAACACGGGTCGGTGACGGCGGACGACGTCGTCCTCGCAACCCACTATCCGTTCCATGACAAGCCGGGATTCTACTATCTCCGGGCGTACCCCTCGCGCAGTTACGTCCTCGGGGTGCGGATCGACGAGGTGTTCCCGGACGGCATGTTCATCAATGCAGAGAGCCCCACGCACTCGCTCCGCATGCACCCCGATGAAGCGGGAGATATCGTCCTCGTGACCGGCGGAGACCACCGGACCGGCCAGGGAGGGGACACGCGGGAGCACTACCGGGCGCTCGACGCGTACATCAGGTCGGTCTATACCGTCCGGTCGATCGAGTACCACTGGTCGACGCAGGATTACATCTCGGTCGATAGAGCTCCGTATATCGGCCATATCTCCCCCGGGCATGAACACCTTTACGTTGCGACCGGGTTTGGGAAGTGGGGGATGACGAACGGCACGGCAGCGGGGATGATCCTCTCCGATCTGATCCTGAAGCGACCCAATTCCTGGACCGACGTCTTCGCTCCTTCCCGGTTCAAACCGGTGACCTCGGCGAAGGAGGTCATTGCGCACGGTATCGACGTAGCGGAAGGGCTGATCGGCGGGCGTCTTGCCCGTCCATCGTCGAACGTCTCCGCGCTCCCTCCTGGCAGAGGAGGGATCTTTGAGGTCGACGGCCATAAGACGGCGGTCTACCGGGACATGGGCGGCGGACTCCACGCACTCGATCCGGTCTGTCCGCATATGGGGTGCATCGTCTCCTGGAACGAGGCGGAGAAGTCCTGGGACTGCCCCTGCCACGGCTCCCGCTACTCCGTCGACGGCGAGGTCCTCCACGGGCCGGCGGTTCACGGCCTCCGGAAACGCACGATCGATCGCGGGTAAACCCCGCGCTATTCTTTTCACTGCCGCTCGCACCACGCTCACGCATCGGGAACGCCGGAAGGGGACGGTCGAACGACCACAGGCAGCTCCCCGGTTCCGGCTTTCCATACCGCCGCTCCCTGCTCAGTTACCCCGATTCTGCTGAAAAGCGCGGAATATAGGAAGATATTTATCTTCAGGGCCGCACATTGCCATGATCATGTACCTCGTGACACGCTGTCCGGGATGCCAGGCATTCACCTACATGGATAGGTTTCAACGTTTCAAACTCTGCCATATCTGCGGCGAGGTGATCGATAGCAACCGTGCTCCCGAGTATCTGGATGTCAGCGATCATCAGGACGCCGAGCTGGTTGTACGTCAGCTGGAAGCATTTCTCCGAAAGGCGGGAAAGGCGGAGTTTTCAAGAGAGGAGATCGAAAAAGTACGGGCTCAATACGCCGAGTGGGTTAAAAACCGGCTCTGATTACCAGCGTCGTCCGCACCCCGGACAGAGCATACTGACTCTTCTGCCGCAGTGTGGACAGTACAGGCCGATGCGCTCGTTTGAGGTCAGCGGCCGTCCGCACTTTTTGCAGTGTATCGGAGCTTCGAAACCGCACTCGTGCCTGGCCATTAATCCATGTATGTGTAGTCCCTTACAATAAGGTTTCCTTTCCCTCGATTGGCGATATCACCCGTAAATGACGTAAACGGCATCCCTTCGAGGGTGGTCGGTCCGATCTTTCTGAAGGTGGGGAGCATCTCGTGAGCGGTGCCGTGCACCACACACGTACCTCCCGCCATGTTCCCGCACGGGCGGCTGCAACTCCCCTCGATGGTGAGCGAGCCCGAATGCATCTCGATACCGGCCATATCGCCCGCATCGCCGTGGACGATTACCGTTCCGCCTGCGAGATGCTCTGCAAGGAAATCGCCGGTGTTGCCGAAGACCTCCACCTTCCCGCCGGTCATGCCTTTCCGGCCGCCGCGATACCCCGCTGCGCAGTAGTCCGCCGCGTTGCCGCGGCAGATGATCGTGCCGCCCCGCATCTCCCTGCCGAGCCAGCCGTCGGCGTCGCCGCCGATCTCGATGGTGCCGCCGCTCATGAAGTTGCCGCAGTGCATCCCGATGTCGCCTTCGATGACGATCCGCCCGGCATCCAGGTACTCCCCGATGCGCTTGATCCGGGAGGTGTCGCCGGAGATGAAGATCTCGACGTCCTCCGTGCGGTCAGCCGTTCCCTCTATCGTAACGGAGAAGACTTCGTCGAGCGGGAGCTCCTTGTTCCCGCGCCAGACGTATACGGCCTCGCCGGAAAGGAAAGTCTTCGGCACGATGCACTCCGCCTCGATGGGGAGAAGGGGTTTTTTGCGCGGTTTCACCGCGAGCGTCACACGCATCATAGCTCCGCCTCCGTCTCGATGCAGAGATTCCGCTTCAGGTACTCGTCCTGGACCGGGTAGTTCCTCATCCGGACGGTGTAGTAGCGGTCGAACTTCCTGATGAAGTCGGGATCCTTGCCCATGTCGTACTCCGGAGAGACCTTCGGCTTGACCCAGATCGTGGTGTTGTTCCCGTCGACGACGCACTCGCCGCTCCGGCAGACGACCCGCCCGCGCTTGATGGTATACTCCGTCCGGCTGAACGCATCGATGACCCTGCGGTAGTCGACGGACGGGTCGGTCTCGTCGACGCGGATCGGGTAGATCGCGACGTCGGCGTCCGCTCCGGGTGCGAGGTGGCCTTTCCCGATATCGACGATGCCGAGTGCCTTCGCCTGGGCGGCACGGGTCATCACCGCGATATCGTGCCAGTCCAGCTCCCGGTCGATCGCCGGCAGCGGTACCCGGTGCTCCGTATCGGGGTGCACCGTCGCGAGTTCCTCCTCCCGGTATCTTTTGCTCATCAGAAGCGCGATGATCTCCGGATAGCGGACGAACGGAGCGCCGTTCGGGTTATCCGTCGTCAGGAGGCACCGCCACGGGTCATCTACGAGGAGCGCAAGCTCAAGGCCGATCGCCCACATCACGGAGTTGACGAGGTTCTTTCTCCGGTAGAGCACGGGGATGATGCCGGAGCCCGTCTCGAGCTCTACGTCGTGGTTGCTCCACTTGTCGTGGTGGAGGCGGTAGAGGTTGAACTCCATCGGCCCGTCGGCGGTCATGGTCGTGGTCTTGCCGAACATCACCTGCCCCATATCGATCGCGATCTGGGGGCGCATGTTCACCATGTTCGCTATCGGCTCGCTCTTCGAGCAGAAGTCGTTCCACCCCGACCCGCCGTAGGCGTGGTACTGGACGTGCGTCGCGTACAGCGTCTGGCGTTTCTTGTTCAGGTCGGGGATGAGCCCGAACGTTCCCATCGTGCAGGTGTAGTTGCCGGGTTTTCCGAGGTTGTTGCAGTGGAGGTGCACCGAGTGCGGGAGGTGGAGCAGTTCGTTCGCCTCCACGATCGTCCTGATGATCTCCGCCGGGGAGACCTCGAAGTTGGCGATGGGTTTTTGGATGCAGTCTACGTTCTCTCCCCAGCCCCACGCCTCGGTGCCCCCGGGGTTCGTGAGCTTGACGGCGAACCCCTTGACGGCGGAGAGCACCCATGCGATGACGGCGGCGACCCGTTTTGTATCGCCGTCCCGCACCGCCTCCAGCACCGACCAGTTCCCGTCGAAGAGGGCGTTTGCCATGGTGTCCTGGAGGGGGGTGTAGCTGAACTCCTCGTGGGTGTGGCGTGCCTCGAGCGGTGCCATCGCCCCTTCGAGCAGGGTGGTGTAGCCCATCGCACTGTAGCGGTAGCTGTTCCCGTAGGTCGTCGGCACGCTGTAACCCGAGGTGGCGTGCATATGCCCGCGCCGTGGGGTCCTCCCCGCACGCATATCCTCAGGGCTCATGTAGCGGCCGAAGTTCACCTTGGTGCCGCAGATATGCGTGTGCGAGTCTACCCCTCCCGGGAGCGTGAGGTTTCGGCGGGCGTCGATGACCTCCGCCGCATCGCCGACCGCTTCGACGATCTTCCCATCGCGGATGGCGATATCCATCACTTCGCCGTTGATCCCGTTCAACGGATCGATGACGAAGGCGTTTTTGATCAGCATCTCGCTCATGGCTGCCGCACCTCCTGTATCCGTGCGTATATCCGTCCAAGAATCTCCTCGTCGCTCGGGTAGCCGGTCGAGAGCACCTTCCGTGTCCGTATCGGTACGCCGTCCATCCGGTATGCGGTGCCTTCGGCGTCTATTCCGGTCACCGCGACCGGTATCTGGACGTCGCAGAAGGCCGTGGTCGCGTTGGCGTACGGGTCGATCTGCACCACCGGTATATCGGCAAGGTGCTTGATGCAGGCGCGGGGGAAGTGGGCGCCGGGGTCGCTTGCGACGATCAGGCAGGCGTCGCACTCCTTCCGGGCGAGGATATCGACGGCGGTCGTCTCGCCCGGGTTGTAGAAGGCGATCCCGCGTGAAAAGTCAATCCCGAACGGGTACCCCGTCATCCACGTGTTCACTTCGTTCGACCCGTAGACGTTGTAGTGCCCGCGCATCGCCGAAATGGTAAACTTCGTGTGCCGGGAGAGCTCGTCGACGAGTTCGATGGCGTTCCGGATATTCTTGTACTTCCCCCGGGTCATGGTGAGCCCGAGGCCGAAGTAGACCGCTCCGAACTTCGCTTTTTTGCAGAGATCGACGATCCTGACGAGCTGTTCGCGGGGGACGCCTCCGACGGTGCGGGGGAGCGCGTCTCCCTTGCCGCGGGCGATCGCCCGGAGCGCCGAGAGCACTGCGTAGTCGGCGCCGGGTTGTATCTGTACGAACTCGTCGGCGAGGTTCGTCGTCTCGGTCTTCCGGACATCAACGACGATCACCTTCCGGTCGCGGAAGGCATTCTCGAGGAAGAACCCGTCGGCATAGCGGGTGTAGCGGGAGAGGTGCCGGGGGTGGGCGTCGATCGGGTTGCACCCCCAGTAGATGAGGAGATCCGCCCGGTTCTTCACCTGACCGAGGGTGCAGCCGGGGTGGCCGACCTCCTGGATAGCGAGGATCGACGGGCCGTGGCAGACGGACGAGGTGTTGTCGATGACGCCCCGGAGGAGTTCGGCCATATGGACGCCGACGCACTGTGCCTCGCCGTGCGTGCCGCTCCAGCCGTAGAGGAGCGGCCGGTCGGCCTCGAGCAGCATATCGACGGCATACTCTACGGCCTCGTCGTATCTGATATCTTTCCAGGTATCACCGTCGCGCCTGATAGGGCCCGGCAATCGGTGATCACCGAGGAACTTGTGGTTCCCGAGCGTGCAGGCGTTGTCGACGGCGACGATCTTCCCGTCATCGACCGTCACCTCGATATCGTCGCAGAGGCATCCGCAGAAGGGGCAGACGGCGTCTTTAATGATCATAGGGCAGTCCTCCGAGGTCCGCCATCAGGTCGTAGACGGACTTGCGAGCTTCATCGGTCGGTTCGATCGTCACCTCGGTCGATTTGAAGTCGGGCATCCCCGTCGAGTGGGTCTCTCCGTCGATGATGTGATTTGCATACGGTCCGTAGGGCACGAAGATCGTTCCCGGTTTGAGGTGCTCGTCGGATACGACCATGAGGACGACCTCGCCGAAGGGGCTCGTCACCCGCACGTTCTCCCGGTCGTCGACGCCGAGTTCCATCATGTCGAAGAGGTGCATGAAGCAGGTGCCGGTCTCGTCGTTGTAGGCGGCCGACCGCTTGTTCTCCACGCTCGCGCCCTGGTTCACCGTACGCCCCGTGTTCATCAGAAACTTCATGCCGCTTCCTCCTGGATGCCTTCGACCATCCGGGCGACGCGGATGGCCTTGTTCGGGCAGTTGTTCTCGCAGGTCTTGCACCCGACGCACTTCTCCTCGTGGATCACCCGGAGGCGCCCGCCCTCGACTTTCATGATAACCTCGTCGTTTGCGGAGGTGCCGGTGGATGCAAGCTGCGGGTCCTCGCGTTTGTTGACCGGGCAGGAGACGGCGCAGTTCCCGCACCGCATGCAGAGCGTATCGTCGACGGTGAGGCGGTACCACGACCGGAACTCCGTCTTCTGCTGCTGCTGCTGGTCGAGCACCCGCCCGCTCCAGAGGACGTCTTCGGGGCAGGCCTCGACGCAGAGGCCGCAGCGGATGCAGTGCCCGCGGTGGATCATGGGTTTCCAGTGATCCTGGTGCCGGAGAACCTCGATCGCCCCCGGCGCCGGACAGATCATCATGCAGCTGTAGCAGGCCGTACACTCGTGCCCGGTCGTCAGCGGGTAGTCCTTGAAATAAGGCGGGGAAACCAGCGGAGCGGTCTTAGCAAAGAAGAACTTCCGGAGCCACTCCATCCGCAGGAATTCGCGTAAGTACCAGGTGATTGACAGACCCATTCTCTCCTCCTACCGTTCGTTGCAGGCGATACAGGGATCGCTGCTGATGAACGTCGACGTCACGTCGGCGATCGAGGTTGCATCCGTGATCATGTGGTGGGCGCAGGCCTCGATGTTCATGATGGACGGCGTTCTGATGGTGATATCGACGATCCTGCCATATTCGTCGGATGTGATCGAGTAGGTCAGCTCGCCCCTCGGCGCCTCGCCCTGGTAGACGATCTCGCCGGCACTGCAGACGCCGCCGCCGCGGATCGAACCGCCCTCCGGCAGCCGGTCGACGCACTGCCGGATGAGGTCGATGCTCTGGAAGACCTCCTGGTACCTGACCATGTTCCGGGCGAAGTTGTCGCCCTCGGTTCTGCTGATCGGCTCAAAGCCGAGCTGCCGGTAGGTGGGGTGGCGGAGCCGGCGGTCGCATTCAGGCACACCGCTCGCCCTTGCGGTCGGCCCGACAGTGTGTGCCTCGATCGCCCTTTCCCGCGTCATAACTCCGATTCCCTTGCTCCGAAGGGCGATCAGGGGGCCGGTTTCGAACATGCTGACATACCGTTTCATATCCGCCTCGACCTTCGCGAGGTCCGCGAGGAGCGCGGCTTTGTCCTCGTCCGAGATGTCGAACCGCACGCCGCCCGGGATCATGTAGGCGGTATTGATCCGGGAGCCGGTGATCCGTTCGAGGTTGTCGAGAACGGTCTCGCGGACGTTCAGCAGGTACATGGCGAGGGTTTCATGCTCGATTGTGTAGCAGTAGGAGAAGTTCGCGAGGATGTGGCTTGCTATCCGGTCGAGCTCGTTGACGACGACGCGGAGGTATGCGGCACGCGGCGGCACCTCGATCCCGCTGATACCTTCCATCGCCTCGATAAAGACCATATTGTGGACGACGGAGCAGATGCCGCAGACGCGCTCTGCGAGGAACATCACTTCCTGCCAGGGGCGCCCCCGCATGATCCGCTCGATCCCTTTCTTCATGTACCCGAGTTCGACCTCGGTTCTAAGCACCCGCTCCCCGCTCGTCTCGCACTTTAAGCGGACTGGCTCTTTCCAGCAGGGGTGCATGGGGCCGAGGGGGATGGATACGTCGACGGTCTTCTTCATTTCTTCTTCTCCTCGTAATCGTTAAACAGCGTCGGTGCGAGCGCGAGTATGGCATTCAGGATCTCCGTTGGCCGGGGTGGGCATCCCGGCACCTGTGCCGCGATGGGGATGTACTTCGCGACCGGCGGTTCGATGTACGAGTGCCAACGGTTGAAGACACAGCCTGAGATAGGGCAGTTCCCGACGGCTATCGCCACCTTTGGTTCCGGGATCTTCTCCCAGATGTCCTGGAGCTTATCCACCCACTGCGGTGTCATGGACCCGATGACGAGCAGGACGTCCGCTTCCCGCGGGTTATTGTGAACGTAAATGCCGTACTGCTCGATGTCGTACCGGGGTGCGAGGCATGCAAGCACCTCGATGTCGCAGCCGTTGCAGGACCCGACGTCGACGTAGGCGACATGAATCGAGCGCGAACGGACGGTGTTTTTGATCTTCTGAAGGATGCTCATCTTTTGATTGCCTCGCGTATCTTTGCCTTCCCATCGTCGATCGCCGGTACTTCCGGTGTTCCGGCCGCGATCGCCGCTCTGACGTCGTTATAGATCGCCTGCATCGTCCCGGGTTCGACCAGGGGGATGAAGCGGGTGAAGAACTCGCACCCGAGCGCCCCCGCGATCGGATCGCCCCTGTCGGCGTGCAGAAGCCCCATCTCGTAGCGGGCCTGGAGATTCTCGAGGAGCGACATATCGAAGTCCCGAATCAGGATCATCCTGAGTTTCTGGTCGCTTACGTCGAGGCGGCGTGCGAGCTCTTTGACGGCCAGGTCGTGCCGGGTGCTCGTTAAGATATTGTACTTCATCTGCCGGAGATCCTTCTCGTACAGGTACTTCATCACAGGCCCCTCCCGAACGCACCCGCCAGTGCGTAGACTGCAAAACAGAGGACGCTTACCCAGAGCAGGGTCATCTCGTAGCGTTTGAGAGCAAGGCTCTCGCGCTGCCACGTGAGCGCGGCGACAGCGACGAGCAGAATAATGCCGGCGGCCGCCTGCGTGAGTATGCTCTCGTTCGTGGTCACCTGGACCAGCATTACTGCAGTATAAAATACGGCTCCGAGCGTGATAAGCGTACGTATCAGATTCATCCCATAATCACCCCGAGAACGATGATATAGACGACGACTGCCCCGGTCACCAGGCTCTGCACCGTAACGGTGTCGTACGGGGAGAGCATCGGTGAGACTGCGCAGACGAATGAGAGCGATACGAGGATGAGGAGCATCACGAGCAGTGTTACGAGGAAGGGCAGCTGCCCGATAAAGATGAGCACGAAGGCGTAGAGGAGCACGTAGGTCTTGATCGCGAACGCGACTTCAAGGCCTGCCCGCCAGGCGCCGAAGTGCTCGGTCATGTTGCCGCTCACGATCTCTTTGGCCTCGATGATGGCAAAGGGGCTGTAGTGGAGCTTTGAGAGGATCACGAGGTACATCGCGACCGCTGCCGGGAAGGCGATGATGAGCAGCGGGCCGTTTACCTGCTGCCAGGCGATGATATCCGAGAGCATCAGCGAGTTCGTGAAGAAGTATATCGCGCCGATCGTCGCAAGGAGCGGCAGTTCCGAGGCTGCGGAGATGACCGAGCGTATCGCCCCGAACTTGCCGTAGGGCGAACCGGACGAGAGGCCGAGCCCGTGCTCCACGATCTTGTGGATCAGGTAGACGCCGAAGAGCAGCAGGATGCTACCGCCGGAGAGCAGGATGAAGAGTGAGGCGCTCCAGATCCCGATTGCAACGAGCACAACGGCTACAAAGAGCGTCCGGCTCGCCGTCAGGGGTATCCAGGTCTCTTTGAACGAGAACTTCAGCGTATGGAGAATCTCCTGCCAGATCGGTGGCCCGGGGCGGCCCTGCACCCGTGCGATGACCTTCCGGTGAATGCCGTGGAAGAGCAGCCCTGCGAACAGTGCGAAGATCAGGTATTCTATCATGTCAGTATCCTATGAACGGGATGTCCGCAACTCCATCCGATGCACTCCACCATAGTGCCAGGAATATAATGAAGGGTGGAAATGCGAAGACGAGCAGCAGTTCCGCGACCCAGAGGTCAAGCAGGCCTGCCGCTGCCGCGATCGCCGCGGCCAGGCAGACGATCCCGGAGAACGCCGCAATACTCAGTGAACGCTGTTTCTGTATCATCTCATCACATCGAAATGACTATCTCAACCACCCGCAGGAAGACGAGCAGGGAACTGACGTGCACCATCAGGATGAAGGGAGCCCCCTGGGCGCGGGTGATCTCCGCTTTCGCCACGTAGAACGGTGCCATTCCTTCGCCCATCACCCCGAGGACGAGGAAGACCTTTGCGATCAGCGGCACCGCGACTGCAGGGAGGTAGAGCTCCCAGAGGCTCAGGGTGCCGGTCGAGGCGAGTACGATAGCCGCTCCTCCAAAGAGCGGCACCGTGGCGAGCATCGCAACGATGCCGTACTGGAAGGCGGCGTTCAGGACGTGTTTGTTCCGGTACGCCGCGACGATGCCGATGTTGGTGATGCCGACCATCGAGACGAAGAGGGCGTAGTTGAAGACATCGCCGCTCACGACGGCGCCGAGCGTGGCAAGGCCGCAGGCGATCGCCATGAACCGCTGGAACCGGAGCAGTTTCGGGTCGATCTCCTTCGTGTAGTAGGCGTCGCCCCCGAACGCGATATCGACCATTCGCTCGGGGCGGCTCACGATCGCAAGGACGGTGAAGATGAGGGCGAAGGCGAAGAGCGCGGCGGTATAGACGCTGAAGTAGTCGACGATATCCCCGAACTCGAGGACAAAGAGCTCGCTGCCGCCGATGTTCGTTACCGGGAGGTTAAACATTCGCGCCACCCCGCATCGTCCCGATGAGGGACATCTTTGCCATCACTTTCACAAGGATCGCGCCGCCGGCGATCATCACGCCGAAGAACCAGTACGCAGGCAGGAACATGAAGATGAAGAACGCCCCTATCCAGAAGACCCAGGCGTAGCCGCTGACGGTCTCGATGAGGTCGAACCGCTCGTCGTGCCCCTTGCAGAGGTAGTAGAAGAGCGCGCCCACGGCGGCGATCGCCCCGCCGGTGAACCCGGAGAGGACGATGCCGTACGTGACCAGGATCAGCGCCATGATCCCTGGTGCGCTCTCCATCACCTCGATCCGGAGCGGCGGAGCGACCGGCGGCGTCCGTAATTCTTCTTTGGCGAGGTAGACCTCCGAGACGGCCAGGAGCTCGGATATCCCGACGACGAGGCCGGGGAGGATGAGCGCCTCGGCAAGGTCGGTGGCGACGAGGGCGATGAGGGCGAGCGCCAGGATCTCCGCAAGATCGGTCAGCAGTATCCGGTGCAGGTCGTCCCGCTCGCGCATGAGGGCGTAGAACCCGACGATTATCCCGAGGAAGACGACGAGCAGGCCGAGGCTGTAGACGAGATCCATCACTCATCCCTCCGGAAGAGGTATGCGGCGATGGCGAACGCCACGAAGAGGATGCTCGTCTCCGCGACCGTGTCAAGCCCCCGGGTATTGTAAAGGATCTCGTCGGTGATACCGCCCGGGTGCGAGACGATCGTCGTGCCGAGGTGGAGCGTCTGCCCCGCCAGGAACGCTGAGAACGGTGTCAGGTATGCCGTCACGTAGCCGAGGTACGGGGAGTTCTCCGGATACTGCGCCGCGACGTCCGTCGTGCCGAACGGCACCCCGCCCCGGTCGTAGGGGTCGAGGCTGCTTGCCCGGTCGATCGTCTTCGGGTAGAGCTGGTCTTCGTCGTAGCCGATGAACGGCAGCGTGACCATGCCGATGACGACGGCCGCCACGACCAGCAGGGCGTAGAGCGCCGAGAGGTTCGTGTAGTCCGAGACCGTCCGGGATATCCTGCTGATGAGGAGCCCTGGCCGCTTCATGGCTCACCCCTCCGCTCGATGACCCGCACCAGGACGAAGGTCGAGATCGCCGTCACGCCGACGAAGGTGAGCAGTGCCAGCGTCTCGTCGAACGAGAGCATGATCAAGAGGAGCCCGAACGCCGGGATCTCGAGATTGATCAGTCTGCCGACGTAGGTCTTCTCCCGGGGGAACCCGACGCCGACGACCCCGATGAGGAGGATCGCACACCCGAGGAGGAACTCCGGAGTCATGCCGCACCCCTCCTGCAGACGAGCAGGATGATGATCGTCGTCACCGGGATGATGAGCCCGACGGCGATCGCGACGTCGAGGTACCCGCGGTCGACGAGGAACGGTATGACGCCCCCGGCGATGATCCCGACGGAGATCAGTTTATTGAAGGAATTGGTCTGCAGAAGGGCGCTCACCGCCCCGATGAGGGCGATAGCTCCGTAAAGACTCGCGAGAAGATCATTCATCCTTCAGTATCCCTCCCGCGTAGGTGCTCGCGATTGCGTTCGATTCGAGCGTCGACCCGACGAAGTACGCCGCGGCGGCGACGAGTGCGAGCGGGTGGTCGAGGAGCAGCACGAGCGAACCCGCTATGGCGAAGTTCATGGCATTGAGGTAGGGAAGTTTCCTGCCTGTCTTCCGTTCAAAGACCGCCCGGAGGGCGGCAAAGACGGCTATGGCGCCGAGAAGCGGAAGGGCGATCACGAGCGCCACCTCGAGAGCCGTGTGAGCAGGGCGCTCGCGTGAACATGCGATATTCCCTGGATCGCGAGAATAGCGACGACAGTTCCGGCGATGAAGTCGGAGGCGGCAAATCCGGCAAGCGTGAATCCGTACACCACGAATGTGGCGATGACCGCTCCCGTCGTCCCGGCATATCCCGGGTCGTGGCAGATGCGGTTTCCGATGTAAACGAGCACCGCTGCTGCAAGCCCTCCCGGAATCCCGGCCACGTAGACGCCGCACGCGGCAAGCAGGGTTCCCGCGGAGGCATCGGGAGAGCAGACGATGTTCCCCATCATGGTGCCGCCGTGCAGGGAACCTCCGCCTTTCGTTATGTCTTCGGCTATGGCGGATGCCCCGCTGACGCCCCCTGCCTCCGGTAGCCGGAAGAGAATGTCGATCGTTACGAACAGAGCCCAGCTGATGATCGCCGCTGCCAGGATGTGAATGAGTTCATTCAGCATCGGTACTCCAACTATGGAAAAATACGTGCGGTCTATTCGATAAAGGTTTTCATGTTACCATCTTTCCCGTTTCGTTCCGGAAGATTGGCTTTTCTGCCGCCACCGCAGGTGCCCCGGATATCGACGGGATCTGATGTACTTTATATAATTACTAGTGCATATTAGTAACCCTCACCGGATTTGCCGGTACCGCCGCAGGAAAGCCACGGGCTTGCAGGGGGCGGCCGGGCAGGTGCGGCAGGACGCATCGGTGGAGTTTCGAGTCCATTATGTATCCTTCGGATCCAATCCTTGAAGAGAGCGCCATGCCGTCCGATACCTCGCGCATCGATCCCGTCACGCTCGCGCTTCTCTCCGGCATTCTCCTTGCCGCCGCCGCTCTCTTCTGGCCGCTTCTCGATGTGGTCATCCTCGCCCTCTCGGTCGCCGTGGTGATCTACCCGGTTCACCGCTTTCTCTCCCGCTTTATGCCCGGAGCGGCGGCGGCCGGTGCGACGGTTGCGGCCGTCGTCATCGTTCTTCTGGCGTCCGGAGCCTTCGTCACGCTCGTGCTCGCCCGGAACGCGGAGTACCTCATCGGGATCCTCGGCATCATCGCCGACTGGATCGCCGCACCGACGCTCGGCGAGGCGGGGGCGCTGCTCCCGATACCGCAGGACGACATAGCCGCACTGTTTGCCGGGCAGGCTGCGAACCTGAAGGCGTCCCTCTCCGGCACGGCGGCGCTCGCCCCGCTTATGGGCGTTAAGATCATCGTCTTCTTCCTCACGCTGTACGTTGCCCTCCATAAGGGCGCCGAGGCCGTTAAAGGGCTCGCATCTCACCTGCCCGCGGCGTTTGGAGACGCGGTCGGCCGGATGTCGAAGGTCACCGTCGATACGCTCTACGCCATCTACGTCGTGCACGTGGCGACGTCGGTCATCACTTTCTTTCTTGCCCTCCCGTTCTTTTACGTCCTCGGCTACGGGCACGTTCTCTTCTACTCGGTCATGGCCGGCGTCTTCCAGCTCGTGCCGATCATCGGCCCGTCCCTGATCATGCTCTTCCTCGGTATCTTCGCCCTCTCCATAGGGGATATGCGGGGAGCGGTGCTCGTGGCGCTGGTCGGCTATCCGGTTGTCTGCGCCCTCCCCGACATCTACTTCCGCCCGCTGATGATGGGGCGGCGTGCCAGTATTCATCCGGTGATCATGTGGATCGGATTCTTCGGCGGACTCGCCGTTATGGGTATCATCGGATTCGTTCTTGGGCCCCTCTTCCTCGCGCTGCTCGTCGCGGGATACGCCACCCTGATCCGGGGCCGCAGATCCGGCTCTGCAGCCCTGATTCTCCCGGAATCGCCGGAGCTTCGGAGCAAGGTATAAATCCGGTACTCTTCCACTGTATAGGGAAGCGAGGGTTGCCGAGCCTGGCCAAAGGCGCAGGGCTTAGGACCCTGTCACGAAGGTGTTCGAGCGTTCGAATCGCTCCCCTCGCATCGATGCTGCGGGTATAGTTCGCAGTGAGAAATGACACTCTTTTAACACGTCACCTGATAAAGAGCAGGTTGTCATTCTGGTTAACGAGGCACAGTCCGAGGTTCCGCCAGGTCTCGCCGCCTGTGCGGTTGAACAACTCCAGATACATACCGCGATCGCGTCGAGCCAGAGGTACCGCCGTGACATCCCGGACCGTTCAAGGTCTGAAAAAGAAAAAAAGAGCCGGGTTTCAAGCCACTGCACGGGGATCAGAGACCCAGGTACTCGATCCCGTAGAGGACGGCGACGATCAGAATGACCATCGGAACAATCACCGCCCCGGGACGGACGCCGAGAAGTTCGGGTATCGTCGTGTCGGGAATGTTCCCCCGTTGCAGAACCGATGCATCCAGACGGGGGTAGAGTTCGGCAAAGATCGCGGCACCTATGAGAATTCCGACCACCCCCCCAAAGAGAGCGTCGAGCGCCCCCGATCCGACTGCACCGGCGACCGTTCCTGGGCAATATCCGAGGACAGCAAACCCACACCCGAATATGATTCCTCCGAGCACCGTGGTGCCTATCGATCCCGGCTTGATGCTGAGGCTGGCAAGACCAAGATGTACCAGCAGATAGACGCCCACCATGCCGACAGCCACCGCAGAGAGCATCACCTTCACCACGGTGAAATCATAGAGGAGGAGTTGCCCGATGATGACGTCGTACCTGGTGACGCCCCCGAGCTGGAGGAAGACCCCGAACGCGACACCCATCACCAGCCCCAGAAGCCGTTGCAAGGACTGATTCTGGCGAAGGCGCTGCAGAGCGCCGCCGTCACGCTCTATCATGGGGCGATCACCCCGTAGAGCAGAAAGGCGACGATGATTCCGCTTACAAAGAAGACGGCAACAGCGATCCAGCTTGCTATCGCCAGTTGAAGTGTCCCGGAGATCCCGTGCCCGCTTGTACAGCCTCCCGCCCATCGGGCACCAAGACCCATCAGAACGCCCCCGACGAGCGCGACTGCGAGCCGGAGGAGGCTGCTCGATCCGAATGCCGCCTCAAATGTCGAGGGGACCCAGATGAGAGCGAACTCACCCTGAATGATCGCTGTGATGAAGGCTCCGATGACAATGCCCAGGACAAGCATCCATTCCCAATCGATCTGCGGGACGAATTTCCTGTAGTAGGGTTTCTCAAGCACCGAATCGCCGCGGATAGCCCGCTCTATCATGGCGCTCGTTCGGGCATAGGCCGTCGAACATCCGAGAGGTCTGCCCGAGAGGAGGAAGGTAAACCAGCTGAGAATGCCTATCCCCAAGCCGGCGAGATAGGGAGTCCAGTCCATGCGCTCACCCTTCAGGTGTATCCTGCCGCACGATGCCCGGTAATCCCGCCAGCTGCGTTGTATACCCTGGTAAATCCCTTCTGTTTGAGGAGGCTGCATGCCAGGCTCGACCGGTGCCCCGTCCTGCACATCACGATGATGGGCTGGTCGGGATTGAGGTCGGTGAACCGTGTTCTCAGGTCGGGCGCAGGGATATTGATAGCCCCCTTGACATGTCCCTCGAGATACTCCGCCGGGGATCGCACATCAATGACCTGTACCGCCCCGCCCTCTATCATGGCGCGGGTCTGTACGGGTGAGATCAGGGGGACGTAATCGGTGGCGCATCCGGCCATGACCCAGGCATGGGTCCCTCCCTCGAGGTAGCCGACGGTCCGGTCAAGTCCGACCCGGCGGAGCATGGTGACTGCGTCGCGACACTGTGCGGGATTGTCGGCAACGAGCAGAATGTCTCTGTCGGGTGGGAGTGTCCATCCTGCAAACGTGGAGAAGTTGCTGGCGATATCGATGTGGTAGCTTCGGGGAATGTGCTGCCCTCCGAACGCCGTGTAATCGCCGACCGTGAGCACAATGGTGTCGTCCTGTTCCGCCCTGACCCTGAACTCTTCCGGGCTCATAGGGTGGATCTCGGGGAGCGTGCGGGTGAGCGGGGGACCCCGGCGGTTGATCTCGCTGCATCTGCTGAAGTGATCGGGTGCCGGCGGCATATCCTCGGTAAGGGACCGGATGAACTCTTCTCGGTCGGCGATGGTCAGAGCCTGGTTGTACTTCCGCTCGTAGCCGAGGGTGGAGAACCGCATCGCACCCATTGCCCTGCCGCAGAGGGAACCCGCACCGTGGGAGGGGAATACCATGCAGGAGTCGGGCAGGGTGAGGATCTTTGCGTGGAGGTTGTCATACAGAATGCCTGCAAGTTCGCGGGCTCTCCCGGGGAAGAGGTCAGGCCGCCCCACATCACCGACAAACAGGGTGTCTCCGGGGAATATGGCAACCGGATCATCCCCCCTGGAGCGATCCGAGATGACATAGGTCACACCGTCCGGAGTATGCCCGGGGGTGTCCCGGACCTCAAAGAGGATATCCTCGATCTCGAATCGGGTGCTATCCGAAACCGGAACGTGTTCGAACTCACAGTTCCCCGATTCCGGTGCGTATATCCCGGCTCCTGTGATATCGGCGAGATCCATATGCCCGGACACGAAATCAGCGTGGAGATGCGTCTCCAGGACATGCGTGATCGTGAGATTGAGATCTCTTGCGGCATTGAGGTATCTCCCGACATCCCGTGCCGGATCGACGATTGCACATGTGCTGCCAGCTCCGATGAGATAGGAGCTGTGCGCGATCCCAGGAATGAAAAATTGTTGAATGAACATGCTTGATTCACCCGGATCTTCTACGAGCAGGTAATTACCCGAGGATCAGATAAAGCCATCCTGCTACAACGATGAGGAATAGTACGGTCAGGAGATCCCTTGTCCGTATAGAATCCGCGTTGCGGTAGCCACCGGGTGCCATCAGGAAGGCATTCACCTGGTGGGTCGGCACAATAAACGAATTGGAGGCACAGAGGGCCACAAGGAGGGCAAGACCGCCGAAGAAGAGAGATCGCAGTTTTCTCTTCCGGGTGTGTTTCCAGCCTCTTTTTTGATAGGTAGTCGTTTAATGAATCTTTTATCTCTCTTTGGAATCCGATGCGACGGCTTTGAGCATAACGGGACGTTCCTCTGCTCCTGTTTGCCGTTTCCCTGCAGAAGGTCTATGTCTCTCCACGCAAATACGATTTCTATGGACGACCTTCCCGACTGCGGTGCCGCCAGCAGGTGCCGCCTGAAGACCAGTATCTACTACTTCACCGGCACCGGCAATTCGCTTGCAGCAGCAAAACGGGTTGCGGCGGAGCTCGAGAATGCGGATCTCATCCCGATAGCGTCGCTGAGAAATACCACGGGCAGGATCAGCCCGCAGGCGGACCGGGTCGGGATCGTCTGCCCTGTATATGACTGCGGTGTGCCGGTCATGGTCGCAGAGTTCGCCGAAAGACTCGACCTCTCGCGTACCGGATACGTCTTTGCGATCGTTACGATGGGCGGCATGGGCGTCTCGGCCCTCCACCAGCTGAACGGGATTATTCGGGAACGGCAGGGTAGAGGACTTGATGCCGGATTTGCGGTCGGGATGCCCGGAAACTTCCCACCGCTCTATCGCCCGGCGTCGGGAAAAAAACGCGACGAGATCCTTGCCGCGGCGGACAAAAGGCTTGGGGATATAGCAGGGGTGATCGGCAGCGGCACGGCCGCTCCGCCGGGATTCGCACCGATCTCTCTGCTCGCGAAGGCCATAACGTATGGTCGGTTTGCACGGAATGTTCACGGGGGGGACAAAGACTTCTCAGTATCGGACGCCTGCACCGGTTGCGGCACCTGCGCAAAGGTCTGCCCGGCGGGAAATATCACGCTCGAACGCGGCCGCCCGGTCTGGAACCACCGCTGCGAACTCTGCTGCGCCTGTCTCCACTTCTGCCCGATCGAGGCAATCCAGCTCCACGTCATGCGGGGCACAGAAAAACGGGGGCGGTACCGGCACCCGGACCTGAGGGTCGCGGACATGCAGGCCCAGCGGGGGAACGAAGCCTAGTGTTTCGTGAGATTCTTCTCCCCTCCGGCTTCTGATCCCGCTTTTCCGGCCTTCTCGCCATGATGAGGTATGCAGCCCCCTCTTTCTCGGTGGCATGGCAGCACACCGCTCGTGCCGGATGTGCCTTGCCAAAGAGACCTGTCTGGCATTTTGGAGCTATTCAGGGTGGTTTCCCGGCATGTTCCGGTATCCAAACCTTTATGGCATTATGCGCATATGTGTAGTATATCACAACATGTGAGGTGAATACTATTATGCCTGGATTTGATGGAACAGGACCCCGGGGAATGGGGGCAATGACAGGACGGCGTCTGGGACGGTGCGTGCCGGCTCAGGTACAGGCCGGAAGCGAACAGAACGCCGACGCACAGGCGGCCCAGGTATACGGTCTTGGCCGCGGCGGCATGCCATGCGGCTGCGGCAGAGGCTTTTCCGGCGGACGACGGCGGAGAGTGTGAGGAGCGATCGGTCAATGAAGATAGCAATCGCCAAAGACGGGAATCAGGTCTCCGAGCATTTCGGACACTGTGAAGGGTACGCAATGTACCGCGTCGAGAACTCGATCATATTCAAAGAGGACGACCTTGCAAGCCCCGGACACGAGCCCGGACGGCTTCCGGTATTCCTGAGTGAAAACGGGGTCAACCTCGTGATTGCGGGCGGCATGGGTCCTCGAGCCGTCGAGCTCTTTGCAGCGAACGGCATCGAGGTGCTCCTCGGTGTCGGCGGACCGATCGACTTCGTCGCACAGGAGTATATCGCAGGCCGCCTCACGGCGGGTGACAGTTCGTGCCACCACGGGCACGAGAGCTGCGACGGAACGCACTAACTGAAGGATCTGCTCTTCCCGCACCGGGCGCCTGCACTTGCATCGACCGATGCCGCCCGGGTTCCTGCGTGAGCGGATCAGACTGCACGTATCCTCATGGTTCGGCCGGGGAACGCCCCGTGGCCGAACCACTATCTCGGTCATCGATGCCTTTCATCACCCTTCCTGGGTGTTTTTAAAGGTATTCGATTGCTTCTGGTTGCCGTTCAGTGGCGAATCAGACAATTATTACGCTTATAGGTTTATCAATCTCAGAAAGGAGTTGACATTAGTATGAAAGTATGTGTTACAGCACGTGCCTCCGGCACGGAAGCCCCGGCAGAAGAGCGATTCGGACGAGCACCCTACTTTGTCTTCGTCGACACGGAGACCGGTGAGTCGCAGAGTGTAGCGAACGGTTTTGCTGATGCGGCAGGCGGTGTCGGTCCGAGAGCGGTGCAGCTCGTCGCCGATAACGGAGCAGAAGTCCTAATCACCGGGCAGATGGGTGGAAACGCTGCGAAAGCGTTGCAGACGTCCGGCATCAAAGGCTATACCTACCGCAAAGGCGGTAGTGTGGCGGATGCGCTGGAGCAGTACGCCGCCGGGACCCTTCAGCCGCTGCTGTGAGTGATGCAGAGATGAAGATCGTCGTTGCCAGTGGGAAGGGGGGCACCGGCAAGAGCACTGTGACGGCAAACCTTGGGTACTCGCTCTCGTTGATACGCGATGTGGCGGTCGTCGACTGCGATGTAGAGGAGCCGAACCTCCACCTCTTCTTCCCGTCGGCTTCGACGGATCTGCCGGTTACCGTCACCGTCCCCGAGATCGATTCCGGGCGCTGCACGTTCTGCGGTGAATGCGGGAAGTTCTGCCGTTACGGTGCACTGAGCGTGCTTAAGGACACGGTTCTCGTCTTCCCCGAACTCTGCCACTCCTGCGGCGGATGCACGTTCGTCTGCCCGCAAGGTGCAATACGGGAGATCCGGCGCCCAATCGGTTTTGTCCGGTGTTCCCGGCCTCTTCCTGCACTGAACCTCATCAGCGGGTTTTTACGCGAAGGCGAGGTGCAGGCGCCGCAGGTGATACACATGGCTAAACTGCTGGCGGAAGGTCACCCGCTTATTCTGTACGACTCCTCGCCGGGCATTGCCTGCCCGGTCATCGAAACAATGGAGGGGTCGGACGTCTGCATTCTCGTTACCGAGTCGACGCCATTCGGCCTGCACGACCTTCGCCTGGCCGCGGAGGTGGCGGAAAGGCTCAGTCTCCCGTCGGGAGTCGTGATCAACCGGAGTGACGGGAAGGACGAGATGATTACGGAGTTCTGCCGGGAGCATGGACTGCCGGTTCTCATGACGATCCCCTTCGACCGCGAGATCGCCGCTGTCCAGAATGCCGGCGGCCTGATAAGTCGTGATCTGCCTGGCTGGAGTGAGCGTTTCACCGACCTCTTTGGGAAGGTCTCGGAACTTGCCGGGGTGAAGGTATGATCCGGCTTGCCGTGATCAGCGGGAAGGGCGGCACCGGGAAGACGATGGTGACGGCCGCTCTCGCGGATATCAGCCGGAAGACCCAGGTGCTCGCCGACTGCGATGTGGATGCCTCCAACCTCGAACTGCTCTTTGCGCCCCGGCGGATCAGTACGGAGCCCTTTATGGGGCTCGAAGTGCCCCGGATAGATCCGGAGTACTGCCGTGACTGCGGGATCTGTGCGGACCGGTGCAGGTTCGGCGCAATCGTGCGCAGGGACGATGCCTGGCAGATCGACGCCATGCACTGCGAGGGGTGCGGTGCCTGTGCACACGCGTGTCCCATGGGGGCGATTACCATGGAACCCCGGGTCTGCGGGGAGATCTACACCTCGGAGACGGAACGCGGACGCCTGGCGCATGCCCGGCTGAACCCCGGGGCGGGGACTTCAGGGCTGCTCGTGCATGAGGTTAAAAAACGTGCGAACAGGATGGCAGACGGGTGCGATCTCCTGCTCGTCGACGGGCCACCGGGAATTGGGTGCCCGCTGATCTCGACGATCAGCGGGATGGATGCGGTGCTCATCGTCACCGAGCCGAGCATCTCCGCACTGCACGATCTTAAGCGGCTGGTGACGGTCTGCCGCCGATTCGACGTCGATATCTTCGTCGCGGTCAACCGGTTCGATCTCGCGGAGCAGATCACGCAGGAGATACAGGCGTACTGCGATGCCGAGGGACTGACTGTGGTGGGCCGGATCCCGTTCGACCCGCTGGTGGTACAGGCCGTCAGGAACAACCGGCCGGTGACCCGCATGGATTCTCCTGCAGCGAAAGCCATCGGAGAACTGAGCGAGAACCTCTTCTCGGAACTGAGGAGAGCGTAATGTCGCCGGAGGGAAACGGATGCTGCCGGAAACAGCGCGGGAGGCCGCGCGTACGTCGGACGATCGCACGCGAAGGCACTTATCGCTGCTTTGCTCCGCTCTGCCCTGCAGACGAGCATGAGGGCGGGACGGTGATGCTGCTCCCCGAGGAGGTTGAGGTGCTGCGGCTCATCGATCTCGAGGGTCTCGACCAGGAACAGGCAGCTGCCCTGCTTGGTGTCTCCCGCAAGACGGCGTGGCGGGATCTGCACGAAGCCCGGCGGAAGGTCGCCGATGCCCTGCTGAACGGAAAGACCCTCGGAATCGCCGGATGTGCCCGTCGGGGATGCGACACCTGTCCGCACGAAGACGGGGGCGGGGATCTCCCGTAGCCCGGCACCGGACATTTTTTCATTCCCCGACACACGATCTATTCTGTTCTGCACCATGTGCTCGAGGGGGGACGGATACGTCCGGCACCCGTCACCTCCTGCCGGCGATCTGAAAACTGCTCCAGCCTCGACGGGGAACCCGATGGCAATCGGCCGGGTCAGCAGGTAGGTCGCCCGGAAATCTTCTCTGCTCTGCAACCGGGCCTGACTGCGAGACGACGGCGATATGGCCTGTGCGCATAGCGGCTCTCCGAACGGCCGGCTTCATGCAAGGCCTTTCAAATGAATGCATGCCTCTGCTGAGTGCCGCACTCCGACCCTGTTACCTGTCGGGCGAGGCAGGGATCGGGTCTTTGCAAGCCGGACTCCTCCCCGGCCTCCTCCGGGATTTCCGGAAACAGGATGGCGGTGTAGGAGAGGTCGAAAAAAGTTATTTGCTTAAATAGTTGTTCTTCTGCAGCCACTCGACCTGCGGCCGGATATATCGATAGATGATATCGCACTTCTCGTCCTGGAAATCCCAGGGGACGACGATGAGAAGATCGCCTTCTCGTATCCAGAGTCTCTTCTTGATCTTGCCCTTGATTCTTCCCATGCGGGTGACGCCGTCTTCGCACCGCACACGGATATGGTTGGATCCAAGCATGAGTTCGGCACGGGCGAAGATCTCTCTGTTCCGCTTCTTCGGCAGCCGTACCCGAACGATCTCCGTACTCTCGCTCTGGCCTTTCTTCTCTGTCAGTTAATCAACTCCGGATGCATTGGTACTTCTCCTCCATAAGGTAGACTCATGTACACTTGTATATCAACGGTCCGCACTGTTAATAAATTAACTGTCATCCGGCGGGTCTCTGGCGGAGAACCTCCGGGCTGCTATCCGGGTATGGCGGGCATGCTCACTGCAAATGCCGGGTGCGGCAGGTGTGGGTTTACCCGCTCTGCCGGGGGTGATTCACCCGGTATCTCTCGACCCCGGTAGTGATCGGCGATCCAAATCGCCTCTTACCGGGGCAACAAAAACCTTTTCTCCAAAAGATACATTATGCTTCGAGCGAAATTAGGTTGCAGAGGAGATCCGAATGGAAAGCAATAAGCTGTACGTTGGAAACCTTACCTATTCGGTAAATGAAGAACAGTTAAACGAACTCTTTTCCCAGTACGGGGAAGTCAAAGAAGTCAGAGTCATCGAACGCAAAGGCTTTGGATTCGTCGAGATGGGAAGCCCCGAAGAGGCTGAGAAAGCAAAAGAGGCGCTGAACGAAACCGTTTACGAAGGCCGTACCTTACGGATCGACGAAGCGCGTCCCCAGCAGCCGCGAAGAGAGTTTCGTGGGTTCTAACGGATTACCATAACAGGCGCACTCATCTCACCGGGACGGACGCCGGATGCAGCACATGCGTCCGCCGGCCCTTCGGAGTGAGTGCTCCCGGAACTGTAGATCCTTGGGAATACCCAAAATACTCTTTCTATCATCGAAGATATTCTACGCCTCCCCGTGACCGGGAGCGGCAGCGAAGATCATTTCTATTCCGGCACCCACCTGCAGGCATGATCGGCTCCGGGAGGAAGTCTGGTCTGTCGCCGGAGATAGGTCCGTGCCCTCGTATTCTGATCCTCGGGAGTTTTCCGAGTGTTGAGGCCCTCCTCCGGGGGCAGTACTACCGGCACCGGCAGAACCAGTTCTGGCGCATTATGGCCGATCTCTTCGGTATCCCCGCGATCTTCCATACCCCGGAAAGGTTGCCGTACTCGAACGGCATGGCATTGCGCTCTGGAACGTCATCGGGTCGTGCAGGCGTGAGGGGAGCAGCGATGCCCGGATCACGGAAGCGGAGCTGAACGATATCCCTGCCCTGCTTGGCGGGCACCCGACGATCCGGCATATCGTATGCGACGGAAGAAAGGCCGAAGACCTGCTACGAAGGGCTTTTACCGGTATCTTCGATCAGCTCGCCGTCCACAGGCTCCCCTCGACGAGTTCTGCCTATGCTGCGATGCCCTATGCCGAGAAGCTCAAGGCGTGGCGAGCCGTCTGCGACTGGATCGCTGAAGAGTGATATGTTCTGCTCTGTCCGGATCAGTCGGAAGGCTCCGAAGCAGCGACCACCTCGCCGGAGGAGAGGTCGATCGTCCACCTGCCGATGGTTGCCCGAAGATAGGTCATGTTTTTCCCCTTGCCGTGGGCTGAAGATATACCCGTCGGTCAGGAACCCCTGATCGGCTTTTCGGAGGTCTCTTGCAGGCCGCCCTCTCTGATTATCCGATCAGCCCGTAGGCGATGAAGGATGCGATGACCGACCCGCGTACAACCTGCACCCGGCCGTAGACGACGCGAGATCCACCGTGTAAACCCGATGTACACGAGTCCGACCGGGAGCACCGGGAACGCGATCACGAGGAAGGCTTCCCGGCACCGGACCTTCGGCGAGGAACCCATAGGGAACCGCCCGGATACCGATGAATACGGCCAGCAGAACAGCTCCCCTGAAAGCCTGATCCCGGGTGATACTATGCTGCCCCATGATCCCCGCCCTTGCGGCGTTTACGGCTTCCCTGCGAGAGGTATCTATTCGGGGAAGGCCGCGAGGGCAGTACCCGTAACACGCCTTTCGGAACGGCTAAATGGGAGTTCCTGACCATACTTCTGTATGGTGGAGGCAGATGCCGGGACGCCCGGAACACTCTTCGAGCGTGAGGTTGTCCGGATCCGGGAGGCGATCGATGGGTATACCGGTGAGAGCCCCGCTCATATTGCAGTGATCGCAGAGCCTTTCGCCGGTCAGAGCATGCTGATGCAGCAGATCATCCGGTTTTATCCGCACCGGGTTACCCATCTCCCGTTCTATTCGGTCGTCAGGAACACCGGTTTTCTCGATACCATGCGCCGCACCGAGGATATCGTGCTGGTGGAGGGGTGTCACTTCCTCGCCCTCCGGCGTATCGGCGGATTCGCGATGCTCGATGCGTTCCTCGAACTCCTCTCAACCTCCGAGAAGCTCTTCATTACGGGCTGGAACGGTTTTGCGTGGTCGTACCTGAACGCCGTCACCCGTCTTGAGGAGCATTTTCCCGTCGCCATCCGGCTCCCCCCCATCGAGAACGCAACGTTAAAGGCGATGATCCTCTCGCAATACGACCGGCCCATCCTTTTTGTGGACGATACGCCGCCGCAGGAAAAACGCCGTTTTTCCATAGAAAGGCGTCTTGTCGACCTGCCGTTCTCCGACTCCCCGGTTGCGCTGCCGTGGCCGAAGATCGCTCCGCGCCCCGGTGCTTCCGGGGATGCGACGGAGACGGCCGGAGCCGCCGAGGATGCGATCTTCGATCGGATTAACCGTATCGCCCTCGGCAACTACGGGGTCGCTCTGCGGATATGGGAGCGGAGCCTCGAGTCCGATACGGTCAGGATGAGCAGTATCCCTGCAAACCCCTGCACCGTTTCCCTCACCATCGACGAGGCGTTCCTTCTTGCGGTCATTCTCTCGATGGAGTCCATCAGTTTCGGCGACCTTGAGGAGATCGCGCATACCGATATCGACGTTCGGCAGGTGCTCTACCGCCTCAGGGTTCAGGGGCTGATCGAGGAGGAGCGGGACTCCTACCGCGTCAAACCCGAGGCGCTTCACTGCGTCAGCGCCTACCTGCAGAAGATCCGGATGGTGTGGTGATGGCCGAGATACTCTCTCCCGATATCACCGGGCTGCCACTGAAGGAGATCGATTTCGGGACGGCGCTCTTCATCGTCTACGTCATCGTCGTCGCGTACATACTCGTCCGGATTGTACCCGCCCTCCTCCGAAGGCTCGCCGACCGGCCGGGAGAACGGCGGCTCTCGGTCACGATGCTGATCCCGCTCGTCAAGATCGTTGTCTACATCGCAGTCATCATTCTCATCCTCCAGGCCCTCGTCGAACCGTCGCTCTCCCAGGTCGTCGCGTTTGCCGGGTTCTTCGGGGCGGGACTCGGGTTCGGGCTGAAAGACGTCTTTGCCGATATCGTCGGGGGGCTTGTCATCTCCTTCGAGCGCCCCTACCAGATCGGCGACAAGATCTCGATCCAGGGCAACTACGGTGAGGTGGTGGATATCGGCCTTCGGTCGACCCGTATCGTCACGCCCGACGACTCACTGGTTTCCATACCGAACTATGTCATCTTCAGTGAAGCGACCTCGAGCAGCAACGCAGGGAAAGCCGAGATGATGGTCGTGGTCGACGTGTATATCGACCACCGGAGCGATGCCGTCGCCGCCATGGCAATTCTCAAAGATGCCGTGCGGACTTCGAAGTATGTCTACATCTCCCCCTCGCGTCCCTACACGGTTCTCCTCGAAGATTTTCCCTTCTACAAGCGTGTCCGTGCGAAAGCCTACGCGAGCGATCTCCGCTACGAGTTCGAGTTTTCGTCGGAGGTGACGAGGCGTGCATGGACCGAGATGAAGCGGCAGGGGATCGCCCCGCCGGAGGTCTACCCGGCGGAACTCGGGACCCGCGAGCAGGAGTGAGGTGCCCGTGCACAATCCTCATATCTCCCCGCTCCGAGATCTTCTGCATGACTGAATACGCGCCCGGCATCGTTGGTGAAGTCTCTTTCTCGCGCCAGGAACGTGCCTACTACGTCGAACTCTTCGATGCGGCGGGGAATTCGATCGGGAAGACCGGCCTGTACCCTTCGGAGATGAAAGCCCGGGAGGCCGCCCGGAAACTTGCCGCAAAACATCACGAGCGGTAATCCGGTGCGTCACCGTTTAAAAACATTTTTCCGTCCTCCAAAGAACGGTATCACTACGCCATGAGATACGTCACCAAGATGAACGGGAGCCTGCAGCCCTTCGACCGGGAGAGGGTGAAGCGGACTGTCAGAAACCTGGGGGTCTCGCCCGAGCATCTCGAGCAGATCGTCGATGAGATCGAGGAACAGGTCTACGACGGGATTCCGACCTCGACGCTGCTCCGGATGATCCGGGCGCGTGCCAGAGTATACCGGCCGGCCGTTGCCTATCGCACCAACCTTCGCCGGGCGCTTGCACTGCTGAGCCCGAAACCCGATTTTGAGGTGTACGTGCAGGGGCTGCTCCGTGACCACGGCTACGAGGTGGAGGGCGGCCGTATTCTTGCGGGACGGTGCGGCGAACACGAGGTGGACGCCATCGCACGGAAGAACGGCGTCGTATACTTCGTCGAGGTGAAGCATCACTTCAGCCATCACCGGGTGACGGGGCTTGATGAGGGCAGGATCGCCCGGGCGATCGTCGAGGACGTTCAGGAAGGCTATCGCCGGGGGGAGAATTCGTTCCGGGTCGATACCGCTCTGATCGTCTGCAACACCAAACTCTCCGAGCATGCGAAACGCTATGCGGCATGCTGGGGGATTGAACATCTCGGATGGGACTATCCGCTCGACCGGAACATCCGGACCATGATCGAAGAGACGCAGTCCTACCCGGTTACCATCATCACCGGGGTGACGCCTGCAGTCAGGAAACGGCTGACCGCCGCCGGAATTCTTACCGTCAGAGATCTGATCGCCCGGGGCAGGGCCGCGCTCGTAGAGACGGCAGGGATTCCGGGGCATACGGCAGACATCCTGATCGAACGAGGCGAAGCGCTCCTCTCCTGACCGTTCCGGCGCCGGGCATTCTACCCGACCGTCACGGTGCCGGTCTTCGCGTCAAGGAGGCGGAGTTGCTCGTCCGTCGGGTTGATCAGCACGATCTCGGGTCTGCTGTTGAAGCGGAGATCGATCCCGCCGAGGCTCGAGCCGCAGATCCCGCGGGTGATATACGTCGCCGGTGTTCCGTCCTTCTGAATGAGGCCGCGCACCTCCATGAACCCGAAGTCGCTGAACTGCTGGACAACCGGGAACATAAACTGGCCGCCGTGGGTATGGCCGGAGAGGATGAGGTCGGCGTCCCAGTTCGCCCTGCCGTCGGGGACGTGGATGAGATACAGGGTGAAGGCGTCGGTCTCCGGCACCTCCGGGGGTTCCGCCATCCCTGCCCAGACGTCGTCCACGCCGACGAGGACGAGATCCTTCTCGCCGACACGGAGGATCTTGTACTCGTTCTGCAGTACGTTGACCCCGTTCGCCTCAAGAGTCGCTCTCAGCTCGTCGGCAAATCGGAGATCGGATTCGTCTCCCCGCAGGGCGCTGACGTCGTACTCCTCAGCCGTCAGCTCGAGGCCGGCCAGCGCGATTGTTTTCGCAAAACCGCCCCCGGCATCGGTTCCCGCCCGGTAGTCGTGGTTGCCGAGCACCGCGTATACCGGGGCATCGACGGCGCTCCATACCGCCTGGAGGGAGAAGTCGGACTCGTCACCGTTGACGAAGTCTCCGCCGATCAGGACGAGCGAGGGATCGAGGCGATTGATCTCCTCGATTGTCCTCTGCACGTGACCGATGTTGCTCTCCTTGAGATGCGGGTCGGAGATGAAGATAACTCCCTCAGGGCCGCCTTCCACGCTCAGGACCGTAACATCGGTCTCCTGCGCCTCCCATGCCATATAGCCGAACATCGATGGCAGAAAGACGAGGGCGAATAGTCCGAGATATTGGAGATTATGTCTGGAAAGCTTCACTCCTTTTCTATCTGATCTCATAAATATTTATAATGCAGGGTGGTGCACTACCGTGGTTACTGTTCGCGGACCGAGAGCACGATCTCTGATTCGTCAAGGTGCATCGGGGTATCCGCCTCATCTACGTACGGGGTTAATAACCTGTTTACTACCTCGTCTTTCGAGGAACTTCGGAGGTAGAGGTATCCGAGCGCGGTGATGAGCAGGGCTCCGGCCATATCGACGATGAGGTCAACCATGGTATCGATATTTCCGTGCTGTAGCGACGTGCCGAAGATCTGATCTAAGGCGAACTCGTAGATCTCCCAGATCGCCCCTGTTGCCATGGTAAGAAGGAAGGCAAAAAGGACGATGAACCCTCGTGTCATCTTCATCCTGAAGAGGCGGTCGGCGAGAAGAGCGACGACAAGCCCGATTGTCGTGATGGTTACGGACGAGATTAAATGGGCAGCCTTGTCGTAGTACGGGGCGTATTGCACGTAGTATCCTCCGACATGGCCGGCGACGTGCATGTACAGGGATATTGCGATCAGGAGGTTGAGTCCCCACGGAAACTGCATTCTCCTGCTCCTTGTCAGGATGTAGGGGACCAGCGTCAGGCCGAATGCGCCGAGTGACGATACGGCATAAAGGAGGTTTCCTGCCGCTATGCTGATGCCGGCGTTGAGGAGGATGAGGAGCTGTACGACGTAGGTGACATACACTCCAAGGGTTTCTCTCATTCGTACCACCGTGTGCGGGAGGTTGAACGTTGTAGGGCATAAGTGTTGGTGGCATGCCCGGCATCGGGGCGCTCCCGCACCTTGGTGCAATAGAGATTTCCGGAAAAAGATATATTTTCTTCACTCGAACTATATGGGTATTGTGCGGCGGCCCGTATTCTGGTGGCCGCCCGGCAGGCGGGAGCACGAATGACATTTATTCAGGAAACAGGTAACGCAGCGGCAGGTTCGCCGGGAGACCGGAGGATCGATCTTTTACGGCTCGATATGCACGTGCACTCGGCATACTCGCTTGACTCGATGGTGAGCATCGATGCTCTTGTCAGGGCATGGCGGAAGAACCGTGTTCTTTCCCTCGTCTGCGACCACGACAGTATCGAGGGGTCACGGCGGGCGTACACGCGGATACGAGAGATCGACCCTGACATTCCGCTGATCCTTGCTGAGGAGATCACGACAGACGATGGAGAAATCATCGGCGTCTTCCTCACCGAAGAGATCCGCCCCGGCATGAGCGCCGCCGAGACGCTCGATACTATCCGCGATCAGGGGGCGCTTGCAGTCGTCCCACACCCGTTCTGCACCTTCCGCTCGACGGCGATCCGCCGGGAGACGCTCTACGAGATCATTGACCGGATCGATATTGTCGAGGGCTTTAACGCACGGAACCCTTCGCCTGCGGAGAACGATCTGGCGGCGGCCTATGCACAGGAGCTGGGCAAGCCGATCTCGGCGGGTTCCGATGCTCACCTGCCGTATGAACTCTCCCGCACCTACGTCGAGATCCCGCTCTTCGACGACCCGAAAACGCTTCTCACCGCCTTGGACGGAGCCTCCGCTACAATCCGGAGGGCTCACCCCGTCAACCGGCATCTTTCGAAGGTCGTGCAGAGGGTAAAAGAGGCGGCCGGTCACCCTTCCCGCTCCTGACGCCGCCGTGCCGCCCGCTCTCCGAGCAGCGTGGTGAGGAGAGCGAGGATTGTCAGGATGAGAAAGATGACGAAAATTACCCGCATGCTCTCGAGGAGCATCGGGAAGGTCGCAGGGCCGATCGCCGACCCGCCGAAGTATACGGCGAAGACGATGATGGTGACGGCCATGCTGACGGTCATCCCGAGGAGGCGCATCGTCTCGACCATGCCGGATGCCACGCCGTACATCTCCCGCTCGACAGCCCCGATGGCTGCGGTGTAGATGGGGGGCTGAAAGAAGGCGAGCCCTGCGGAGAGCATCACCAGTGCGAAGAGTACAATCGCAAGTGGCGTTGCCGTGTTGAGGCCGGTGAGCGGGAGGATTCCTGCGGCCGTAACGACGATACCGCCGCTCGCGACCAGATGCGGTCGTGCGAGATCTGCAAGTTTCCCCGAGAATCGTACGAGGAATGCCGTAATCAGCGTTGAGACGAGGAGGATGAGGCCGACCGCCTCCGGGCTCTGCCCTCGTATGTACTGCAGGTACAGGCTGAAGAGGTAGATCCCGGCGAATGTTGCTGTGTTGTAGATCAGCACCGAGGCCATGGTGCGCGCAAAACATCGGTTCCGGGCAAGAAGGCGGAGGTCGATGATGGGACTTTCGCTCCGACGCTCCCAGGCGGCAAAGACGCCGAGGGTGACGAGCCCGAGGAGCAGGGCAAGGATACCCGCCGGCTCGGGGAGGATCGAGAAACCGACCATGATGAGGAGCAGCATGGTGATGTTTAAGACGGCGCCGGGCAGGTCGAGGTGTTTCCCACGCGAGAGGGCGCACTCCCCGGTGAGCCTCGTGCGGATGAGCCAGAGCACCAGCACCGTTACCGGGATGATGAGGAGGAAGATCGCTCTCCAGGAGAGGTAGGTTGTGAGAAGACCGCCGAGCAGAAATCCGAGGGCGAACCCGGTATACGTCGCGGCGATGTTCGTGCCGAGCGCCGTCCCCCGTTCAGTATCAGGCAATACCAGGCTTAAAAGAGCGAAGGACGTGCCGAAGATCATCGCCGCCCCGACGCCGGTGAAGAATCTTGCGCCTATCAGGATGGGGGCGGATGGTGCGGCGGCGGCAAGGAGAGCTGAAGCGAAATAGACCGCGACCCCGATCGAAAAGACCTTTTTAACTCCGTAGATGTCGGCAACTCTCCCGAACGGAACGAGGAACATGGCCGCTGCGAGGAAGAATGCCGTCGGCACCCAGCTCAGCGTCACCGGATCGACGGCGAACTCTTCGCCGATCGTCGGGATCGCAACGATGGTGCCCGCCACCATGAAGGGTGCCAGGGACGAGGCGAGCGCCACGGTGATAAGTGCGTTCCGCCTGCCTGCAGGAGAGGTCATCGGCACTCTCTCCGGAGCACCTTCTATATATAATCTCTATCTTCGGCGCGTATGCTCTCCGAGCAGCCGGAACGCTTCGGTGATCGCCCGCCGGTCGTTCCGCACACTCGGGTACGGCGAGACGATAACCGACCGTCCGTCGATGCGGAACACCTGCTCGCGCTGGCGGAGCACGGCATCTCTGATCGTCCTGCTGTCCCCGAACTCGCTTGCATACGGCTCGATGGACGCGAGAGCATGCAGCGCCGTCGAACCGAGCAGGCCGATCGTGCCGGGGTCGAGCCGCCCGATCTCATCGGCAAGGAGCGTTCTTGCGCTGTACTCGATCAGGGATCGCGGAATATGGGCACGAAGGTCTTTGTTGACGATGCACTTGATGGTATCCGTCAGAAAGAGGCCGCGCTGCCGAAATGCCTCGAGGCACTCCTGTTTCGTGCCGCCCCGGATCCCGAGACCGGCAAAGATCTCCCGGCTCATCCCGGTAATGGGCGCCTGATCCGGATTGTAAAAATAGCGGTACCGGTGCGGATCCCCGACGCCCCGCCACGGCGGTGCCTCGGCGATGAGAAGCATGTCGACACCGTCCTCCGGCAGCCATCGCTCGTAGACGGCATAGGTCTCGGAAGGAATGATGTCGAGGCGGAGGAGAGCGCGGAGGTCTCGCCGATGCAGGCGCTCCTGCTCCTCGATATAGTGTTGGTAGCGTTTACGGACGGTATCTGCGGAAAAGGGGGTCGGGCTCATCCCCTACCGCTGTCTGCCCTGCGCCGGGGTGATGTCGATCTCGTGCCCCCGGATTGTCCGTCCCTTCATCACTGAGAGAACGTGCTGGCCGTATTCTTCCGGCACCTCGACGAAGGAGTATCCCTCGTGAATACGGATCGCCCCGATCGCCTTGCCCGGAACGTCGGTCTCCCCGGCGATTGCCCCGACGATATCGCCGGGTCCGACATTGTGGCTCCTCCCGACGTTGATGAACAGCCGAACCATCCCGGGCTCTGCTCCGGTTTCGGCGATGCGAGTCTCCTGGATAGGAGCGGCCTCCTGGCGCGGTTCGAGCTCGAACTTGAGGAGTGCGGCGGCGATCTCGGTGGAGGTGAACTCCTCTTCCATCACCTGCTCGATGATCCGGATGTACTTATCGATATCTCCTTCCTGGATGGTGGTCTTGACCTTGTCGAGGAAGACTCGGGTCTTCGTCTCTTCGACGTCCGTCAGGGTCGGCACCGGGATCTTGGTGATCCGGATATTGGCGAACTTCTGGATCTCGCGGAGTTTGTAGATCTCCTTCGGGGCGACGAAAGTGATTGCCATGCCGGCCCTGCCCGCTCGTGCCGTCCTGCCGATACGGTGGACGTAGTACTCGGTATCCTGGGGGACGTCGAAGTTGAAGACCACATCGACGTTCTCGACGTCGATACCGCGTGCCGCAACGTCGGTCGCCACGAGGATATCGATCGAACCGCCCCTGAACTTTGCCATTACGCGGTCGCGCTGCGTCTGCTTCATATCCCCGTGGAGGGCCTCTGCAAAGTACCCGCGGGTCTGCAGGTGCTGAATGAGATCGTCCACCTTGCGCTTCGTATTGCAGAAGATGAGGGCGAGCTTGGGATCGTGAATGTCCATCAGCCGGGAGAGCACCTCGAGTTTATCGCGTTCCCGCACCTCGATGTAGGACTGCTCGACCTGCGGAACCGTCATCTCGCGGTGGGCGACCTGCAGGAACTCCGGGTTCGTCTGGAACCGGCGTGAGATCTCTAAGATGGGCTTTGGCATCGTCGCGGAGAAGAGCACCATCTGCCGCTTTGCCGGGGTTTCGTCGAGGATCGTCTCGATATCCTCCCGGAAGCCCATATCGAGCATCTGGTCGGCCTCGTCGAGGACTGCGATCTTGACGTGGTTCAGTGAGAGGGTGCCCCGCTCGAGGTGGTCGATCACGCGCCCCGGCGTTCCGATGACGACCTGCACTCCCTGCCGGAGAGCCTTGAGCTGCCGTTCGATAGGCTGGCCGCCGTAGACCGGGAGAACGTTGATGCCCCTCCGGTACTTCAGGAGTTTCTGGAACTCCTCGGCGACCTGGATGGCAAGTTCCCGCGTAGGGCAGAGCACGATCGCCTGGACGTTGCGATCGGCCGGGTCCATCTTCTCGAGAAGCGGCAGCCCGAATGCGGCCGTCTTGCCCGTGCCGGTCTGCGCCTGGCCGGTTACATCCCTGCCGGCAGAGATGGGGGGGATGGCGAGCGTCTGGATGGGGCTCGGTTCCTCGAATCCCATATCTTCGATAGCCTTCAATATCTCCGGTGTGAAATTAAAATCCTGAAACTGCATATGCATTCCGTACCTTTTGTGTATTTACTTGATAGAGCGGTATTCTGACAGGCGATCCTCGCGTGATATGCTCCCGTATCAAAAGTGCTGCACACCCGCGAGCGATCACACAGTTACGTACACACAACTGAACGTTGGTATTGGGTCTGCTACAATATAAACTGTGTTGGTAGCGTCTCCTGTTCGTCGGTTCCGGCGGACGTCCCTGCCGCGTCCTCCCCCTCCGCACCGATCTCCCGCCCCGGGTCGAGGAGAACGGTATGCGGAAGCCCGATGAGGGAGACCGCGGCAAGCGCTCCGATGACGCCCCGTCCGCCGATCAGGCGTATGCCGTGCGCTGCCGCGATCGACTCGGCGTCGTCCCGGTCGGTGACGGTCTTCCGGACGCGCCTCCCGTACTCCCGCATGGCCTTCGGGACGATGAACCCCTCTTTGACGGCGATCCCCCAGTCAGGAGAGAGCGCTTCGCCCGCGACGAAGCGGGCCGCCGTCCCGGCGATATGCTCGAGCAGGGCGGGCTCGACCGCGAGTTCGATGCAGCTGCAGGAGTTGCCCGCCGTCCTCGGTTCGAGGTTCGGGTTGAGCATCGCCACGCGGTGCCCGATCGGAAGGATGCCGTCGATCCGGCTCATATGCTGGAGCAGTGCGAGCGCGAGGGCAAAGGTGGCTCCTTCTTCTCGGGTATCGGTATCGTCGATCCCGATGGCTACATAGGAGAGTGCGCGGGTGATGACGTCGCCCTCGACGAGAGCGCCGGTGCGGTGAACCCGCACCTCGCAGACGCCGTCTGCAAGCGAGATCATATCGGTCAGGGAGTAGGCAGGCCCGCCGATACACTTGATGTGCTGGACGATATACTCCCCGTCCCGCTGAATGCCGGCGATGCCGACCGCGGCGTTCGGGTCGAGCCCTATGACGATATCCTGGTGGCCGAGGCGTGCGCGCTCGCGAAGGAGCGTACCGTCCCGCTGAATCCGGGTGAGGGCGCCGCCCGCCCGGGTGTGGTGGAAGGCGCAGAAGGCGGCGCATCCGCCGCTCATGCACTCGTGATAGATCTCGACGCAGTCGCCGTCGATGGTGGTGAAGATGCGGCGGCAGGTGCTCGTCGGCATGACGCTGGTCGCCATGTACTCTGCCGGATGCCGCCCCCGTTTCTCTTCGCGAAGAACTACGCACCCCTCTTCCACGAGGCGGTTGATCCAGTCCTGGACGGTGCTCCGGGGAACGTCCGTTACGTCCGCGATATCCGTCACCGTAAAGTAGCCGTTTTCAAGCGTCAGCTGACGCATCTGCCGCAGGAACTGTTTCCTTCGTTCAAGTACCCTTGACATACCTGTCGCGGATGAAGATGAGGTCACCGATGACGGCGCTTGCCGTCTCGATCGAGCCTGCTCCTTTGCCGATGAGCGTTATCTCGCCTGCCATGTCCGTCTCCACGGTCACGGCGTTGAGCGTCCCCTCGACCACGAGGGGATGGGACTTCTGGAGGATCCGCGGGGAGACTCGGAGGATATTCTCTGCCGGTGCGATCTCACCGATCAGCCGTATCGTGCACTCCTGCTCCTCTGCAAGCCTGAGCGCTTCGGGGGTGAGCTGGTCGATACCGGTGATATCGACATCCTGAAGTGTGCTCTGTCTCTGAAAGACGGTGTTTGCGAGGATCACGAGCTTGATCGCGGCGTCGATCCCCTTGACGTCGTAGGTCGGGTCGGCCTCGGCATAGCCGAGCTCGCGCGCCTCGAGGAGCGCTTGCTCGTACGTCAGCCCTTCCTCTGACATCCGGGTCAGGATGAAGTTGCAGGTGCCGTTGAAGATGCCGTAGAGGCGTGAGACGCTGTTCCCGGCGAGTCCTTCGCCGATGCCATGGATGAGGGGGATCGCGCCGCAGACGGTCGCTTCGTACTTCAGGCAGACGCCCCGCTTCTCTGCGGCGGCCGCAAGATCGGCGTATGCGACGGCTATCGGCCCTTTATTCGACGTGACGATATGTCTGCCGAGTTCGATCGCGGTCCTGATATGCGTCAGCGCCGGCTCGCCGGTTACGGCGTCTGTCGGCGTCACCTCGACGAGAACGTCGTACTCTGCGTCTCTGACGACGTCGATCGGCCGGACTGCAGGGTCGCCGAGAGCGCCGGTCTCCTGCTTTCGTGCGAGTGCCGCCTCGATATCGATACCGTCCGGGTCGATAAGGCCGCTCTTTGAGTCGGCGAGTCCCGTGACGGTGATCCCGAGATCTTTTTGGAGAATCGCCCGGGCGATGCCCCGGCCGACCGAGCCGAAACCGAGGATTGCGATCCGCATCAGATCTCCTCCAGCGGTTCGATCATGAGGATGTCCTTCTGCTGCGCAACCGAGCGGAGAATCGCTATTGCCTCTTTCATATCGTCGAGATTGACCGAACGGACGGTTATCCGTGCCGAAGAGGGCTGATCGATCGCGGGCATGACGAGGGAGATCTCCGTGACCTCCGCAAATCCGGTTTTGTCGATACGGTCGACCGTATCCGAGAGATCCGTGTGCATGAGATGACCTATCAGGATAAGCGAACTCTGGTGCAAAAGCCGTTCCTCTCCGAGCCGCACCACGTCGACACCCTGTTCCCGGAGGAGTTCGAGCAGCCGCTCGAGCCTGCCCTCCGGCAGTTCGAGCACGATCTGGACGTCCAGTGTCTCCGCCGTCGAGGAGGGGTCACGCTGGTGAATGACTGCGATGATGTTGCCACCCACTGACGATATCGGTTTGAGCGCGGCAACCAACTGTCCGGGCGTATCCTTCATCTCGAGTTTCATGGATACACGCAAAAAAAACCACCTGCCTGTACGTTGACCCGCCGTGATGATAAGCCTTTTACAATGGACCCCACTTCGCCGGGTTTCATCACCGTCGGCCTGAAAAAGAAGGTGTCTCTTTAGCGCACTGAGCCGGGTGCGCCGGTGACGATGGTCACGGCCTCTGCAAGCTCGGGGAGGAGCTCGGCCGGGATGCCCATGACCATCTCGTCGTCCTCGATCCCGGAGAACTTCCGCGATCCGTCGCAGCCGAGCGAGTAGTTGGCCTGGCCCGTCAGGTACGGCTGCGCCGTCGCATCGGCACAGACCGACTGGATACCCGACATCGACGACTGGATACGTCCGCCGAGTTTATAGATTGCACTCTGGGCGAGCTTTAACATGCTCCGCGGGGACGCGACGATGATCACGACGTGGGGGTCGAACGGCGTCTTCTCGAGGGGTGCGTAGACCGTGGCGTAGGTCTCGTTCTCGGGCACGTGCGGGACCGCGTTGATCGTCCGCATGCAGGCCGCCCAGCTCTCGAACTTGCCGAGCTTGTAGTAGAACTCTCCGGAGCGGAGGCTCGGGGTGAGTTCTCTGAGGCCGAGCGCCCAGCTGCCGCCCATGCAGGTGTGCTTATCCGCCGTCGCATAGAAGATGGCGCCGTCTTTCCGGGCTCTGCTGATCATCTGGCAGTGCCGAACCGTCTCCTCGATCGGCTCCACCCCTTCGGGGATGCCCTCCGGGCTCTTTGCGAGTTTCACCGCGACCGGCGAACCCTTGAGGTCAAGGCCGGTCTTGAGGATATCTGCTATCGCCGCGTAGGGGAGTTTCATCCGCATCTGGTCTTCCATAATCGCGCTCCTATAGGGGGAAGAGTTCTCCTAGAGTGGCATTAACCTTCTGTCCGTGACAAAAGATCGGTCAGAGGCGGCGAAGTTTGTACTCGACCTTCTCGAAGAAGGGTTTTCCGACCCTGACGAATCGTGCCGGCTCTTCTGCGCGTCTTACGGAGATGACCGTGTTCTTCTCGAGCTCGAAGGTGCTCTGGCCGTCGATGACGAGGTGGGCGGGTTTCTCTGTCTCGAGCTGGATATCGAGAGCGCGGTCGCTGCTGATCAGGTGCGGCCGCGAGGAGAGCATGTAGGGTGCGAGCGGTATAACGAGGAATCCCTCGATCCGCGGGTCGATGATCGGCCCTCCCGCGCTCATGGCATAGGCGGTCGAGCCCGTCGGCGTGCTGACGAGAATGCCGTCGGCTCTGAACCGTTCCGCGGCGATCCCGTCGACGTGCACGGAGAACCTGAGCATCTTTGCCGGCCGTTCGGTGACGATGACCGCTTCGTTCAAGGCAGTGCCGAACTCCTCGCCGCCGACGGAGAGGGCGATCCGCATCCGCTGTTCGACCTCGAAGGTATCCGTATGGGTGGCGAAGAAGGCCTCCGCCTCTTCCGGCTCGAGGTTCGCGAGAAACCCGACCTCGCCCCAGTTGATCCCGAGGATCGGGATCTGCCGGCGCATCCGGTGCACGGTGAGCAGCACCGATCCGTCGCCGCCGACGACGACGGCAAGGTCGGCGGAGAAATCCTCGAAGGCTATGCCTTCCTTCCCGAGGCTTCTCGCCGTCCCCGCCTCGAAGGCGACGGCGTGGCCGAGCCCCGTCAGGTATCCGGCGAGGGATGCGGTGAACTCGAGCGCCTCGGCGTCGTCTATCCGTGAGATGAGTACTATCCGCATCCCATCTACCTCAGGTACTCGATCACCTTATTGTGCAGCACGCCGTTCGTGGCGACGAGGCAGTACCCGGTGGTGACCTCATTCCCGAACCGGACCGGCCCGCCGTCGAGGTCGGTGGCTCGTCCGCCGGCCTCTTCGCAGACGACGATCCCCGCCGCCGCATCGGTTACGCGGAGGGTGCCCCGGAAGTCGATGAACCCGTCGATTCTCCCCGCCCCGACGTAGCAGAGTTCGAGAGCCGATGCGCCGAAGAGCCGCCAGCGGCGGAGCCTCCGGCCGAGGTGGAGCACCGGTGCCGGGTCGAACCGGCGGCCGTAGACGCTCATGGCGCTCTCCTCGAGGAGAGAGATCGCCGATACCCGGAGCGGCCGGCCGTCGAGGTACGCCCCGCATCCCCGCTCCGCGGAGAAGGTCTCCCCGGTGGCGAGGTTCTGGACGTAGCCTTTCAGGAGCGTGCCGTCTATGGCGTACCCGATCGAGAGGGCGAAGAAGGGGATCCCCTGGACGGCGTTGTAGGTGCCGTCGATGGGGTCGAGGAAGATCGTCCCTTCCGGGCCGCCGAGATCCATGCTCCCGAGTTCCTCGCTGATCAGGGTCCTGCAGATCGGTTTTTCCCGCAGATACTCGACGACGGCGTCCTCGGCGACCTGATCGATCTTCTTGGTGGGTGTTCCGTCCGCGCCCATCTTCACGTACTCGGCGCCTTCCGGCCTTCCTACAAGGTCTGATACGGCATCTTTGACGCATTCCGCCATCTCTTCGCACGCCCGGACAAACACCATGAAACCTCTCTTACGTACGCTTCTCCTGCGTTGTATTTATGTAATGCAACCAAGATAAATTAATAACGCGATTATTACGAGAGTGACAATATGAAGGAACAGACTGAAGTTGGTAAGCTGAAAGAAGGGCGTTACGTCGTCGTCGAAGATGAACCCTGCAAGATCCTCTCCATTGCAACCTCAAAGCCGGGCAAGCACGGAGCGGCGAAGTCCCGTGTCGACTGTGTCGGGATCTTCGACGGGGTCAAGCGATCTATCGTCCAGCCGGTGTCGGCGAAGACCTATGTACCGATCGTAGAGCGCAAATCCGCCCAGGTCATCTCGGTGGCAGGCAACACCGTTCAGTTCATGGACGTCAAGGACTTCGAGATGTTCGAGATGAACGTCTCGGACGAGCAGCTCGCCGGGCTCGAGGCAGGGAAGGAAGTCCCCTATATCGCCTCGATGAACAAGAAGAAACTCGAGTGAACAGTCCCCGCCTCCTTCTCAGGCTGGACTTTCCGCCTCATTTCTTTTCCCGGGGGGAGGCTCTGGGTTCAATAGTGCGTGCCGCGCCCGATAGCCGTGCGCGACTCCTTTTTGCAGACAGATGCTTCTGGATGCGGTGCTGCCCGGAGTACAACGCTCTCTCTTCCCCGGGATGCCGTGTTATCCCGTTATCCGATTGTTTCACTGCTGCAGCCTGGTATCGATCTTGCGTGACGATCCGGCGGGAATGCCATGATGGAGGAAACGTCTCAGGTTCCGGGAGCGTTGCGGGAGTACCTTAGAAGGTGACCCTTGCTTCCCCTCGCCCCGCAACATACATTATCAGGAAGCGATAGGTCTGTTATGGATCTCGATCAGTTCACCCGGTCTCATTTTGCCGATGCCTCCGCAGCGTACGAGGACGCGGCCTACGTCATCTTCGGCGTGCCCTACGACGGCACGACCTCGTTTCGCCCCGGCACCCGGTTCGGGCCGCGTGCCATTCGTGAGCTCTCGTTCAACTTCGAGTCGTACGAACCCGCCGCCGGGATAGACCTTGCAGACGTTCCCCTCGCCGATATCGGTGATATCGAACCCGCCCGCCTGCCCGACCTGGTTGCCCTGCAGGTCCGCGAGGTCGTCGCCGATCTCGCCCGCGACGGGAAGTTCCCGATCCTGCTCGGCGGGGAGCATACGGTGACGATCGGTGCGGTCGAGGCACTGGCTCCCGACTGCTTCGTCGTCTGCGACGCCCACCTCGACCTCCGGGACGAGCTCTACGAGACGCCCTACAGCCACGGCTGCGTGTCGCGGCGGGTCTACGACGCCGGTGTTACGAATATCTTCATCATCGGCGCCCGGAGCGGGTGTGCCGAGCAGTACGCGTTCGCCGGCCGGGTGACGCTGTATACGGCCGACGAGGTTCGGGGGCGGGGCATCACGGCGATTCTCCGGGAGATCGTTGCCGCGACCGCGGGGAAGCGGACCTACCTCTCGATCGATGCCGACGCCGTCGACTGCTGCGAGACACCCGGCGTCGGGACGCCGGAGCCGTTCGGGATCAGCACCTACGACCTCCGGGAGGTGGTGCGGACCCTCGCCCCGCAGGTGGTGGGGTTCGATTACGTCGAGGTCTGCCCGATCGATGCCGGCCAGACGGCGGCGGTGGCGGCGAAGCTGATCCGCGAGTTCATCGCGTTACGGTGGAAAAAAGAGGTTGTTGGCGGGGATCAGACGTAGCTCTCCGGGACCTGCACCTGCAGGTCATACGACGTTATGCCAAGGGTATTGATGACGAAGTAGTAGTTCCGGTTGCCCTCATAGAATTTGGTGTTCCACTGGCTCTGCCGGTACGCCGTGCTGTTTGTCGTATTGTAACCGATAAAGTCCGGGCGATTCAGGGTGATCACCTTGACGAAGCGGTTCGGGTCGTCCGCGTCCATGACCTGGAGGTTGAACCGCGGGAACTCCTCGTTCATCGGGACGATGCGGGTGTAGTCGAGCCGCCAGTAGGGCGTCGGGATATGGAAGATGCCCGTCGTGCCGGACCACTGCCCCGTGATGGTGGTGTAGGTCACCCAGGTGACATTCGGCATGCTCCCCGAGGGTGGGGCGGTGATGCCCGGGGTCTCCCTGGTGAGGTCGATCTGGTACGTCGACGGGTCGACGAACCCGAGCTCTTTTGCCACGCCGTTCCAGGTCGGGGTGGGTGTCGGGGCTCTCGTGGTGGGCACCACGGTGGCCGCCGGTGTCCAGACCGGCGTCGGAGCGGTGGTCGGCTCAGGCTCGGGCGTCCCGAAGAGGTTTACGGGCTCGCCGGTCACCATCGGTTTCACTACGAGCGCCATGATCACCACGATGCCGACGGCGAGCACCACATAGAGCAGATCCTGTTTTTCCATGCCTCTCGTTCATCGTGTTGATCTGCCAACCATTTATACCTTCGATATCGGTTCTCCGGGGGAGGATGCGGCAGGCGGGGATTCTGATGCACCGTGCGACAGATCCCGGGTGGGAAAGTGGTGGGCAAGAGTAACCCAAATCGGCAAATCCCCGTGTCATTTGTGAAACAAATACGCAATTCAGCGATGAAACCGGAACAAATTGATTTGTATTATCCCCTGATTATGAAATAAGTTGATTGTGCGCGTGTTTGCTGTTCGATAGGTTTAAGTACTTCCTTAAGTATATACTCCAACTAAACCGAAATGGTCCGAATGACGCGTTCATTCGGCCTCCGGAACAGGAGGTAACGTGTAATGAGTAAAATCGTTCGAAATGAGGATGCATTCACCGGCCTTGAGGCGGCGATCGTCTTGATCGCGTTCGTCGTCGTCGCGGCGGTGTTTTCGTATGTGGTGCTGGGCGCCGGGTTCTTCACGACTCAGAAGAGCCAGGAAGTCGTCCACACCGGTGTCGATCAGGCGAGTTCTAGCTTAGAATTATCAGGGCCGGTTACAGTGCTGGCTTCGGGTACAGACACCGTTGAGGAGGTCTACTTCTTCTTGCAGGTGGCTGCTGGTGGAACTGCTCTTGACATGAGCAAAGTCACTTATACGGTGTCGACGGCTGGTAAACAGTATACCTATGTGGATGCAGACTCTGATGACGCGGGTTCCATTGATACCGTCACTCGCGCTTATGTCGGTCCAGAGCATGATACAGATGATCTTCTGGAGAGCCTTGAGATGGTTCAGATCACCGTTGCCACTGCTGGTGCCGGGGGTCAGTTCATAGGTACTGACAAGATTGATGTGAATGATAAATTTACCATTGAGGTAAAGCCGGACAAGGGTGCAGCTCTGCCGATTGAACGAACGGCCCCTGCTGCAATGACCGATAACAACTACTATGAGGTCTATTGAGGTGATGACCCATGAGTTTCAGAATGAAGAACGATGAAGGTTTTACTGGCCTTGAGGCTGCGATCGTGCTGATCGCATTCGTCGTCGTTGCGGCGGTGTTCTCGTATGTGGTGCTGGGTGCTGGGTTCTTCACGACCCAGAAGAGCCAGGAGGTCGTCCACACCGGTGTCGATCAGGCGAGTTCCAGCATGGAGATCATAGGTAACACTTATGGCATCAGATCTGCTGCTGTTCAGTATCTCCAATATGTCAAGTTTACGATCGGAAACACCGCTGGCGGTACTGGGCTTGATATCTCAAAGATGACTGTATCTTATAGCGATGATACTGCCCGAGATGCGGATGCGGACTATCAGACTGACAGCGGTTATGACCTGACGGACAAGTTATACACCGCATCTGCTACAGCAAACATGCAGTGGGGAGTAATTAGTAAGATCAATGCTGATGACGACTCCCTTCTTGAGCCTGGTGAGCAGTTTATCATAGGCGTATCCGTTCCCACATCCACGACTGTGAACAAACCGTTCTCTATCAACCTACAGCCTGCTGTAGGGGCGGTTTTCCAGATTAAGAAATCCGTCCCGGCATATGTGGACAAGATAAACATCCTTTACTAATCTCTTTTTAATTTTGAGGTCATCCCAAATTTATAAGTCACTTTAGATAATACTCAGGGTCATGGCCTTCCGGGAAATCGACGGCGATCTCTGGGACATCATCCGAAAACACCTCCCCCAACAAAGCCCCATATCGGCCGACCGCGGCGTGACCCCCGCGGGCTGATCAACGGTATCCTGTACGTCCTGACCACCGGCTGCACCTGGCACGACGTACCGGAGAAATACGGCACAAAATCGACGGTTCCCCGATATCACCTCGAACTCTGCGAGAAGAGGGTGTACCAGGCGATCTTCCTCAACCTTCTCCAATCGGGGTATGAGATCCGGAAAGTCGATCTCACGCATTGTTCCACCGATACCAAGGATATCCCAGCCAAAAAGGGGGATCAACCGGTTATGATGGCTATAAAAAGGTAAACGGGAGTAAGCTGAGTGCCCTGGTCGATCGGCATGGTCTCCCGCTTGCCTGTACGGTTTCCCCGGCAAATGTCCATGATTCCCGGCTTTATGAACCAACACTCGAAGCATTTGCAATTCCGGATGTTCAGGATCACTCCTCGATAATCTCCGCAGATGCAGCCTACGATTCACGGGAGATTCGCCAGTACAACCGGAAGAGAAGAATTAAAAGTAATATCCCGGTTAACCAGAGATCCCGGACACACCCGAAGCGAGGAAGGCCATTCTGGTTCGATCCGGAACCCTATAAGAAGCGCAGTGCCATTGAACGGTTCTTCAGCTGGATAGAGGCGTTCAAGAAGATTACTCCCCGGTTTGAACGCTATGAGCACTCATTTCTTGGGTTGATACACTTGGCATGCACCATCATGAGATGGAAAATTTTGGGATGAGCTCTTTGTGTTAGCACGGGGTATCTCACTGTTTGCATTCCTTCTGCCCTGCATAGCATTATTAGTGCTCCTTGTCCTCTAATTTTCTAAGATCTTCGGGTAGAGCCGCTTGAGTTTCACTCTTGCGTCCTCGGCGGTGAGCTGCCAGTCGACGCCTTTCTGGGATTGGTTGGTGTTGCCGGTTCCAGGCATCTGTTTCCGTCTGGATTGTTTCGTTTGTCGGATCCTTCGTTTCAGGCATTGCCGTGTCAGGGCACTGAGTTCAATCTCGGCAATATTCAGCCCGCTCTCATGCTTTGGGTGTAATAAATTTCCAGTTGGCTCAAGATGTTTCTTGCTGTCTCGGGAGGGAATGTCTCGTACAATGCTCCCGGTACATGTATATTGAGATTGTCGCAGACAAGTATCACCTTCTTTGCGTTGGGATAGTCCACGGCGAGAAGGTGTTGCACCTGATGAGCCCAATCCTTCTTAGTTCGGGTTTCCGAGAGGGTGTTCCGCCGCTACTGCCCCAGCAGCTCGGTGAACATGAACCCGCAGACAACCCCGTTCTCTCGTACTCGTGCCTTTCCGGACGGCCGAGCTGTGTTGGAATCGGCTCCCGGACCTCGGCATGCGGTTGTATCGGCTGTTCGTCCATGCAGATAACGGGGTGTTCCGGATCAAAAGGTCGCTGGTAGACCGCCAGCACATATTCCGTCGCGGCGACAAAGTTTCCGTTTTCGTGTGGCGGGATGACCCCCTGCTTTTTTGTATGCAGATGGAGCTCGTTTTTCAGTGTCCGTTCCATGGTCTTGATTGAGATGGCGTCAGCAACCTGCAGTTCCATGAGGCGATCGGCGAGCAACTGCAACGTCCAGCGGGAACGACCTTCCGGCGGTTCGCTGCAGGCGATCTGGATATGGCATGCTTCGCCGGCACCGTCCAGTTTCCGGGGAATCAGGGTTTCATCACGGATCTTCCGGTGTAGCGCCGCGTCAAGACCATGGGTGACAAACGTTTTCCGGCTATTGAAAACGGACGGCGGATGGCATCGGACGAGCTCGGCACCCTCATTGCCGGGTTTTTCGGCATGAAGCAGGGTGTAGGCATGCTGGATTACGGACACGGGGGATGTCCCACGGCGGATAAGTTTTTCAAGGGTGATAGCTACCGGTTGAAAGAACGACGAAGTAGGGGATCTTCTCCCGCACCCATGGGGTGAGTTTCGATACCATTATGCGATCAGGTGTACACGTTATTCCGCCCAAATCTGTACACTTTTGCGCCGCCGTTGATAGCGGTTAGATGAAACGGCATATTTGCTTTTCCCACGGAATTACACTCAGATCAGAACAATAATGGGATGAGCTCGTCGAAAATGGAAAGGTTTATCAAAAGTGATTTTTCAGTGTGGTGCTTCGATAACTCCTATGCATGAATTGTATAATGCATCGACTATCGGCACCCATAGGGGATATCCATTGAACTTTGAAACAGAATAGAGAAATAGCATCATCATCTGCCATACCAAGGGCACCGTAAGCACAAGTATGATCGAGGCATACAGTCCTTGAGGAGAAATTCTCTTTGTATGTTTAAGGTAGACAGCAATAAATGATATTACCAGCAGACTGAATGTCATCTGGGTGAAGAATGCCGTGTATCCTGCGTAATAACCTCCGTATGGTTGTATGAGAAGCATGATTATGAGTACGGCTGGCGTCAGTATTGCTATAGATGGCACATAGTAAAGTGAAATATGCCTCCAACTGGTGCCTGCAAGAAATGACTTCACTGCAAGCAACCCTAGCAATCCGGCCAAGAGATAAAACGGAGCAAAGTAGCGGATGTCAGGCAAAACTCCTTGACTTGCATTCAGGCCATGCCACGATTGCATATACGCCAGCCAGATCGCTATACTGACCATTATGAGCAAACCAATAATTGACTTTTCCTTTTCACCGAATTGATCCCTATGACTGATATAGGCAATTGGTAAGATTACAATGGCAAAGAAAATCAGCGGAGAAACGGCTATCAGACTCATATTTCCTGATGCGGGAGCAAATAATATCCCGAAAAAGTCCTGTGGGATAGTTGAGACCGAGGGCGAGAAGTAACTCACGACCGTTCCGAAAAATCCACCAAGTCCCCCGGTTGGGGCAGGAACCGACTGTGAAATGTCGCTTATGCTCTCGGCGCCTATTGTGGCAGAGCTCTGCTTGCTCCACATCATCTTCATATAGACATAGTGAGGTGGAATGAGAGGGCTTCCTGTCACGTAGATGTTATTCAGCAACGAGGGCAGTGCCCCGAGAGCAACGCACGCCGGAGCAACAATGAATGGAATCACATCCGATGGCGATCGACCGGTTCCACGGATTTCGCGATACTGCGACCATCCATAAAAGATCAGGGTGAACAGAAACACCGTAAACCCGAGCTCCGCGCGCCCCCATGCCAACAGCCCGATGAATGCAAACCCGAGCGCGGCATCCCGGAACCCGCCGTACCGGATGTACCGTATCATGAACAGGATCACGGCGGCCACCAGTGCCACAACGAGGATGTGATCCTTCGCGTTTGCAGCCCAGAAGATATAGGACGAGCAGGAAATGCAGGCGATCGTCCCGAAGATAGAGAACCATGTATCCTCAAATACCGTCCTACAGATGAGGTAGATCATCACGGCAAGCATGGCAAAGATGAGGTGGTTTGTGAAGACCGCCGCCGCTACCTCACGGGGTGCATCGAGTGCGGTGAACGGCCAGGGATAGTAGAGGAGCAAGTTCGCGAGGAAACCGACAAAGCCTGCTCCTATGGCAAGCCACGTCCACCTGATGCCCTTCCAGTGCGTCCACTCCGGGTGAGTCATCTCGACGAGCAGCGCCATAGCGACTGGCAGCATCGACCAGAGGAGCACGATGAGCAGCCTGAACTGGTCGCCGAAGAGTCCGAAGAGTTTCAGAGCGGGAAGCGAGAGGATGGGGAGAAGCAGCGAGTAGCCGAGGAGGTTGTGCCGTTCCTGGAAGTAAAGGCCTGGTGTGCCGTTCTGGAACGTTCCGTACTTCCCTTCGTTGACGATGAGATGGGAGCCTTCGTCGAGTTGGTGGAGCTGGTTGACCGTGATCCACTCGTCGTTCATAAAGAGGGCTGGATTTGAAAAGGTCAGGATGAAGAAGAGCGCGAAGAGGAAGATCAGTATCGGGATCGTCTGGTTCTTCAGAAACGATGCGATAACGCCGGCGTCTGTCTCCGTGACACGATCAATATTTTGAGAGCCGGTATTGCCGTGCTTCTGTGCCTTCTTCTTTGTGTGCTTGCCTGTGACTGTCATACGTATCCGCCTGGGCAGAGGGCGGGGGTGCCGACTGCAGATGAAGTATGTATGATCTTTGTTTTCATAATAGGTGTGACTTCTATTCTTTTCAAAGATAGGTGTTCTTAAATACCGGACTCTGCAGATGCACAGCCTGCTACCACTGACTGAGGAAAAATTCTTTGCATCCCTGCACGACGATACGACATCGCTGACTGGTTCTGCACCGGGGAGGGATTCAGGTTTCGATGCATGTATCCAGGAGATTCCGGTGCGTGGGCTGTAGCGGCATGAGTTTTTCCAAAGAGCGACGGATATCGCGCGGTTCTTCCATTCCATCCGGTCGGTCGAAACCCTATTGTCTTTATTGGGCTCTTTCTCCGGTTGTGTAAATGTACATGAGGTACACGTAACGGTTTGCACCTACATCGGAAAAATATGGTTTCTTGGAACGCCCTGCAGGATGACTGGCGTGTATCACTGCTGTTTCCCACGTGCATCGAGGAGGTGGCAGGGTACTCGCCCTCCTTCCTCCCTGAAAGCAGGGCATATTGCCGTTCTTTTTCCATTTTATCGAAGGTTCCGGGGGTCAGATTTTGCCACGACAATCTGGTGAATTATGTCGCTCTGATTCCCGAAAAAAGAGAGGATCGCAGGGCCATATTGCCCATATGAGTGTGGGTAATTTCTGGAGGGTGGATGTCATGGCTCACCCCGAGATCGGCTGTCTGAGGGCTTCTGTGCGGATCGGAATTCGGCTGGATCTAGCGCTAATCCCTGATATTTATGCTTTACTTGACCTGACCCCTGGTCGTGAGCCGAGATGTGCGTGGCAGGCGACCGGTTGCTTGATAATTCTCTGACTTAGAGGGTCACTCGAGAATGTGCCGGACCTCTGAAAGGAGATTTTCCATATCCCTCTGGGGTTGCACTTCCTAGACTTTGCTCTATTGGAACGCCGCTGCTGTGTCTGGCTATACAAGTGCTAGCGGGGATCCCGGGGTAGAGATCAATCGTAATATACCTGTATGCCGGTTTAACAAAACTAAAATGTCCTGAAATGTGCCTCCATAAATTTTCCTAAATGCAACACGCTTATTAATGAAAACTCTGAAATGTACAGTACCATTGCAGGGCGATCCGACCGGCGAGACCTAGCAGCTGCAAGAGTTCTCTAGTGGGATCAAAGCCGTCACGCGTCTTCCTGCGGGACACACGACCATGTACAGGGACAGAATGATCGCAGTCGTCGTTCCGGCGTATAACGAGGAGCTCCTGATCGAGCCCACTCTGGCATCCATGCCGGCGTGCGTAGACCGGATCTACGTTGTCGATGACTGCTCCCGGGACAGGACGCGTGAACGGATCGCAGTGTGTGCGGTGCAGGACTCCCGGATCGCCGTTATCTCCCACGATGAGAACGCCGGGGTCGGTGCCGCGATCGTCACTGGCTACCAGGCAGCACTCGCGGATGGGATGGATATCATTGCGGTCATGGCTGGAGACAACCAGATGGATCCGGCGTTCCTCCCGAAGCTCCTCGACCCGGTCGTCGACGGGAAGGCGGATTACACCGTCGGGAACCGGCTGATCAATCCGGTGTTCCGGCAGGGCATGAGCACCTGGCGGTTTGTCGGCAACTCCGTCCTGACGCTGCTCACCAAGATCGCGTCCGGCTACTGGCAGATGATGGATCCCCAGAATGGGTATACCGCCATCTCACGCCGGGCGCTCGAGACGATTCCGCTCGATGCGATCTATCCCCGCTATGGCTACTGTAACGATCTTCTCGTGCGGCTGAACGTCTACGGCTTCAGGGTGAAAAACGTGCCGCACCCCGCTCGGTACGGCCTTGAACGTTCGGGGATCAAGTATGGTAGTTATATTATGCGGCTCTCATGGCTGCTGCTGAAGGACTTCCTCTGGCGGCTGAAGACGAAGTACATCATTATGAGCTTCCACCCGCTGGTCTTTTACTATCTGTTCGGGGTTGCATTCACGTTGCTTGGAGTGCTGGTGGGGCTCTACGCCCTGTATTTCAAGTTCATTCAGGGATACCCGATATTTGTACCGGCAGTCATAGCACTGCTTGTCTTCGGGTTTGGGGCGCAGTTTATGCTCTTTGCAATGCTGTTCGATATGCAAGCGGAGAAGAACGGAGGGTGGTACTGATGGATGCCACTTCTGATTCTACTCAACCATCAGATCAGAGATTACCGAGACTACTAATCCTATCCAGCTCTTTTCCAAGATTTATAGGAGATCTGCAGGGACATTTCATCTATGAATTAGCAGCACGATTGAGTCGGGGTAATTGTGTCACTGTACTATGCCCTCGTGTTGAGGGAAGCGCGAAGGCTGAATCTCTGAATGGGCTACCTGTTTTTCGTTTTCCATATTTCTATCCCTTTCAACTTCAGTATCTCTCGCGAGATGGGGGTATCGCCTACAATGTCAAACAAAGCTTTCTTGCAAAACTTCAGGTCCCGTTCTTTTTGCTATCTGAACTACTCAGCACGGCAGCAACTATTCGGAAGTTACAGATCGAGGTCATAAATTCGCACTGGTTGGTTCCGCAGGGTTTCGTTGTGGCAGTATGCAAGAAGATGTTTGGAGTAAAGCATATTCTGACCATTCACTCGTCCGAAGTAACATTGATACAAAAAGTGCCGTTTGGTCGCTCAATCGCGAATTTTACTCTCCGGAATTCTGATGCTGTGGTGTCTGTCAGTGAGCACCGAGCACGGGAACTACTTGACTTTATTGATCCGAAACTGCGTCCGGAGATTAGTGGGAAGCTTCAGATTGCCCCAATGGGAGTTAATGTCCCTGAAACTCAAGACTATATGAGTAAGGGCTTCTTAAGAGAAAAATACGGAATCAGTGCAAATTTTGTCATCCTTTTTGTTGGGCGGCTTGTTGAAGTGAAGGGATGTGAGTATCTCATTCAGGCAATGGCTGAACTTGTTCACAATAAGGTAGATGCATTGCTTATTATTATCGGGAGCGGGCCTTTGGAAGAGCAACTAGTAACCCTTGCCCGGCAGAGCGAGCTCGAATCGTATGTCAAATTCGTTGGCACGGTTGATCATGCTGTAGTACCGGAGTACTTCGCGCTCGCAGATGTAGTCGCTATACCATCAATTGTGGATTCTTCCGGTTTCCAAGAAGGGTTGCCGGTCGTACTGCTCGAGGGTATGAGCCATGGTAAAGCGGTGATCGGTACCGAAACAAAAGGTATACTTGAGGTAATTACTGACGGATTTGACGGTCTGGTTGTAAAACCACAGAGTGCTGTTGAGCTCGAGCAAAAGATCCGTATGCTCATCGAAGATGATGTGCTCCGGCAGAAAATTTCTGAAAACGCCCGTAAGTCAGCTGAGGCCTATGACTGGCGCGTAATCGCTGAACGGTACGCGGATATCGTAAAGACGATCACCCTACAGTGAAATTATGGCAAATCCGCGTGTATTACTGATTCTCTGGGATTATCCATTTGACTGCAGGAAGGCGCCTGTATCAAGGGCTTACCATCTTTTTAAGGAAATTCGCAGGAAGATTCCGGAGACGTACCTGATTTTTGCGGGTGGAGATACGAACCAAGCGGAAGATGAAAATATCGTAATGCTCGGGTGCAAAAGAGAAGCAAGTCAAAACACGATTAAACAGGCGCTCTATTCTCTGAGGGCATGCCTTCAAACACTGCGGTTTATATACTCACAAAAAATTGATACGGTTATTATGAGAGGTGTCGGAACCGCGTTTCTAATACCGTTCCTACAGATCTTGGGTATCAGAGTGTTTTACGACTTCCATGGATTTCTCTACAAAGAACTAGAAATGAAGAAGCGCTCGAGAATGGTCATCATGGGGGTCGGGCAGCTTGAACGGTATCTGATCAGGAGTTCAGATGGTATTGTCGGCGTCACCAATGAGATTACGCAATATAAAGTGAGCCGCTCCAGTGATCCCAAGAAACCTTGTATCACTATAGGGAACGGATTTGATGTCGCCTCAGTTTCGGTCAGAAAGCCATTGCCATTTGCTGGCAATGAACTCCGTCTCCTCTGCGTTGCTAACGTAAGCCGCTGGCACGGACTGGATCGTGTGTTACATGGGCTTGCCGTTTATTCCGGCACCTTTGAAGTCACGCTCCACGTTGCCGGAGATGGGCCAGAACTCCCTTCTATAAGACAGCTGGCTGAAGATCTCGGGATCGTTGATAAAGTGATATTTCATGGATTCATGAGTGGAAGAGAACTTGATAGCCTTTTTGATCAGTGCCATATTGCTGTAGGGAGTTTGGGGGTCCATAGAATTGGTCTAAGCGAAGCATCAACCCTTAAAGCCCGAGAGTACTGTGCTAGAGGAATTCCATTTATCTATGGCATACCTGATCCTGATTTTTCCAATAATTTTCCAGATCTTCTGTACCTTCCTGCTGATGAAACATCCGTAGATGTTAAGGAAGTCATTAAATTTGCATCAGAAACCTATGCTGATCCATATCACCCACAAAAGATGCGCTGCTATGCTATGGAGCACCTTGACTGGTCAGTGAAGGCGAAGGGTCTGGAGGACATCCTAAAGGTGCGGGAAGATAAATGTGGCGATTTTGCATAGATTTTCTGCATTTATGTGGGGCGGTAGGGAGATGCTCAAAAGTTAAGTAAGTTGATCTATGGAGTTTCGCGAATCATGATATGACAATGGAATGAAGGTTATTTCACTTGATCCACGTTTGTGATACGGGACAATATCCAAGCTCTAAAGGCATATAGGTGACAACAGTCCCGATGGGGAGCGTCAAATGCAGATATTCAACATATCAATGAAGAATAATCCCCTTGCTAAAGCACTTATCCGATTCATCTCGAATAATCCGCTATACAAAGGTGTTCTTGTCCTCGGCAGCGGGACGGTATTGGCTCAACTGATAGGTATTGTGACGCTGCCCATCATTACACGGCTGTATAGTCCTTCGGATCTGGGTGTCCTCGCAGTGTATTCCTCAATATTATCGATAGTAGTTGTTGCTGCCTCTTTTCGGTACGAGTTTGCGTACCCTTTGCCAAAGCAGGATGAAACTGCTGCAAATCTCTTTGCATTGTGTCTTCTATTACTGATCGTCACATCGATTGGATTTACATTTGTCATACTATTTGCAGGGGATATTCTGGTTACCGTCTTTCATTTAGAATCTCTCGTACAGTACTTGTGGCTGCTTATTCTCGGTTTCTTCGGTATGGGACTGTACACAATCCTTAACCACTGGGCAATACGACAGAGAGATTATCGGAGAATTACGTACACGAAGATAAACCAGAGTGCAAGTGGGGCAGCATGCAAAATACTTCTTGGTTTTATTTCCTATGGGCCAATAGGATTGATAATCGGGCAGATTGTTTCGCAAGTTTTTGGAGTAAGTACCTTCTCCCGAGCTATGTGGAAAACTGAGTGGGATAGCCTGAGAAAGATATCTATTGACGGCATCAAGTCGGTTGCAAAAGAATATTGGAGTTTTCCGGCCTTTAATCTCCCTGCATCAATTGTAAATACCCTATCATTGCAGGTTCCCGCTCTCATGCTCCTGGCAATATACGGCTCTCAAACTGTCGGCCTGTATGCGCTTGCTCAGAGTCTGCTGGTGCTTCCCGGATCCGTTATCTCAACTTCACTGGCACAGGCCTTCCTCGGTGAAGCATCAAAGATGGTTCGAGAAGATTCGCTTGAATTGAAGCCTCTTTACATAACAACGGTCAGGCACCTATCACTCATCGCTGTTCCATTGATAGGTATTCCTGCGCTCCTTGCTCCAATTGTTGTTCCTATCATTTTTGGGGAGGTCTGGATAGATGCGGGTTGGTATTGTCTCCCGCTAGCTCTGATGGTCATTCCACAGTTTGTTGTATCTCCGACATCAAAGTTGACAATATATGGGTACAATCATTGGATGCTCATGTGGGATATTACTCGCGTTTTTGGAATTCTTGTCGGATTTTATGTCAGTCAATTGTTTGGATTACCTGTAATAATGACAGTGACTATCTATGCACTAATTATGTTTGCAATGTATCTGTTTTTAATTATATTAAATTTAAAGGCAATTTCAAACTTCACCCAGTTAGTGGGGTCATATCGCACTGAATAATTCCGGTCACTCGACCGCAAGAGAGAGTTGCCGGGGGAGATATAGGGAGGTCTCGCAATGTGAGTTACAATATGCTGGTTGCTGCGGTGGCCTGGGGCGAAGCTACCGCAGGAGAACCCCAGGGGGGAAATCTTGGGGGACTATGCAGCACGGCAGAAGAGGTGAAGGGGGGTAGAGAGCGAGTTATTCACAATATTCTTTCATTTCTCACTGCTGTTTATCAAATATCTGAACGATCCAATTATTTTTATCTTTATAAATCCTTGATAGAGCAAAATCAATTAGTGATATCCTTATTGGCACAGTCGCATAAATAAATTTTGTTAAAGTATTGCCAAATGTACATGTTTTTATCTTTTCCCATGATTCAGGGATACAATCATCGAAACTACTTTCATCATACATTTGGTGCAAGTGGCCGGATAATGGAGTGTATCTATTACAATGTACGCACAGAACGGTTCTGACCTTCTCGTTATAAGGTACTGTGATAATAACTCTCCTTTTTGCGACCCTAAAAAGCTCTGAAAGACCAAATTTATCGTCTTCAAGATGTTCAAGTACTTCCATGCATACGACAGTATCTACTGAAGAGTCTGAAAATGAAGATAATTTCCCATGTAAAAAATCCTTTCTGACATAATTCCCGCCTAAATTTTCATTAGCAATTGAAACTCGAAGATCATTGATTTCGGTCCCTTTAATTTCATAGCCCATTTTTTGCCCAAGTTTTAAAAAGTCTCCATAATATGCACCAACATCTAACACCGATTCTCCGCATAAGTATGCGGACACATACTTATATCTGTACTGATCCAACTGAGATAATCTCTTTTGTTTTGGCAAATCTCCTAGATTTTCGTAAAATTCGTTGGAAATATTTATATTGTCAACTTTACCCAACTTAGGTGTCATATATCATCCCACTATCTGCATATCGATTTTCATCTGGTTTGAGGTCTTTTTAGGCCTCATGTGGTTTTCCGCAGTAAAGATTTCAGGTTGATGATTGATTTTCTGAGGTAACTTTTTTGTTGGATTCTGGAATACTTAATCTATTCCTATGAAAGAGAATTACTGTTTGTGAAAACACCTATGATGCCGTCTCGGCCATAGGCTCAACTGATGAAAATACTCTTCTTGTCGGAGCCTGAGCAGAGGGCGTGGGCAGAGGAGGTTGAGCCTTTTTTAGGACTCCGATCCTGTTCTGAAAACTAACGCATTTGCCATTGGAGGCCATACTGTGTCGCGAACACGGATGTGAAATTGACCTTCGAGGCAGCTCCCTCTGTCCACATCTAAGCATGATGACAAATGATAACAATGATTGGTAGCAATTGATAAATTATCTTCCGCTAAATGCTATCATGTCGATTCTAAATTCCTATCATAGACAGCACACTTTTCAAGGAGGGCTATCCCTATGAAATTGCGAATAGCATACTTGGGCACTGAAAACAATCTCAAAACTTGTTTAGGTCTTGATGCAATATCAAAAACGAGTCACGAAATAGTAATAGCAATTGGGTATATACCAGTGCCACAGTCAAACGGTTTGATAGATAAATTAAAATGTGATTTTATTGGTTTGATTAGGTTTTCAGTTAAATTATTTGGTATTGAGAGGAAAAAAATGAATCGCAGATATGCCTCAATGCAAGAATTAGCAGACGTGTATGGATTTCCTCTAATCCTCACTTCTGAAAAAAATATTCTTCATCATTTACCTCAACTTAAAATGTACGACTTTGATATCCTTTTGTCAAATGGTTGGATGTTTAAAATCCCGAATGAAGTTATACAATTAGCTAGAGTTGAAGGCTTGAACTGTCACTCAAGTTATCTACCAGAATATCGGGGAGGGAACGTTACATTTGCTCCTCTAATAAATGAAGAAAAGTATAGTGGTGTTACGGTTCATGTACTTAAGGATACTTTTGATTCAGGAAAGATATTAGCTCAAAAAAGAGTGATTCTGGAGCCGAATGAGACTCCAAAAACATTAAATGATAAAAGGGCAGCCATCACTGGAGAAGTAATCGTACAGGCACTTGAAATTGCAGGAAGGAATGACATGTATCTCGAAAATCCGCAAAGCCCTTTTTACCTACGCTGTACTTATTGGGAATACTTATTCTATACATCTCTAAACGAAATAAGGAAGTTTATTGGCTTGGAACCTAAGCGTTATGAACCTGTATTGAAGAAGGGACTATAATATGGGCCATGAGTTGTCGTAACAAAATAAATTTCCAACAGTGCAGTCGTGTTTGGAATTTCGACTAGAATATTACATATTCTGAGATGGCAAGATGACTAAAATTAGCGATACACAAATCTCTGACGCCCAAAAGAGCGGTAGTCAAGAGTTATTAAAAAGCATTGTAAATTATTGGGACGCCAAAGGGTTATGCTCTTTAGAAAGTTCAACGTCCCTAAAAAATAAATATATTGCCTCCTTTGAAAATTTTATTGAATCTAGATTATTATCTGATATTTTAGTCGAATATTGTCAATATAATCGTAAAAATGATACACATATTGGATTAGATGTTGGTGCGGGGCTGGGTAGGTTTAGTGTAGTTCTTGCACGGCACTTGAAATCTGTTTATGCTATTGAGCCAGCGCCTCGACTGTACACAAAGCTTAAAGATAGGTGCAAAGATATTCCCGAGATTAATGTTTCCAACGCAAGTTTTGAGTCTTTCACCCCCCCAGAAATGGTCGATGTCACGGTAGTCAGTGGGGTCTTGTACCTGTATAACGATGAAATGATTTCTCATTTTATGGCTAAGCTCTGTTCTCACTTGCAGCCTGGAGGTATTGTGATTATCAGAGATTTCATTGTTCCAGGTGAAATAAGAAAGATAAAATCATCATATGTAAAGGAGGCATATTGCTACTACCGAAATCCAGATTATTGGAGAAATGTTGCAGAACAACAGAATATGGATCTTATTCAAATCTTTAGATCTGTGCCCCTGTATAATCTCTTTGTTAGCAAAATAATAGCATTCTTTAGATTAAATAGGCTTTATTCTCTCTCTTTTGTCAAAGAGCAGGCTTATGCAAAGATTAGTAAGGCCAGGCAAGAAAGAGATAACTTAAGAACCGAAAGGGTCAACACGGTATTTATAACGTTAGTTAAAAAAGCCTCGTAGATGTCCTTACTTGAAGGCTATAGTTACTCATCCAAAACAGGATATGCGATCTGGAAGGGGATGGAGAATTCACCTCACCTAAGGGGCTTTGCACATTCCTCTCTATTGTTTTGGGGTAGTATTCCCTATCACAGTGTAAGGGCAGTTCTACAGAGCCTAATACAGCAAAAATACACGATGAAAACAAAAATCAGTAATGCTTCCTGTGCAAGTATTCTAGGAGTTCTCAATCCGCTATGATGCCTCCCGCTCTTATTTTCAATTGCCATTATAATGGTCTGAGCATCATTCAGGAACTTGGCCGGCATGATGTTCCTGTTTATGCCCTTGATACGTTCCGGAGCGTAGGCACCGCCTCAAGGTACGCGCAGTACTGGCCATGCCCTGATCCACTTTGTGATGAAGAGGCATTCATACATTTTTTGATCGAGAGGGGGTGTGACTTCGACCATAAGCCCGTCCTTTTTCCCACCAATGACCAATGGGCTGCCGCCATCGCCAAGCATAAGTCGGAGTTAGAGCGATGGTACATCCCCTGTGTTGCGGATGGGTCGGTTGTTGACCTTCTCATTAGCAAGGATCGCTTCTATCGATGGGCTATGAAGCGGGGCTATCTGGTGCCACGTCTCTACTCCTTTGAAGAGGTCCTCAATGCGGATGGGAATATTTTTCCTCTAATCGCGAAACCCATTGCTCGCCGCTCATCAAACCTCTGTGCAGATCATCCGGATATTTGTCGACTTCTAGATTCCCACAGGATGACCGTGATCCACGATACCTCCGAATTTCATCAATTTATCACTCGCCATGCCAGTTATTTGGACTACTTCCTCTTTCAGGAATATATACCTGGGATGGCAGATCGGATGTACACCGTGGGCATCTATGCCAACAGGCAGCACGAAGTTCTTGGTCTCTTTACCGGAAGGAAGGTGAGAGGGTATCCTCCAGATATTGGGAATTGTGTGGTAGGCCAGGGGGAGAGAGTGCCCGATGAGATTATCGTATGTGTCAAGGAAATGGTGCGCGATCTGGGTTACACTGGGATTGCTGAATTCGAATTCAAAAAAGATCTTTCGACGGGAAAGTTCTGGTTGATCGAAATAAATCCCAGGAGTTGGTCGTGGATCGGGATTACGCCGGCATGCGGCGTAAGCCTTCCATGGATTGCCTATGCTGATCTTACGGGAGCTGAAGCGATACAGTACACCGAAAGTCCCATCGAAGATGGCGAAGTGGTGTATCTTAAAGTTCTGGAGGATTTCAGTAATTGCATGTATTTATACCGCAAGAATGGGTATCCCGATTACCATAGGGGTATCTCCCTTTGGTTAAAGGATTTGAAAGGGAAAAAGAGAATCTTCGCTGAGTTCTCTAAAGATGATCCCTCTGTAGCACTCTATGTACTCTCCTCCTTAGGGAAATCCTACTTGCTCAGCACTATCCGATCTGCAATGAAGTCAGAGTAGTTGCCGCTCTCCTATTGAGGCCTGAATTTCTACCCCACTCGTCATCCATGCGCCCTTCTCCCCACAGTACCGCAGCGCCTTCTCATACAACTTCAACCGCTCTCCTCCCATGAAGGTGTTATGCCAGAGGATGGTGGCGACGCCTCCGCAACGCTCGGTTGCGTCGATAAGGCAGCGGGTAACCTCCCACGCTCTCCCGGGATCAAGGCGCATGTATCGGTCGAGCGTGGTGTCCATGATCGTTAGGGGGATCTCCATGATGTCGATCTCACGTCCGGCGGTGAGGTCGTAAGGCCTGAAGGGGTGGCACATCCCGTTCCGAAAGCCGACGCAGTCGGGATAGCCCAAGGTGGTGTCGTACCTGAACCCTGCCTCGGCAAGGTGCTTCCAGGTCTCCGGAACCCGGAACCTGAGATAGTGGTTGCGGTAGCCGATGACGGGCCGGTTGAGGACTTTCTCCAGCCGCTTTTTCTCGGCTTGCAACTGCTGCAGGTCACAGTATGCCTGGTGACCGCCGTGGAGGCCGACCTCCCAGCCCGCATCGGCGATCGTTCCGATATCCGTTTCAAGATCCCTGATGTCGTAGCGGTAATCCTTATCCCCGGGAGCGAGGGCGAGAAAGTAGAAACTGGACGTTGCGTCGTACTGCTCCTCGAGTGCCATGATCTCTTGAAAATTGCACCAGGGGAGTTTCTTTGATCGGATCTGCGAAATGCTGTCGATGCCTTTCCGGAGATTTCCCACCTTTAAGGATTGCAGAGCGTCGTATCCTTTGAAGAGGGAAGGCCGATAGATTGAATCAATATCGTGGGTCAGGCAGATGGCAAAGGGCTGCCCGTCCGGGTACTCGACCCGGTAGCCGCGGTCGTGAAGATACTCCGAGACGCAAGGCTTGAAAATATTCCTGTGCGAGCTCAGGTAGTATGGGAAACGATCGAACTCATCGCGGAGGCCGGGAGCGTACTCTTCTTTCCTGGTGAAGAGATCCCAGATTGCAGGATCTTCCCGGAGCAGTTCCAGCATTGCACCGTTTGAATGTATGCTCATACTCTTATTTTCACACCTGACTATTGCAATCGGGAGGCATTGCCGGCTGTGCTTGTCTCGTTATCAATTCCCGAACCTCGGTGACGGTCCGCAGAGGGAAGTGGCGTATAACTACTCGAATATACAGTGATCATTATTTTTCACACAGCCTTATGAGATCTGCTATTCTTTCCCATGCCTCACCAATCCGGACTGGGGCTATGCTGTTTATTCTGGCGACCTTGTGGATGGCAGCGATGTTCGCGGCTGGGTCTCCTTCAAGCGCACATGCAGCCCGTTCATGTGATGAGCCGTATTCCAAGTGCTTTGCTCATAGCAGGGGTAGCGCTCCGGCAGCGGACATGGGATGGCGCGTTCCATTTCGTTCCTCCTATACCGGCAGATAATCCCTCGGGGGGTGCTTGAAGAAGATCGATATGTCTTGCCCCCTGCTACAATATTTCCGCCTGGCAGAGAATCAGTGTCGGAACTGTCAGGTTGATTCTCTACCTGATGCAATCAGCCCATCTGCACCGGGTAGCATCTGCTTCCCACCCTTTCACCGTACAGCAAGGTATCCCGAATTGCCTCTCTAGATCCCACATTTTACCCAAAAACCCTCTCCCGTCACGTAACTGCAGTGCAAAGCCTTATTAACCATGTCGTTGATATAATCATTCACCATGGGGGTAGACCAGGCACAGATCGATAAGATCCTCAGCGGAGCGTCGACTGAGGACCCTGAGGTCCGGCTCGATAACCTCGAGAAAGAGCTCGACTTCATGAAGACATCCTTAAAGCGCCTGCTCATCGATATCCGCGAACGGATGAACGAACTCGACAATCCCTTCTCAAATACTGCTTTCAGCAGAATACCATCCGCTCCGATGCTGCCGGAGGGCGGAAGAGAGGACGAACCGGAGGCGTGGAAGGAGCACGAGATCGAGGAGCACGATGCGGACGAGCCGCTCGGGTTCGATCTCGCGAACGGATTTGCCGGCATGCAGAAAGAGCCCGTGCTTTCGCCCCCCGAAGCGTTCGGCCTTCCCGCAGGGCAGTTCGCCCCGCCCGCCGAGAGCGCGCCAAAGCCCCCCGAGAAGCTGAAACTCCAGAAGGTGCATCAGCTCTTCGACTGGACGCACAAGAGCTGCAAGAAGTTCGGGCACGAGCGGTTCGAGATGATGATCGACGCCTACCTGACGATGGGCTACATCGCGGAAGGCTCCGCCGATCAGATCAAAGAGATCATCCGGATGATACCCCCCACCCGCGGTGACCTCCAGGAGATCGGGCCGAACGAGTTCGTCTCCGAGCTCTACGTCCTGAACCGGATCCTCGACCCCGGCGACTCCTCGCTCGACCGCGATATGATCGAGGTATTGATGGTCCAGCGGATGCAGTCCGGCGAAAAGGGCCGGGACGGAAAAGTTACGCCGAAAGACAAGTATACTGGTGACGAATGGCTCGAGATGCTGGACAGGATATGATGGATGTCGAGCGAAACCTTCACCACCGCAATGTTCCTGATGGCCGCGATCATTTCGGCCGGCGTACTCATTAACGCTATCTTCCCGGTCATCTACACGCTCTCGGACACCATCGCCTCCTCGACGCACCAGGCGGACGAGCGGCTGCGGGTCGACGTGAAGATCGTGACGACCTACGCGAGTGCTGCGTCGGAGAAGGCCGAGATCTGGATCAAGAACGTCGGAACGCAGCGGATCGCGGAGACCGACCTCGAGGATAGCGACGTCTTCCTCGGGGCGGTCGGTGATTTCGATCGGCTGTCGTATACGGCCGGTGTGGTGGCGGATGGGGAGTGGACGTACGCGATCGCGGAGAGCAGTGCGAACGGCTACTGGGATGCCGGCGAGACCCTCCACATCACGGGGCAGACGACCGATCTTCCGGACGCCTCCGGCAGTGTTGCCTACTTCCAGTTCGTCCTGATGACGGGTCTTTCGCGGTCGACCGAGTTTACGGTAAGTGATTGACATGAGCGTCGGATCGCTCGTCGCTTCGGGGATCGGCATTCTCCTGCTGGTCATCACGGCGTATATCCTCGTCGGGGGCACCCTCGGCACGGCGGAGCTCGTCGTCATGGCGCAGGGCGACCTTGCCATCCAGCAGGAGATGCGGATGCGGACGAATATCGATGTCGCTGCCACGTCCCTCGATGCAGCAGGAAAGGTGCTCTATGTCGAGGTCGAGAACAGCGGGAACGAGCCGATCGTGAGTTTTGCCCATATGGACGTCTACCTCGTCACCAGCGGCTCTCCGATCTACAACCCCTACGGGACGAACTGGACCGTCGTTGCCATCAGCCCCGATCAGATCCACCCGAACCAGCTTGATCCCGGGGAGGTCCTGAACCTCTCCGTGCCCTACAGCGGCGACGACCCGACCTGGGTGCAGGTCACGACCGGGAACGGCGTCTATGACTCCGCATATATCTAGGTGAACGACATGCCCGCAAGCAGTTACGACAGCGACGATGGATACGGCGAGATGCATGGGCAGACCATCCTCTCGACCGGGAACTCCGAACTCGACAAGAAGATCGCCGACGGTCTCCCGCTCCAGTCGCTCTCGCTGATCGAGGGCGAGAACGATACGGGCAAGAGCGTGCTCACCCAGCAGATCGTCTGGGGGGCGCTCAAGCAGGGGTTCAACGTCGACCTCTTCTCGACCGAGAATACGAGCAAGAGTTTCCTCTCGCAGATGGAGTCGATGAGCCTCGACATCTCCGAGTACTTCGCCTGGGGCTACCTCCGGGTCTTTCCGATGCACGTCGTCGGGTTCGAGTGGACGAAGGAGAAGATGCAGGGCACCCTCGAGCGGATGATCGGGTTCATCGAGCGGAGCCGCGCTGAAGTGATCATCATCGACTCCTTGACGCTCTTCACCGAGTACGCGCAGCAGGATACGGTGCTCACCTTCTTCACGAACTGCAAGCACCTCGTCGACCACGGCAAGACGATCCTGATCACGCTGCATACCTACGCCTTCGTCGAGGACGCACTCGTCCGGATACGGTCGATCTGCGACGCCCACCTCTTCATGAAGAAGGCGCTCGTCGGCGGCAAGTACGTGATGATGCTCGAGGTCGTGAAAGTCAGGGGAGCGCGTAAGACGACCGGAAACATCGTCAGCTTCGAAGTCCACCCCGGATACGGGATCAAGATCATCCCGGTCTCCGTCGCAAAGGTGTAGATCCATGACGGCATCGCTCACGGCATCGGTTGCCCTCCCCTTCGAACCGGAGTTCATCGACGAAGGAAACGACTGCTACAACAACGTCGAGTCCTGCGCCCTCTACCGGATGCTGCCGGCCAATGCCCGCGAGTACGTCAAGGACAGCCCGCACCTCCTCGAGTACCTCCATATCCTCCCCGTCAACACCGTCGGGATCCCGCTCTTCCTCTCGGAGCTGAAGCGAGACCTAAAGTCGATGGAAAACCCGAATATCATCTATCCGGTCAACGATACGACCTTCGTCCACATCTTCCCCGACCCGAACGACGTCCGGAACTGGTACATTCCGATAGAGCCGTCGTTTCTCCACAGTGTCAAGGACTTCCTCCCCCACGTGGAGCAGAAGTTGATCGACATGATCGACGCCATGGAGGAGGAACCGGTGACCGAGAAGGCGCGGGCGGAGGTCTTAAAGAAGTTCATCAGCCAGGTCATCTACGTCAAGCAGCCCGGCGAGGCGATCGACGAGTCACGGCTTGCCGGAGGGACGCCGAAAGACCTGAAAGCCAGGATCAAGCAGTTTCTCAACTCCGATATCGGTGCGAAGGGGAAGATCCAGAAGCACCAGGCCGCGGTACCCCAGATGGCGGACGGGCGGATCATCCTTACGCAGCAGGAGTACAAGGCGCTCGAGTACCTCATGGTGCGGGACAAGATCGAACTCGGGACGCTCAAACCCTTCCTCAGCGACGAGTACATCGAGGATATCACCTGCGACGGCGTCGGGCCAATCTTCATCGAGCATAAGATCTTCAAGGGCTTAAAGTCGGTCGTCGGCTTCCAGGATTCGGGAGAACTCGACAAATTCGTCATCAAGCTCGCAGAACGGATTAAAAAGCCGCTCACCTACCGAAATCCGATCGTCGATGCGACGCTCCCGGACGGGTCGCGTATCAACATCGTCTACGGCACCGAGATCAGCAAGCACGGCAGCAACTTCACGATCCGTAAGGTCAACGAGGTGCCGTTAAGCATCCTGCAGGTGATCGAGAGCGGCGCCTGCGACTACATGATGGCCGGCTACCTCTGGATCTGCCTCGAGTACGGCATGTCGATGTTCGTGAGCGGGGAGACCGCGAGCGGCAAGACGACGTCGCTCAACGCGCTGACGACGTTCCTCTCGCCGGAGAATAAGATCGTCACGATCGAGGATACCCCCGAGCTCACGGTGCCGCACAAGAACTGGAGCCGCGAGGTCGCGAAAGGAAAAGGGAAGGGGGAAGGCGAGGGGTCAGATGTCACGATGTTCGATCTCTTAAAAGCCGCCCTCCGTCAGCGTCCGAACCAGATCCTCGTCGGTGAGATCCGTGGTATCGAGGGGAGCGTCGCCTTCTCGGCCATGCAGACCGGCCACCCGGTGATGAGCACCTTCCACGCGGCGTCGGTCGAGAAACTGATCCAGCGTCTCTGCGGAGACCCGATCCTTATTCCAAAGACCTATGTGGATAATTTAAACCTCGTGATCATCCAGAGCGCGGTGAAACTCCCCGGGGGAGGGACGGTGCGGCGGATGCTGAGCATCAACGAGCTCGTGGGGTTCGATCCCGAGACCCAGGGTTTCTCGTTCCTTGCGGCGTTCGTCTGGGATCCGGTCACCGACTCGTTCACGTTCACGGGCAAGGGAAGCAGCTACCTCCTCGAGAACAAGATCGCCTCTATGCTCGGCATCCCGGAGAATAAACGCGCCGAGATGTACAACGAGGTCGAAAAACGGGCGAAGATCCTCGAACGGCTGCATAAGGCGGGGTACACCCAGTTCTGGGATCTCTTCCATATGACCACGAAGATCAAGAAGCAGGGACTGCTCACCATCGAGGTATGAGATGTTCGAGGACGTCACCGACCGGCTCCGTGAGGCGAACAAAGGCCAGCTGCCGTTTGAGGATCAGCTCAAATCCCTCGGGAGCCTGCAGGAGAGGCTTCTTGAGAACAAGAAGATGGGGCAGGACCTCCTCTTCATGTACACCTACATGGCGGCGATCACCACGGCGTCGGTCACCCGTCCCGAGATCTTCGGCTATACGGCAGAACGGTTCGAGTACGTCCCGACCCGGTACATCGCGAAGGTCGAGCGCCTCGTGAAGGGGTGGGGGTACAGTTATGCGGACGGGCTCCGCGTCATCGCCGAGAAGTGCAGGAACGAGACGCTCCAGAGCATGCTCAACCGCTACGCAAACTCCATCGACTCGGGTGTTCCCGACGACGACTTCATCGGGACCGAACTCTCGACGGTTCGGGAGATCTACCGGAACACCTTCGAGCAGGGTGTCGAGATGTTAAAGAAATGGGGAGATGCCTACCTTGCGATGCTCCTCTCCGGCACGCTCGTTGCGATCATCATCATGATCTCGGTCGCGATCTACGCTCCCGACGGGATCGAGTCGGCGCTCAACACCTCGTATATGATCATCGTCGCCATATCCGGGTTCGGGCTCGCGATCATGTACAAGGCGGTTCCCGACGATCAGAAGACCCACGGTCTCGCCGATGTCTGCTCGCGGGAGCAGGCGACGATACGACGCATGGAGCGGATGGTTCTTCCCGTGGTGGCGGCGATATGCCTGATCCTGATCATCATCGGCGTGAACGCAGGCGTCATCTTCTTGCTCGTAGGGCTGCTCATCATGCCGCTCGGGATCATCGGGTACATCGACGACGACAATGTCGTTAACCGCGACGAGGATTTCTCCACGTTTATCCGGAGCCTCGGGTCGGTCATGGGCGGGAAAGGGATCACGACCGCGGACGCCCTGCAGGAGATCGACAAGAAATCCTTAACGAACCTCGAACCGTTCATCAACTCCGTCACCTCGAAGCTCAACCTCGGCATCGACGAGGGGGGGAGCTGGAAGCGGTTCATCGGCGAGACCGGGAGCAATCTCATCTACAAGTACATGAACATCTTCCGCGATGCAGTCTCTCTCGGCGGATCCGCCGACAGGATCGGCAAGATCGTCGGCTCGTCGATGCTTGAGCAGGTTCTCCTGCGGCGCAAGCGCGATATGCTCGTGAAGGGGTTCGTGGTGCTGCTCATCCCCATGCACGGGGCGATGGTCGGTATTTTCGTCTTCCTTTTTGAGATCCTCCTCACCATGTCGAAAGCCGTGACGGCGGTGCTCGAGACGTTCAATGAGGCGACAAGCGCCCTCTCGGGGAGTTCCTCCTCGATCAGCGGCAGCATGGCGGGGGCGATGAACTTCTTCACCGACTTCCCCGAGGCCGAGATGTCGACGTACGTGGTGACGATCTGCGTGCTCCTGACGATCAGCAACACCCTCGCCGGCAAGATCGTCGCCGGCGGAGACCGGTACATGTACTACTTTTTCGGGAGCCTGCTCTGCACCATCACCGGTATTATCTTTGTGATCGCCCCAATCCTGGTGGGGATATTCTTCAACATACCTACATTCGGAGCTGTTTGACATGAAAGAGAAGTTTCGCCGCCCGGTACTCTTTCTGGTAACGGTCACCGCAGGGTCGCTGCTGATCCTCTTTGACATCCCGCCGATCGTGATCATCGCCGGAACCGTGCTGGCTGGCTTTCTGATGCTGCTTGGCACCGGCGCGTTGCCGGTCGCCGATCTCCACCCCTCCCGGCTCGCAGCCTCGGTGCGGGTGGCGATGCGGCGGCGAAAAGCACACGCACCGAAACCGACGAAAGCCAGTGCGAAGGCTTCCCGGCGCATCCCCGATATACGGGGAGCCCTGCAGCAGGTCGTGGCTATCCTCGCGGCATTCATTGCGTCTCTCAAAAAGACCGTCGTGAAGAGCCGTGCGCCCGAGCACGAGAAGAGGGCGGAGCTCGGCAAGATCGACGAGATGCTCGATAAGGCGATCCATGATCCAATCGAGGAGCCGGAGAGCGTGGTAGCGCCCACCGCTGGAAGAGGGAGGGTGGACGATCCGCTCAGCGCTCTTGATGAGCTCGACACCTCATCGCTCGACGATCTCGATCTCGACGGCGAGGTCTCGCGGATCGCCTCGAAGTTCAGCACCGGGCAGGTTTCGGCGCTCTCTGCTGAGGATGAGAGTGCTGTCTCCGATATCCTCAAGGCGCATCAGGACGAACTTGATGATCTCGATCTGCCGCCCGACTTCGATCTTGGGAGCGAGCCGTCGGAAGGGTTCCCCTCCGCACCGGCTGCTCCAAAAGAGCGTGCGCGGCTGGCGAGCATGCCCGCACCGGAGGCCGCACTCCCGGTGGATATGCTCGGAGGGCTTGAATCGGACGCAGTCGGCGACATCCTCGGCGGGGAACTCGGCGATCTCGATGAGATAGACCTCGATGAGATCGAGATCGAGGATGAGAGCGGTTCGGGGGCAGGAGGGCTCGCGGCTTTCATCCCGGAGCCCGAGGAGCCCGACGAGGAGGAGGTCGAGGAGGAAGAGGAACCCGAGGATTTCGATATGGTCTCCTTTGCTTCGGGAGGCCTTGCCGACGACGATCTCCTCGCAGAGCTCAAATCCGACGTCAAGAAACGGAAAGCGGTCGAAGATGTCAGTCTCCTCCGGGATCTGAAAGGCATGAAGTTCAGCGGGAAGGAGCTCGCCGATGAGATGGAGGATCTGCTGCGGGCGATGAGGCCGAAACACTGACGTCACCGGGACGAGGTGGATGCTATGAAGGAAGTTCCGATTAAGGTTGAACATGAAGGGGCGTGGGTCCCTACCCGGATGGGCATCGCAGAAGATCGGATCACGATCGGGGCGCCCGTCTCGGCGGAGATCCTTTATAAATCGATAGTCGACCTCGAGCAGAAGAAGAATCAGGTCTCCATAACGACCGGCGGCGAATCCGAACGGACGTATCGGATAGCATCCGTCGATAAAGTCCTCGAGGTTGTGAAGAAGTTCGTCATCATGTCCTGCAGCGCCTACCGGCTGAACGCATTCTTCATGTCGCCGGCGATACGAGGAGGCGTGCTGGTTCAGAACGCCCAGTGGGAGAAGGGTGCTATTGCCGTCCTCAAGACCGGGATCTGGTTTGTAAGCCCGAATAAGCAGGTCTGCATTCCCCTCGGGGAGGTGGCGAGCATCAGTCTTACGTCACGCGAGATCCAGGAGAAGGAACTCGATGTGGTCAAGATCGATCACCTCATCGATAACGAGGTGGTGACGAGTTTCGTCCTCTGCCCGCTCACGACGCTGCAGGTTCTGTATAATTTCTTAAAAGAGGCCACGCAGGACTCCGAGCCCGCCGAAGCGCTCGACCCGGTTACGGCACAGGTTGCGATGCTGGTCTACAGTGGGATGGATTCGCACGCCATAGAGAATATGCTCCAGATCTCCCAGAAAGAGCTCGATGCAATCTATGAAAAGCTCCTCTCGCTCGGTGTCGCCGAGGTCATCTGTGTCAGAAAAGAGATCCAGCTGACCGCAAAGGGCGTCCGTCACATCTCCGATGCGGTAAAATCTTCAACAAACTAATTTCTCGGTAGTTACGGAATAATAAGGTCTATATAGCGTACTACACAAATACTGAACAAGGTGCGCAATGGGAAGGATTCTGATTGTAGACGACACGATGTTCATGCGGACGCTTCTGAAGAATATTCTTTTCACGGGCGGACACGATATCGTCGGCGAAGCCGGTGACGGTGCCGAGGCTATCGCAAAGTACCAGGAACTCAAGCCCGATCTCGTGACCATGGACGTCGTTATGCCCAAAGTGAACGGTATCGAGGCGTTAAAGGCGATAAAGACCGCAGATCCCGGTGCAAAGGTCATCATGTGCACGGCCGTCGGGCAGGAGCAGATGGTCAAGCTTGCGATCAAAAGCGGTGCCCGCGGGTATATCGTCAAGCCGTTCCAGGCTCCGAAAGTCCTTGAAGAAGTGAAGAGCGTTCTCAGTGCATGAGCATGATCCGGGTTCTGGTCGTCGACGATTCGCTGTTTATCCGGACACTCCTTCGAGACATGCTCAAGGACGACCCGGGTATCGAGGTTGTCGGAACTGCGGTGAACGGCATCGACGCACTTGAAAAGATCCGGACACTCTCTCCCGACGTCGTCACGCTCGATATCGAGATGCCCCGCATGAGCGGGCTTGAGGTGCTCGGGGCGCTCAAAGACGCGGAGCAGCGGCCGAAGGTCATCGTCCTCTCCACCCTGACGTCCCGGCACGCCGATATGACCCATAAGGCGCTGCAGCTCGGCGCCGACGACTTCATGCTCAAACCCCGCGACATCCACCAGGTTCGAGGGGTTGAGCGGGAGCTCGTTGAGAAGATCAAGAGTCTCGTCAGGGTTCCGGTATTCTCCGGAATCTCCTCCGTATCGGAGGAGGATGCCGAGGTCGTCGTCCTGATCGGCTCGTCTGCAGGAGGGCCGCATATGCTGGATCAGGTGCTCTCGGGACTCCGCTCCGATATCCGTGCAGCCGTCATCGTCACGCAGCATATGCCGGAAGGGTTCACCGCACCCCTGGCGGAACGGCTCAACCGGGTATCGCCGCTGCACGTCAAGGAGACCGAAAACGGGGAGGTACTCAAGAACGGAACGGCCGTGGTATCGAAAGCCGGGTTCCACTCCATTATATCGGCCGTTCCCGGGAAGATGGGGCGAAACCACGGCCGGATCGTCCACTCGAAAGCCCCGCAGGTTCACGCCGTGCGGCCTGCCGTCGACAAGACATTCGTCTCGGCAGCAAACGTATTCGGCCCTCGCGTCGTCTCCGTCCTCTTAAGCGGCATGGGTCACGACGGGGGAGAGGGAACGCTCGCGGTGAAGGCGGCAGGCGGTGTCACGATGGTCTGTGCCGAGGATGACTGCCTCGTCTACGGGATGGCACGGTCGGCACTCAGCCGCAGCTGCGTGGATAGAGTTGTACCGCTCAAGGGGATCGCCCGTGAGATCACAAAAGCGCTCGAGGAGGTAGACAGATGACGATGCTTGATGAGGAGATGTACCGGAAACTCTTTGTTGATGAGTCGCGGGAGAACCACGAAGTTATTGTGAACAGTCTCCTTGCCCTCGAGCACGGGGAAGATGCGGCCGCTATCGATGAGATATTCAGATCGGCGCATACGCTGAAGGGTATGTCCGCATCCATGGGCTACGACGAGATGGAGCACCTCTGCCACGCTATGGAGGATATCTTCCAGCTCATCCGGAGCGGGCAGCGTGACGTAACGCCGGCACTCGCCGACCTTCTCCTCTGCTGCACCGATGTCATCGAGGAGATGCTCGACGAGATCGAGGCGGGGGAACGTCCAGCTTCCGAGAAGTCCGGGAGTCTGATCGCAAGTCTCAAGGCCTTTATCGGCGACCAGCCCGATGCACCCCCGGCGGCCGGGTCCGCACCCGGCGAGGAGCCTGTAAGCAGTCCGGTGGCCGCTGCCGCCGGTTCGCTTCCCTGCTATGACGTCACGGTCACGCTCGACCCTGCCTGCGGCATGAAAGACGTTCGTGCCATTATCATTCTTCAGAACCTCGAAGCACTCGGGAGTATCCTCGAGACGACGCCGTCTCGCGATCTCCTCGAGGACGGCCGGTTCGACGGGTCGTTCTCGCTGCTCGTCGCGAGCGACGCCGGCGACGAGGCGCTGGCGACCGTTGCGTCGGGAGCGGATGTCGTGAGTGCGACGGTCACCCCGTACGACCCGTCCGAGGCGGCGGCCGATGAGCCGCCGCTGCCCGATGACCCGGTGCAAGCCCCGCAGAAGGCCGGGAAGAGCGACAAAAACCGGGAGATAAAAAATATCCGGGTCGACATCCAGCGGCTCGACCAGATGATGAACCTCGTCGAGGATCTCGTCATCAACCGCGGCCGCCTCGAACTGATAGCGAGGAAGCACGGGATCAAAGAGTTCGACGAAGCACTCAGCATGGTCGGCCGCTCGGTCTCCGACCTCCAGAACCTCATGATGGGTATCCGGATGATCCCGCTCGAGCGGATATTCAGCCGGCTCCCACGCGTCGTCCGCGACGTTGCGAACTACGACGGGAAAGAGGTCGAGTTCGTCGTCGAGGGAGGCGATACCGAACTCGACCGGAGTATGATGGACGGGCTCAACGACCCGCTTCTCCATATCATACGGAACGCCGTCAACCACGGCATCGAGTCGCCTGGGGTAAGAGAGGCCGCAGGTAAGCCGCGGAAAGGGCTCCTGAAACTGACAGCCCGCCGCGACCGTGATAATGTCATCCTCGAGATCGAGGAAGACGGCGCAGGAATGGACCCGGAGAAGCTCCGCCGTTCGGCAGTCGAGAAAGGGCTCATGACCCCCGAGAGTGCACGGGCGGCGTCGAAAGAGGAGCTGATAGGCCTGATATTCCAGCCGGGTTTCTCGACCGCCGAGAAGATAACCGATATCAGTGGACGGGGCGTCGGGCTCGACGTAGTGAAACGTTCGATCGAGGCGCTCAAAGGAACGATCCGGGTGGAGTCCGTCGTCGGAAAAGGGACGAAGTTCGAACTCGTCCTGCCGCCGACGATGGCCATCGTCGACGTGATGATGGTGCATATCAACGGCATGCGATGCGCGATCCCGGTCAGCAACGTCGTCGAGGTAGCGACGGCACGTCAGGATGCCGTTCATCATATCGGGTCGACCGAGACGATTCTGCTTCGGGATAACCTCCTTCCCATGCACAGACTTGAGGATATGTTCGGCGTGTCGACAAAAAGTGGTGATACACTTGTCGTGCTGCAGAATAACGGCAAGAAGTGTTGTATCGTCGTTGACTCCGTCGAGGGTCAGCAGGAAGTCGTGGTAAAACCGCTCAGCCGCCTGGTAGGCAGTTGCCGGGGAATCAGCGGCGTGACTATTCCCGGTGACGGGGATGTCGTGCCCGTTCTCGATGTGAATACAATGGTGTAGGTGAACCTCTATGGAACTAGATATCTATCAGACGGATGCATTGAACGAACTTGGAAACATCGGTGCGGCCCATGCCGCGACGACACTCGCCCAGATGCTGATGAGCCCGGTGGAGATGACCGTCCCGGAGGTCAAGGTCGTGGATATCGCGGATGTATACCAGTACATCGGCGACGAGATCTCGGCTCTGGTTGTCTTTCAGATCCAGGGAGATCTTGCAGACGGCGGTTACATCGTCGTCAGCATGCCGGTAAGCGCCGTTATCGAGCTGACGAACATGATGCTCGGGACGGCCGGAAGCGACCGGGAACTCACCGAGATGGACCAGAGTGCTGTCATCGAGATCGGAAACATCATGATCTCCGCCTTCCTTGACTCCACTGCCGAGCTGCTCGGCATCGTCATGCTCCCGTCTCCCCCGGCGCTCGCAGTCGATATGGCTCATGCAGCCTTCCAGTCGATCATCGCCCAGATGGCGGCCGATGTCAACGAAGTCGTCATCTTCAGTACCGAACTGCAGAGCGATGCTCCTCCCGTCTACGGAAGCATCTTCCTGCTCCCGAACCCCGAGTTACTCCGTGAAATTATCCGGTTGCTCGAAGCGCTCGTCGCGACGTAATCCTGGTGCCTGATCTCGATGGAAAAACGATTCTTTGTGGAAGAGAATGCCGTCGTCATCGGTATCGGTGATTACCGGGTCGGCTCGTTCCCTATGGCTACCGTAGGGCTTGGCTCCTGCGTTGCGCTGATTCTCCATGATGCCAGGCGCTCGGTAGGCGGACTTGCGCATATCATGCTGCCGGAGAGCCGGGGGTCTCCCACCGACAGGCCGGGGAAGTTTGCGGATACCGCGCTCTGTGCGCTGCTCGGCGAGATGGAGGCGCTTGGCTGTACCAGGGGTTCGATCGTAGCGAGGCTCGTTGGTGGAGCAAGCATGTTCGAGTACTCCGGCACCAGTCTCAATATCGGCGAGCGGAACGTGGAGGCGATCCGGTCGCTCCTGCAGGGCAGGCGCCTGCGGATCGACGCCGAGGAGACGGGAGGAAAGTTCGGACGATCGGTCATCTACCGGCCGGCTGAAGGCGGCCGGACAACGGTGAAGCGGGCTGACGGCATATGCTTCGATCTCTAATCGCTCTTCTCCTTCTCCTCTTCTGCGTGAACCCGGCAACTGCTGCCGTTGTTCTCTTTACTCCTCAATCCGATCTGCTGATACTCTCCGACGGCGTCAAGGAGATGATCAACGGCCCGTCCGGCGAGGTGATCTTTGCCACGGATCGGGGTCTTTCCGTCTACGACGCCGGCGGAGCCTGGCACGCCGTTAAGATGAACCGGAACAGCAGCGAAGGGCTTCTTCGGGATATGGTGACGGCCGTCGAGCTCGATCACCGCGGGAGGCTCTGGCTCGGGTACCCGGGCGGCCTCCAGATCTCGGACGGCACGGGCTATGAGACGATCCGGGATCAGCAGCTCCTCAAAAACCTTCAGATCAACGATATCACCCGGCGGGATGCCGAAATCTGGGTTGCGACGGGTCACTCGGGCCTGCACTGCTGCGTGAACGGTACGTGGGTCTGGTACAAGCCCTACGGCGAGGCTGGACTCGGGTGCCGGGAGATCGTGAGCATGGCGGTCGACGCCGGCACCGGGTCGCTCGTGGCAGGATCGTCCGGCGAAGGTGTCTGGGTGCTTGAAAGAGGCGCGGAACCCGACCGGTTCCGGCAGGTGACGGACGGAGGCAGACCGCTCGACCGGATGCAGCAGGTCCGCCCCGATCCCTTTGGCGGGGTATACATCTTCAACAGGACAGAGGTTCTCCGCTTCTCGCCGCCGGATACGATCGAGCAGATCCTCGACGTCGACGACCTCGGCGAACCGCTGAACGGCATCAACGATCTCGCCGCAACGCCGCATGGCATGCTGTTCCTCGCGACCGACCGGGGTATCTTCGGCTGGGACGGCGACGGCGTCGGGATGCATCTGACTGCCGGGGACGGCATCGGTTCCGATATCGTGAAGAGCGTCTTCATCGATACGGCCGGGAGGTGCTGGTTCGTCGTTCCGGGAGCCGTCGGGTACCTGCCACCGGTCGAGGAGACAAGCCCCCTCGTCATCAGTGCCCCGGCAGAGGGGGTGGCAGTACGGAGCACCGGTGCAGGGGACAATTCACAGGCAACGGTTCTCGCGACGCCCGTAGCCTGCCAGAATGCCGGCACGGCCCCGCTGCCGGAGGAGACGCGGATGGATGCCGGCGGTGAGGCACTTCCCGGTGCGGATATCTTTGCAGCGCTAGCCGCCGTGGCGAACGAAGCCCTCGGAGACTCGGCGTGGACGCTACAGCGGTCGATCAACGGGTTCGCGGTTCAGGTGACGGGCTCGCCGGTCTTCCCGGATCTCCCCGACGAGATGCCGTCGGAGGTGGCCAGTCTCGTCAGGAACCAGACCGGAGTGCCGGATACGAACTTCATCGAGGGCATCGGCGGTTCGGTGCGGGGAATCTTCGGAGAAGACCCGAATGAGACCGGACAGTTCAACGAGTCCGGCGTCCACGACCTCATCGATCGCTACGTTCCGGGTGGGATGGAGGTCGACAGGAACGAACTCCACAGCCTGATCGACCGGAGTTCGGCTGACATGAAGGCGCTGAACAGGAGCGCCGCTCCCCAGGGCCTTTAGGACGAAAACTCCTCCTTTCCGGAGAGTCCCGAACTCCTCTCGCCACATTTCTGCGATCCGGGTCATGAGTACGGCGATTCGTGCGGGTCAGTGCTTTCGGGTCTTATGGGGGTCTGCTCTGCGAAGAGTCCCTGAAAAAAGTATGGATGTTTCAGCTCTTCGAGATATCCGAGTAGTAGTAATCGCCGACGGAGATCTGCTCCCGGTCGAGGAACGAACCGGGTTTATTGATCCGCGGCCTGCCGCTCTTGTCCCGGCGGAAGGTGATACCGAGCTGCTTTAAGAAGATATTCATGCCGTCCGCCATCTCGAAAGGCCCCGTCGCCTCTCCGTGGACGCCGGGTTCGCCGTCGAAGACCAGTATCCGGTCGCTGATCATATCGATCAGGTAGATGTCGTGGTCGATGACGAGCGTGCTCGAGTTTCTCCCCTCGGCGTGCTTGCGTATGAGCCGTGCGATCTTCACCCGCTGTTCGACGTCGAGGTGGGCGCTCGGTTCGTCGAGGATGTAGAGATCGGCGTCGCGGGAGAGGCAGATTGCGATCGCGACCCGCTGCAGCTCGCCGCCGGAGAGCGAGCTCGCCGACGACTGCAGGATGGGGGCGAGCGTGAGCGGTTCGATGATCTCGTGCTGGTAGAACGACGAGTCGAACTTCGTCGTGCACTGGCGGAGGAGCTCTTCGACCGTAGCCTCCGTGTTCCCCTTGATATACTGGGGCTTGTAGGAGATCCTGACCCGCTGGTCCATCGAGCCCGTATCCGGTTCGAGCGTGCCCGCGAGGAGTTCTGCAAACGTACTCTTACCGATACCGTTCGCGCCGACCACGCCGAGCACTTCACCCGCCCGGATCTCGCCGCCGTCGACCTGGAGGGAGAACGCCCCGAAACTCTTCGTCATCGTCGGAAACTCGAGCAGCATCTCGCGCTGTGCGTCGCTTGCGTGCGCCCGCCGTTCGAAGAGCACCTGATACTCGCGGAACCTGACGTTCTCTTCGGGGAGATACCCTTCCAGGTACTGATTGATCCCGACCCGGACACCCTTCGGGTAGGTGATGATACCGTACACCGCCGGCTGGCCGTAGGCGATATGCACGGTATCGGCAAGCATATCGAGGATGGCGAGGTCGTGCTCGACGATGATGACGGGACGATCCTGGGCGAGCTCGCGGATGAGGTTTGCCGCGGCCATCCGCTGGTAGATGTCGAGGAACGGGGTGATCTCGTCGAAGAAGTAGAAGTCGGCGTCCTTCGCGAGGCACGCGGTCAGAGCGACACGCTGGAGCTCCCCGCCGGAAAGAGCGGTAATGGGCCGATCCAGGATCGCCCGGAGCGAGAGCCCGTCGATATAGGTCTCGAGCATTCCCCGCTCATCGGTGGCCGAGAGCAGCTGCCGGACGGTGCCGGAGAAGACCTTTGGAATATGGTCGATGTACTGCGGCTTGAGCGAGACTTTGACATTCTTCTGCGAGACCATCTGCAGGTAGTCGAAGAGCTCGGAACCGGCGTACTGTTTCAGCACATCTTTCCAGTCCACACTGCCGCCCGGCTCCCCGAGGTTCGGCACGAGAAGGCCGGAGAGGATCTGCACCGATGTGCTCTTCCCGATACCGTTCGCGCCGAGGATACCCGTGACTTTCCCTTCGATCGGGATAGGGAGGCCGTAGAGCACGAACCCGTTCACACCGTAGCGGTGCGTCGGCTGGCTCAGCTTCTCGGGGAGGTTGACGATATCGATCGCTTCGAACGGGCACTTCTTGACGCAGATACCGCATCCGACGCAGAGTTCCTCCGAGATGACGGCCTTGTTGTCTTCTCCGATGAGAACCGTCTCATCGCCCGTCCGTACGCGGGGGCAGTAGAGTATGCACTCCTTCCCGCACTTGACCGGGTGACACCGGTTCCTATGAACGACTGCTATACGCATGGTGCATCACAGTACGTTTGCTGTCAGAAGGAGCGTCCAGGTGATAAACCAGAGGGCGAATGCCATGAACCCCTGATAGAACCAGTCTTTCCCGGTCAGCTCCATGTAGTCGATCTTCAGGAGCATGAAGACGTGTTTCTGAAACACGATACCCGCAAGGAGGAGAATCAGTCCGATGATGGCGTTCTGCTGCAGGCCGGTTGCCGGGTCAGGGGTGCCGGCAAGGTAGAACGCGAGCCCTCCCGTAATAATTCCCATAAAGCAGGCGACGAGCGTACGCCTGATGCGCTTCTCGTGCTCGGCCCGCTTCTCCGCACGGGTCTTCACACCGCCTTTTCCGCTCTTATTCTCTATCGCTTCATCACTCATTATGACACCAGTGGATGAAATGTTCCTGCACGCGGCAGATGGATATTTCAGAATCGGTCCGGCCTCGTTCGGTGCTGCTGTCCGGCTGGTCCCGGGTTTTCACCGAAGGGCGGACGCTGAATCACTATAGAATAGGGTCTTCTCCGGTTATAAAGGTGAGTCCCTGCACGAATCAGACGGCCGAAGATCAAAAAACCCTGCCGTGCCCTCCGTTACCACAGGCCCGGCGGTTATTTTAAGGACAAGGCCCGTACAGTATTCCGGAACCAATGGCAACACTTCAGGGAATGAGCGGGGTGGATATCCGGGCGATCGTTTCGGAGCTGAACGCCCGGATACCCCTCTGGATCGGAAAGATCTATCAGTTCGACGATAAATCGGTTGGCATCAGGCTGAACGGCGAGGAGAAGGCGAAATATTTCTTCCTGGCTGAGCCGGGGAGGCGCGCCCATCTGGTCGGCGAGCTTCCGACACCGCCGAAGAACCCCCCGAGCTTTGCCATGCTGCTTCGAAAGCACCTTGAGGGCGGCAGGGTGCTCGGGGTAGAGCAGCTCGGCCTTGAGAGAACCTTCGCCCTTGCCGTCGGGAAGAGGGGTACGACGTATCACCTCGCCTTCGAACTCTTCGACGACGGAAACGTGATCCTCTGCGATGCTGACTGGACGATCATCAAGCCCCTCTGGCACCACCGGTTCAAGGCCCGCGAGGTCATTCCGGGTGCGACATACGAGTTCGCGAATAGCGACTGCTCGGAGCTTTCGCTTGAGGAGTTTGCGGCGATGCTCCGCGAGTCCGACCGCGACATCGTCCGGACGCTCGCCGTCGCCTGCATGCTCGGAGGCCAGTATGCGGAAGAGGTCTGCTCGCGAGCGGGTGTGGATAAGATGCTCCCGGCAGGAGAGGCAGACGCGGCGGCGCTGCATGCGGCTCTTTTAGACCTTCTCGATCAGGTCGCGACCAGGCGCGAGCCGGTCATCACCCCGTCGGGCTGCTGGCCTATCCCGATCGGGAACGCGCCTGTTCTTCAGCGGTTCGAGACGTTCAACGAGGCGTTGGGTGCATTCTATCCTGCAGCCCGGAAGGAAGAGGTGAAGGCAGGCAAACCGCGCCTGACAAAGGAAGAGAATATCAGAAAGCGGCAGCTCGAGGCTATAACCGGGTTTGAGAAGAAGATCGAACGCTACGAGCATGTCGTGGAACGGCTCTATGAGAACTACACGCTCGTCGCGGACGTCATTACAACACTCGAGAATGCGAGCAGGCAGCGGTCGTGGCAGGAGATCGAGGAGATCCTGAAGGGGAGCAACCACCCCGCGGCGCAGGTGATCCGTGCCGTCTACCCTGCCGAAGCGGCGGTCGAGGTGGATATCGGCGAGCGGGTGAAGATCTTCATCCACGAGACACCCGAACAGAACGTCGGCCGTTACTACGACCAGATCAAGAAGTTCAAGAAGAAGAAGGCCGGGGCTCTCGCCGCGATGGCGCGGGCGATCGTGCAGAAGCCCTCCCGGAAAGCCACGCTTGCGGTGCAGAAGAAACGCTGGTTCCACCGGTTCCGGTGGTTCTATACGACCGATAACGTCCTCGTCCTCGGCGGGAGGGATGCCTCACAGAACGAGGAACTCGTCAAGCGGTATATGGAGGGCGGGGACACGTTCGTCCACGCCGATGTCCACGGAGCGAGTATCGTCATCGTCAAGGGGACGACGGCGCATATGGACGAGGTGGCGCAGTTTGCGGCATCCTATTCGAACGCCTGGAAAGCCGGCCACTTTGCGGCGACCGTGTACGCGGCGCGTCCCGACCAGGTGAGCAAGACGCCTGAGTCGGGCGAGTTCGTTGCCCGCGGCGCTTTCATCATCCGCGGGGAGCGGACCTATTTCCGGAACGTGCCGCTCGGCGTCTCTATCGGCCTGCAGATGACGCCCGAGGTGGCGGTCATCGGCGGGCCTCCGGATGCGGTTGCAGACCGGACGAAGGTGCGCATCAACCTGCTGCCCGGCCAGTTCGAGCCGAACGATACCGCGAAGAAGGTCGTTCGCGCTCTGCGCCAGCAGCTCTCGGAGGATGAGTGGACGGGCCTGAAAAGCGTGCTGAACACCGAAGCGGTCGCGGGGTTCGTGCCGCCGGGCGGATCGGATATCATAGAGGCATGAAGGCGGAATATCTCGAGATCAAGCGTTCTTACGGCGAGATTCGGCTCTTCCCGGAGACGCTCGACGACATCTGGCATCTTCTGCACCTGATTGCCCCGGGCGACCTCGTCTTTGCGACGACGTTCCGGAGCGTGGAAGCGGCAAGCGATAAACTCCGTCCCGAGAAAGCGGAGAAGCGGCCGGTCCGGCTCGGAGTGCGGGTGGAGAAGGTCGAGTTTCACCACCACGCAAACCGTCTCCGCATCACCGGTATTATCGAGAGCGGGATGGATGCCGGCATGTACCATACCCTGAACGTCGAACCGGGATACGAGCTCTCGGTCATCAAGCAGTGGCGGCCGGTCGACCTTGCACGGGTCGAGCGGGCGGTTGCGGCATCGATCTATGGTGTCGTGCACGTCGTGAGCATGGAGGAGGGTGAAGCGGAGATATTCCGTCTCCGGCAGTTCGGCCCCGAGCCCGTCACCACCATCACCCTCGGGCGGAGCAAGGGGGCGGACCAGGATGCACGGTCGGGACTCTTCGAAAAGACCCTCGAGTACGTCAGGGATGTGACCGGCCCCTTGATCATCGCAGGTCCTGGCTTTGTCAAGGATGATTTTGCCGCATTCCTCCGGCGGGAGGCTCCGGAGCGTGCCGACCGTATGGTCGTCGTCGAGACGCGGCGCGTCGGCCGCGGTGCTGTACAGGAGGTTGTGGGCCTCGGTGTTCTCGACCAGCTCGCAGGCGATCTCCACCTCGCCCGCGAGGTCCGGATGATGGATGAGGTGCTGGCACGGATTGCCAAGGACGGCGCCGTCGCTTACGGTATCGGGGAGGTCGAAAAGGCGATCGACTACGGTGCCGTCGAGACGATCCTTGTCATCGACACCCTGCTCCGTGACGCGGCCGCCGCCGTCGCCATCGAGCGTGCCGAGTTCGTCAACGCATCGGTGGTGGTGCTGAGCACCGAGTTCGAACCGGGGCAGCGCCTCCTGGCTCTCGGCGGTGTTGCTGCGCTCCTGCGGTATAAGATCGAGTGAAAAAAGGATTGTGAGGAGTTACTCCCCGGTCTCTTCGCTCTCTGCTTCTACGATAGCTTCTGCGGGCGGCATCTCTTTCGGCTCGGGCCGCTTGAAGACTTCCTTCATTACGACCTCGTTGATATCTTTCATGTACTCGAAGATCTCGCGGATCAGGGTGCCTCTCCAGACCATCCAGCGGCGGTCGTAGGTGATCGCGGGCGGGAGGAGGAACTCGGCCGTGCCGTCCGTAACGGAGAACTCGATGTCGGTTCTGCCGGTGTAGAGCTTGATAAGGCCGCGGATCTGTTCGTTTGCATCCTCGACCTTCTCTTCGATCTTGTAGTGGTAAGTGAGTGTCTTGCCGGCGAGCGGGTGGTTGAAATCGACGAGCGCTCTCTTGCCGATGACGTTGACGACAACACCTTCGCGGTTCTCGACTTCGATCCGCATCCCCACTTTCGGCTTCTCCCGGAACTGGGAGGTCTGTATCGACCGGACGGCGGTTTTATCGTGCTCACCGAATGCTTTCTCCGCCGGCACCTCGACGTCGCCCTCGTCACCGACTTCCTTGCCGACCAGGGCTTCCTCGAGGCCGATGATCACGTGGTGGCTGCCGACACGGATGGTGACGGGGCCGTACTCGGCCTGCGGGTTGTACATCCCCTCCTCTTTTGCGGTCTCTTCGGAGGTGGTATCAAAGACATTGTCACCCACACTCCCGGTGTAGGTGAGCTTAACAAAATTTCCTTCTTCAATTGCCATACAATTCACCCTGGTGATACTATGTTCAAACGGATTCCCGCAAGTGCACCATACGTCCGGTATCATGCACTGCTTCGATGTTCCATTTCATTTGTTGCGAATGGTATTTATAGGTGATTCCATGATCCCCGGAAGCGTCGTGCAGAACGGTCTATTCGACTGAATCCATCATCCCGGCCGGATATTCTCCGGCTCACGCTCCGGCGCTCTCACGGGATACCTGTTCTGTTCTGTCCACATCTCTGCATCAGCTTGAAGTAGGTGCAGAGCCAGGACAGGTCGGACGCAAGGAGGAGCGAACGATGGAACCGGTTATCAGGGGTCTTTCCCGGAGCCCGTACGCGCCGTGCCCGCCGGAACTCTTCGCCGGGCGGGAACCGGAGCGCGTGCGGATTATGGAGACGCTCTCCCTGGCACGGGAGGCGGGTCAGGTGGCGATGATATCGGGAAAGGCAGGATCCGGGAAGAGTTCGCTTTTGAACTGGGCTACGGGAGCGGCCCTGCCGGGAGGCGAAGAGCACCTCTCGGTGCACCGGGAGTTTTACGAGACGACCGATATGGTCTTTTCCGTTTACCGTGATATCCTGACGGCGATCCGGCAGAGCGGCCCTGCCGCCGCAGGCTCCGACCCGGCGATCCGGCAGGCCTCGGATATCGTCGACCGGTACGTTGCACGCATTGATCCGGTCGGTCTGCTTGCACGGGTCGGGGAGGAGATCATCGGTGTCTTTGCGGACGTCGGCGACGTTCCGGCAGACCGGGTGCTCTCTACGTATCCCGCTGCCATCAAGGCCTTCGGGGAGACGATGAGCAGGAACGGCGGTGTGTTTGTCCTCCTGCTGGATAACCTGGAGTGGGCTCCGGAGCCCGACCTCCTCCTCACGCTGGAACTCATCCGGCAGCGTCCGCCGGGCATTGCTCTTGTTCTCGCCTGCGACTCCGGCGACCGTCTCCGCTACCCGCAGGTGCTGGAGGCGCTCAGAGGTGTGAGGGGGACGGAGATCCGCCTCGGTGGCCTTGAAGCGCCCGGGGTCGGTGACCTTGCCCGGCGGCGGTTCGACCGTGCGGTGCCGGACGAAGTCTCCGAGCTCCTTGCACACACGATCGCCGATCCGCTCGGGCTCATGGTCTTCTTCGCCCTGGCCGGGTGGCGGGGTCTGACATTGGACGAGAAGGCCGTCCGGGTCCTCCTCCCGGAGCTACGGAACCCTGCGGCATCCATCTATGCCGAAGCGGAGCCTCTGCAGCAGGGGCGGGCGAAGACTCTCGCGGTTCTCAATCCGCCGTTTCACCCGGCGGTCGCCGCGTGTATGCTCACGGAGGAGCGGATGAGTCTTTCAGAGGTCGAGACCTCGCTTCCGGAGAGCACGCTCTTTCGGAGCGTGGGGAGGCATGGGTACGACTTTGCGCATCCTCTGATCCGGGAGTACTGCACGTCCCTCGTTCCTGAGGCTGAGCGGCTCCTCCTGCACGGCAGGGCGGCGTGTTGCACCGAGCGCTTCCTTGAGCGCCTGCCCGGGCGGCAGCATGCCCTCGTCTCTCTTGTCCGCCATCTCTTCTCGGCCGGCGAGTATGCCCGGGCGCTTGCCCTCTCACACGAGCTCGGGCGGCGATACTACGAGGTCGGTGCGTACGACACCGCCCGTATACTGGCACGGCAGGCGGTAGTCTCGGCAGAAAAGACGGAAAGCAGCGACGCCCGTGCTGCTGCGGAAGAGCTCCTGCACCTGATCCTCCGTGCCACGGAAGGCCGGGCGGATGGTGCGTGATATTATGGCTGGAGGGCGAAGACGTAAACGGAAGTGTTTGAGCAGTGCTTGAAGTGGAAGTGAAGTACGCCGTCCCGAGTCTCGACGAGGTCAGGGCACGGCTCATTGCGCTCGGGGGAGAGATGTGCGGTTCGGGGCATGAACGAGACGTCTATTACAATGCCCCCCACCGTGACTTCGGCGAGACCGACGAGGCTCTCAGAGTCAGGTATACGGAAGGGTCGTGCAGCGTCACGTACAAAGGCCCGAAGATCCGGCTGAAGGGTACGAAGGCACGCGAAGAGTTCAACCTGCAGGTTGATTCAGGTACTACCGTCGAAGAGATACTCGGCCGCGTCGGGTTCGTGGCAACCGCAGAGGTGAATAAAGATCGCGAGTTCTTCGGGATACGGGGTGCTACCGTCACCCTCGATGCCGTCGAGAAACTCGGCACGTTCATCGAGATTGAAGTGCTTGCAGAAGAGGATGGGGAGAACGCTGCGGACCTGGTGAATATTCTTGCAAAAGAACTCGGTGTAGAGGGTCCACCGCTCCACACGTCGTATCTTGAGATGATCCTCTCTAAACAGTGATCAATTCTATTCTAATATCTTTTGGCTCCGATCCGAAGTGGATGAGCGCTCCATATCCCTCTGAGGCAGGGCCTGGGTTGACGACCTTGACGCCGTCGATATCGGTGACCCCCCGCGCCTCATGGATATGCGCGCAGCATATGAGGTCGAAACGGTTCATGTGTTCTCTGATACTCTGGCTGCCGACATGGTCGTCGCCGACGCTGTCGAGCGCCCCGTACGGCGGAGCATGCGCGAGCAGAACGTTGTGAACGTTCTTCTCCATCGCTCCGACGAGACGTGTCATAATCGTGCCGATCTCTTCTTCGCTCAGTTCAAATGGTGTGCTGAACGGCGTCTTGTTCGAACCCCCGATGCCGGCAAGGGTGACCTTCCCGAGCGCCATCCACGAGTTGTGGAGGCAGACTGCGTCGGAGTGTTCGAGGACGTCGATGATCTCGCGGGGATCACAGTTCCCCGGGACTGCAAAACACGGTACTTCGATGCTGGAAAGCACTGAATCTACAGGCTCAAGTGGACCGAAATTGGTGATATCGCCTGCTATGATGACTGCATCGTAGTCGTAAATCTGGAAACTCTCGAGTTTCCCGTATTGACCGTGCAGATCTGCTAGGAGTAGCACATCCATCATGTCTATACATGAGAACTTTGTCTAAAAAACCTTATCTCATGTTCCATCCATGAACCCGTTATTTTCCCTGCAAGCGCGAGGCGACCGAGTATCTTCTGCGTTTCCGGCAGCAGCGGGTGGGGCTCCGCCGCGGCAAGCGGGGTTCCCGGGAGCGGCATGAAGTAGTGGACGTGTGCCTGACCGGAGCGCGTGACCGACTGTATCAGGTCGACCGTCGCGATCTCGTCCTCCTCGTCCTCTCCGGGAAGCCCGAGGATGAAGTCGACCGTCGGGGCGAGTGCATGCTCCCTGCAGCAATCGACGGCGGAGAGAACGTCGTCCACCGTATGGCCGCGCCGGATCTGCCGGAGGATCCGGTCGCTCCCCGACTGGGCACCGAAATGCAGCCGGGTATTGGCGCAGTACTGCACGACGAGCTCGAGGGATCGGTCGGTGACGAACTCGGGCCGCACTTCTCCGGGAAACGTACCGAAGTAGATACGGTTCTTCAGGCGTGACAGCAGGCGCTCCACCCGGTCGAACCGGGGGTGGATCCCGTCGGAACCGTAGGCAAAGGCGTTCGGGGTGACGAGCCGGACGTCCCGGAACCGGGCGGTGGCGGCTGCGATCTCGTCGATAGACCGGTGCCGCATGCACCTGCCGAAGAGCCGCGGTGTCTGGCAGTAGCCGCAGCCGAACGGGCACCCGCGGCTGATCTCGGTATAGCCGAAGACCGTCGTAAAGGGAGGGTAGGCATCGAGGAGCACGGTATGGTCGGCAGGTGTATAGCCCGATTTCGTGGCGACACCGGGTGGAATCTCGTCCCCCCGCTCGAGTGCGGAGATGAGCCGCGGCAGCGTATACTCGCCCTCGCCGACGATGACGTAATCCGCATAGGCCGCGACGTCACTGTAGCAGGCGGACGCGTGCGGGCCGCCGACGATGGTGATGCAGTCCGCGTCCGCGATCTCGTCCCGGTAGGTGCGCTCGGAGATGGAGGTGAGACTGTAGCAGGTGATATCGCCGGAGGGCTCGCTCACCGGATCGAGACGGTACCCCGCCAGTTCGCAGGCAGCGTAGAGGGCCGCGTATGAGTTGTTTGCCGGGGGTATATGACGCCAGTTCACCTTCATGGATGTACCTTCCTCCATTGGATGCTCGCGATACTATGGGGTGTGACTCACCAAAAAGTGCTGGCATTGGGTGAGGGGAGAGAGGGGTGCGGACAGCCCGGAACGGTTGCGTACACTGACGGCAGATGATATTTGGGCTACAGATTGGAGCGCCCTTCGGGCTGCCTGGAATAATAAGATTAATGTACGGCGTTGACGCATACTGATGCAGAATAATGAAGATTATCGACTTCATGAAGATCTTTGCGAGCGAGCGCAGGATTGAAGTACTGGACGCCCTCGTCAGGGGAGAGTCGAAGGAGGAGATCAAGGAGCATATCCCGCCCTCGACATTTGCTTTCACCTTCAACCACCTCAAGCAGGCGGGGTTTGCGGACGTGCGGGGAGGCGATGTCTGCCTGACCGATCGGGGGCATGCCTACCTGGTAATCTTCGAAACCTTCAAAGATAACGTCAACGCTCTCGAAAAACTCTTCAACGCGTTCCCCGACCACACGATCGCGTTCCCCGACGAGTTCTTCATGCGCCTGCACGAGATAGGGGACTTTGAGCTCATCACCTCCGAACCCTCCAATGTCCTCAAACCCCATCAGGTCTTCTTTGAAAATATCAGGAAGTCGAAGTCTATCCGGGGCATATCCCCGCTCATGTTCCCCGATTATGTCGATTTCTTCGGCCAGATGATCAATTCGATAGACACCATCTCTCTCGTCGTCACTGAAGAGATCTACGGGAGGATCCCATCGTCTGCTCGCGAATCGGAGACCATCAACTTCTACATCATCGATGAGGTGCCGCCGATTGCAGCTGCCGTGACCGACCGGTTCGTCTCTCTCGGGTTCTTTTACAAGTCGGGAAGCTATGATTTTACCCGGGATGCCATCTCGACATCGCCCCGGGCAATAGCGTTTGGTAATGCTCTTATCGAGCATTACATGAAACAGTCGCGGAAGATCTGAATACCCTGGTAGAGTATCCACTCCCCGTCTACCAGCGTGTTTCGTAACATCTCGCAGTCGTTGCAGTACCGCAGGATATAGAAGATGCTGTGGAGCGAGCTTATCAGTATGACGTCAACGTTCGCAAGCAGGCCGCACGAGTAGGCATACAGGACGGCCCCGTGCGCCATGACGGTGACCGTAACGAGGAGCGTGATAAGCTGTGGCTTCTTGAGCCGTGTTGGTATGGTTTGAATCCCGGCACGGGCATCGTTCTCGATATCCCGTACATCGTAGATGACGGTGTTCACGAAACTTTTTGAAAAGAAGAACATGTACAGTAGCATGGCAGGAATCGAGAAGATTCCGAGTAAGATTACCATCAGCAGAGACCACGTGAACGCGACCACGGCGTTCTTCACGCCTGCGCCGCCTTTCAGTCTGAATCCCCGGATGCCTTTGGCGTAGAGATAGGCAATGAGAAACGGAATGAGGAGAGCGGGGTTCGGAAAGAGAATAAGCGAAGCGATGGTGCAGAGGATGGCCGACCAGAGAAGCACCTTTTTGAACAATTTTCCGCGTTCCTCGTCTTCCTTGTTGTCGACGCCTCTATCGAAGGCATATGCCGCATACGTCACCAGGAATGCCGCGGCCACCTGGTTGAGAGGGACGGCGTAGCCAAGGAGTTCGTAGGCGAACTGTACTTTCAGGCCTCCTGATAGCGAGACTATCAGGATCGAATAGAGAAGGTTTAACCCTTGCATACTGGTACATGCAAGTTTCCGAAAATATTCCAATCCGGTTAGAAAGATCCAATGGTACTGGATCGCTTTATCCGATTGTATTTTTCCAATATCTCTGAATTAATCCAGTATTATTATACGCAACGGTTTTATATTTATTATTTTTAAATGCTATCTCCGGATTAGTATGCTTGAGCCGGAGCAGCAGGCATGAATATGCACCATTCTACGGTTTGCGGGGAGGGTTCCCGGGAGATCCCGATCGGAGTGCCGTGCCCGGATTGCACGCATGAGCATCTGCTCTTCTGGTATCTCGACCGGCTCGGCGATGGGATCGTCCTGATCGATCAGGATCAGACGGTCGTATGGATGAACCGCTGCATGGAGAGGCTCTTTGATTTCAACAGGATCGATACCCTTGGGATGAATGCGATCGATTTTGTCGCTCTCTGCATTGCGCCGAGACTCGAGCATGGGGAGATGTTCAAGGAACGGGTCATCGCCGCGTCGCTCTTCGGCGAAGAGATCCGGAGCGTTCGGGCGTGTATTAAGAACCAGAACACCCCCGATCTCGCGATCGAGTACGCAAGCCTCCAACTCTTCGGCAGCAGTCGCCGATATGCCCGTTGTGATGAGTACCGGGTTGTCCCGTGCAGAAAGCCGTCCGGAGAAGCGCCCCATGAGAGCGAGCGGCGCTCCCCCTTCTTCACCGCAGACCGCAGCGATATGGTATGCATGCTTGATGCAGAGATGCAGGTAACGGCCGCGAGCCCCTCCCTGCGGCACCTTCTCGGGTATCGGCCGTCGGAGATTACCGGCTCTCTCCTCGAACGAATCCTGATGCTCGAGTCGATCGACGACTTCCGGAGCCCCGGGGCGATCTCTTCGCCGGGCGATGTCGCGGATGAGGAGTCTGTTCCCGCCTTCCGATCCATGCCGCTGGTATACCAGGGAAGAGACGGCTCTCCCGTGCAGCTCAAGACCCGTAGTGTGGCTCCTGCGGGGCATCCGGCACACTGCTCCATATTGCCAGCCCCTGCGCCGGAGGGGGTGGTGAGGAGGATCGGAGATCTTTTGATGAGAATATCGAGCAACTCGCAGCGCTTGCCATCGATGCGGTCATCACCGAACCGGACAGAGGCCGGGTTGCGTCGATGAAGGGTCGGGAGTTTCTACGGAAGCACGACCGGTCGGGAGGGAGTATGTAGTCACAGGCCGTTCTCCCGGGTATCCATACTCTGTTCCTAATCTGCATGCAGACTCCGGTCAGTCCTTTGTGGTTCGCAGGATGGGGACAACACCTCTCTTCCCCTCCCGGCATATTTTTCACTCCGTAGCTCTTTGGTCTCCTTCCGGGCACGTGCTTGCCCCCTTCTACCTGAAACCTTTTTACGCTGCGGCGATGTATCCCCCCGAGACCTGATGGAGGTGCTATGCGATGCCGTATGAGAAGAACAGCGATCTGCCGAAACTCGTGCAGGAAGAACTCCCCGAGCATGGACAGGATATTTATCGGGAGGCGTTCAACAGCGCCTGGGAGCAGTACGCAGACCCGAATGAGCGTAGAAATCCGGATGAGTCACGTGAAACGGTCGCTCATAAGGTTGCCTGGGCGGCCGTCGAGCAGAAGTACGCGAAAGATTCGAGAACCGGCGAGTGGAAGAAGAAAGGGGAGTAAAGCCGCTCTCCCAAAACGTCTATCCGAGGCTGAGAGCGATGGAGATCAGGCTGTTGCTTGCCCCGCCCGTTTTCCTCCCGCTTTCGGCGGCTTTTGGAGTCTCTCTCCGATGTCGTGAAGCCGGAGATGCACCGGTGCATGCTGCGTGAGAGTACCCGTACAGGGGATACTTTTAAATGTTCCGGGAGGTTGTAACTGTCTCTTCATAGGACAGGCATGGTGATGATAATATGACGGCAATGGAAATGGAAACGGTGATGCGGCCACAGATCACCAGATCGAAGGTTATCACCGGTAAAACGGTGAAAAACCCCGATCAGAAGGTTCTCGGCACTGTTCATGATCTGATTCTCGATATGGAGAGCGGGCGGGTTGCATTTCTCGTCCTCTCGACTGGGGGCATCCTCGGCATCGGCGAGAAGTTCATTCCGGTTCCCTGGGAAGCGTATTCCGGGATGACGGGTGATGACGCCATCACTGTTGATGTCACCCGGGAGACGCTTGAGAGCGCCCCGAATTATGACCGGGATGCCTGGGAGGGAATACACGATCTGGGCTGGCTGTCGCGGGTATACCAGTACTACGGATTCAGGCCGTACTGGGAGTCAGCGACGATCTAAAGCTGTCCGGGTGAATGCTATGAGGCCGGGCGGCCGCAGTACCGAACCGCCTGGGTCTCTGACCCGGTTTCCTCCCGGGTAGATCCGGTGCCGCTCCTAAATTCTCTTTAATTCTCGCGTATTTTGTGAATGTGGTACACTTTCGCGCCCCGTCAATACCACTATTATATCCCGGCGCTAACATGGTACTGCTGCAGAATGAAGAATATCGTCATCAAAGGTGCACGGGAACACAACCTCAGGAATATCACCGTCGAGCTCCCCCGTGACAACCTGATCGTCGTCACCGGCGTCTCGGGGAGCGGAAAGTCGACGCTTGCGTTCGATACCATATACGCTGAAGGGCAGCGGAGGTACGTCGAGTCGCTCTCCTCATACGCCCGGCAGTTCCTCGGCCTGATGAGCAAACCGGACGTCGACAGCATCGACGGGCTCTCCCCGGCGATCTCCATCGAGCAGAAGACCACCTCCAAAAACCCCCGGAGTACCGTCGGAACCGTTACCGAGATCTACGATTACCTGCGGCTTCTGTTTGCCCGTATCGGGACGCCTTTCTGCCCGACCCACGGGATTCCGATCGAGGCGCAGTCGCCGGAGAGAATAGCCGACCGGATCGCTTTCGGGATGAACGGCACGATCACCATCCTCGCTCCGGTCGTCCGGCAGAAGAAGGGCACGTACCAGCAGCTCTTCAAGGATCTCAACAAGGAAGGGTATACCCGGGTGCGGGTGAACGGGGAGTTTTACCGAACCGACGATGAGATCACGCTCGACCGGTACCGGAAGCACGATATCGAGATCGTCATAGACCGGCTCGATCCGGCCGATAGGAGCCGTCTCGTCGAGGCATGTGAAAATGCCCTTGCAAAGTCTGAGGGGCTCATCATCGCTGTCGACGAGGACGGGCGCGAAGAGGTCTACTCCTCCCTGATGGCCTGCCCGCTCTGCGGGATCGCGTTTGAGGAACTCCAGCCTCGCATGTTCTCCTTCAACAGCCCCTTCGGCGCCTGCGAGGAGTGCAACGGCCTTGGGATTAAGATGGAGTTCGACCCCGTTCTCATCATCCCCGACAAGACGAAATCCATCGCCGACGGTGCGGTGGCGCTGTATCGGAACTTCCTCGACGGCTACCGGAGCCAGTATCTCGGCGGCGTTGCAAAACATTTCGGATTCGATGTCTTCACCCCGATACAGGATCTGACCGAGCGGCAGTACAACGCCCTGATGTTCGGGTCTCCAGAGCGGATCCGGTTCTCGATGGAGATGAAGAACGGAGATGCCCACTGGTCGCACGCAGGAACCTGGGAGGGGCTCGCACCCCAGGCGGAGCGGCTCTACCACCAGACCCAGTCGGAGTACCGCCGCAGAGACCTCGAGCGGTTCATGCGGATATCGCCGTGCCCCCGGTGCGGCGGCAAACGGCTGAAGGAGAAGGTGCTCGCCGTCAAGATCGACGGGATGTCCATCGTCGACGTCACTGCTCTCTCGATCACCCGGGCAGGGGAGTTCTTTAGGACCCTGAATCTCACCGAGAGCCAGCGCGAGATTGCGCGGCAGGTTCTAAAGGAGATCGTCGACCGTCTCGCCTTCCTCGAGACGGTCGGGGTCGGTTACCTCACTCTCTCCCGGAGCGCGGGCACGCTCTCCGGCGGCGAGGCGCAGCGGATACGGCTTGCGACCCAGATCGGCTCGAACCTCACCGGGGTGCTCTACGTCCTCGACGAGCCCTCGATCGGGCTTCACCAGCGGGACAATCACAAGCTTCTCGACACGCTCCGGCGCCTCCGCGACCTCGGCAATACCCTGATCGTCGTCGAGCACGACGAGGATACGATCCGGAGCGCCGACTACGTCGTCGATATGGGGCCGGGAGCCGGGCTCCACGGTGGAGAGATCGTCGCCGCAGGCACGCCCGAAGAGATCGCGGCGGATCCCGAGTCCCTGACCGGGAGGTACCTTGCCGGCGAGCTTGCTATTGAAGTGCCGGAGGAGCGCCGGGAGAGCGACCGGTTCATCCGGCTCCGCGGCTGCCGGGAGAACAACCTCAAAGATATCGACGTCGCTATCCCTATCGGGGCGCTGACCGCCGTCACCGGCGTCTCGGGGAGCGGGAAGTCGACGCTCGTCTACGAGACGCTCTACCGCGCCCTGATGCAGCGGCTCCATGCGTCCCGGGAGTCGCCGGGCGCGTTCGACGATCTCGCCTTCGACGACGAGATCGACAAGGTGATCGTCATCGATCAGAGCCCGATAGGGAGGACGCCCCGGTCGAACCCCGCCACCTACACGAAGGTCTTTGACGAGATCCGGAAGGTCTTCGCCGAGACGACGGAGGCGAAGGTCCGCGGCTACAAGCCGGGTCGGTTCTCCTTCAACGTCAAGGGCGGACGCTGCGAGGCGTGCCAGGGCGAAGGGCTCATCAAGATCGAGATGAACTTCCTCCCCGACGTCTACATCGACTGCGAGGAGTGCAAGGGAGCACGGTACAACCGGGAGACGCTCGAGGTGCGGTACCGCGGGAAATCAATCGCCGACGTCCTTGCCATGAGCGTCGAGGAGGCGATGGCGCTCTTTGAGAATATCCCCTCGATCAGGAACAAACTCGAGACGCTCTCGCGGGTCGGGCTCGGCTACATCAAACTCGGGCAGAGCTCGACGACGCTCTCGGGCGGCGAGGCGCAGCGGATCAAACTGACCCGCGAGCTTGCGAAACGGGCAACCGGGAAGACGATATACCTCCTCGACGAACCCACCACCGGGCTTCACTTCCATGACGTGAAGAACCTGATCGCCGTCCTCGACGACCTCGTGGCCCGCGGGAACACCATGGTCGTTATCGAACACAACCTCGACGTCATCAAGTCGGCCGACTACATTATCGATCTCGGGCCAGAGGGCGGTGAAAGCGGAGGCGAGATCGTCGCGACCGGAACGCCCGAAGCGGTCGCAGCCGTCGACGAAAGTTATACTGGAGAGTATCTCAGAAAGGTTCTTGCAGGACAATGATCGATCGTGCGCGGATTCCGGAGGACCCCGGCTGCTACCTCTTCTCGGATAGCGAGGGCGCTGTCATCTACGTGGGGAAAGCGAAGAACCTGAAGAAGAGGGTTTCGAGCTACTTCCAAAAGCGCGATCTCGACGCAAAGACACGTCGAATGGTGGAAACCGCCGTCTCCGTTGACTTCATCGTCACCGATACCGAGGTCGAGGCGCTCCTCCTCGAAAATACCCTCATCAAGAAGCACCGGCCGAAGTTCAACATCGATCTCAAGGACTCGAAGGGCTACGCCTATATACGGGTCACCGACGAGCCCTTCCCGCGTATCCATATCAGCCGGACGATGACAGGTACCGGGTCGTTCTACGGGCCGTTCGTCTCCGCCCGGGAGCGTGACGAGGTTCTGCGGCTCCTCAAAACCACATTCCGCCTGCGGTCGTGCAGACAGCTCCCGAAACGGGCGTGCCTCCGGTCGCACATCGGCTCGTGCAGCGCTCCGTGCATCGGGAAGATTACGGAAGAGGAGTACGGCGAGCGCGTCCGGCGGGCGGAGGCGGTGCTGAAAGGGGACATCGTCGGGCTGATCCAGCACCTGCGGGTGGAGATGGCCGAGCGGGCGGCAGGCGACGAGTTCGAAAAAGCGCTCGAGCTTCGCGACCAGATCGCCGCGCTCGAACGGCTTACCGAACGGCAGAACGTGCAGCGGCAGAAGACCTATGACGAGGACGTGATCAACTACATCGTGAGCGAGGGCACGGTCTACCTCATGCTCTTTAACGTCCATACGGGGATGCTCGCCGAGAAGCACGAGTTCGTCTTCGAGTACGCCGAGGGATTCCTTGAAGAGTTCCTCGCCAGGTACTACGCGGAGCGTGAACCGCCGAAGGAACTGATCCTCCCGGAGCCCGTCGACGAATCTATCGCCGGGTACCTTACGCACCTGCGGGGGAATCGGGTGCGGACGACCGTTCCACAGCGGGGAGAGAAGAAGAAACTCCTCGACCTTGTTCGGAAGAATATCGAGATCGGGTTCTTCGGCGACCGGATAAAACTCGAGGCGCTCCGGGAGCTCCTCAACCTTTCGAAGATCCCGACCGTCATCGAGTGCTTCGACATCTCCCACCTCGCCGGGACGGCGATGGTTGGGTCGATGGTGCAGTTCCGGGACGGGAGGCCCGACAAGAGGAACTACCGCAGGTTCAGGATCCGCTCGGTGAAGGGGATCGACGACTTCGCGGCGATGGCCGAGGTCGTGCGGCGGCGGTACGCACGCCAGAAGGACGAGGGCAGGGAGCTCCCCGACCTGATCGTCATCGACGGCGGCAAGGGGCAGCTCTCGGCGGCGACGGCGGAGCTCGGGAACCTCGGCCTTGTGATCCCGATAATCGGGATCGCCAAGCGTGAGGAGGAGATTTACGTGCCCGGAGAGTCGGATCCCCTCCCCCTGAACCGGCGGGAGAAGGCGTCCCTCTTCATCCAGGAGATCCGGGACGAGGCGCACCGGTTCGCACTGGCGTATCATAAGACGCTCCGGAAGAAGGCGATGGTATCATGACCGAATTTCACCTCACCGACGACTTTACCCCGAAAGGTTCGCAGCCCGAGGCTATCGGGAAACTCTCCGCCGGGCTTGCCCGGAGCGAGCAGTTCCAGACGCTGCTCGGCGTCACGGGGTCCGGGAAGACGTTTACGATAGCGAACGTGATTGAAGAAGCGCAGCGGCCTACGCTGGTGATCGCCCATAACAAGACGCTCGCCGCCCAGCTCTACAACGAGTTCCGGGACTTCTTCCCGGAGAACCGGGTGGAGTACTTCGTCTCCTACTACGACTACTACCAGCCCGAGTCGTACATCCCGAAGAGGGATATGTACATCGAGAAGGATGCCCAGATCAACCCAAAGATCGAGCAGATGCGGCTTGCGGCGACGGCGTCTCTCCTCTCCCGGAGGGACGTCATCGTCGTCGCCTCGGTCTCCTGCATCTACGGTCTCGGCAACCCCGAGCACTTCTACAACATGGGGTTCGAGGTGAAGGTGCGTGACCGCCTCCGGCGGGACGACCTCCTCCGAAGGCTCGTCGACATCCTGTTCGAGAGGAACGATGTCGAGCTCGCGCCCGGCAGGTTCCGGGTGAAGGGCGATACCGTCGATATCGTCCCCGGGTACTTCAACAACATCATCCGGATAGAGCTCTTCGGCGACGAGGTCGACCGTATCAGCGAGGTCGACCGCGTCACCGGCCAGCGCCTCGAGCAGATGGAGTACTTCTACGTCTACCCGGCACGCCATTTCGTCATCCCGGAGCAGGAGAAGATGCGGGCGGTCGCATCCATCAGGACAGAACTCGATGCCTGGCTCCCGAACCTCGGCATGCTCGAGGCGCACCGTCTCGAGCAGCGGACGCTCTACGACCTCGAGATGATCGAGGAGACGGGCAGCTGCAAGGGGATCGAGAACTACTCCCGCCACTTCGACGGCAGGGCTGCGGGCGAGAAACCTTACTGCCTGCTCGACTACTTCCCGAAAGACTTTCTGATGGTGATCGACGAGAGCCACCAGACGCTCCCCCAGCTCCGGGCGATGTATCACGGCGACTACTCGCGGAAGAAGTCGCTCGTGGAGTACGGGTTTCGGCTCCCGTCCGCATTCGACAACCGGCCGCTGAAGTTCGACGAGTTCCAGCGGTATATGCAGTCCGTCATCTTCGTCTCGGCGACGCCGGGCGAGTACGAGCTCGAGCGATCGAAGGTCGCGGAGCAGATCATCCGGCCGACGGGCCTTGTCGACCCGGCCGTTGAGATCCGGCCTATTGAGGGGCAGATCAGGGACGTCATCGGCGAGATCCGCTCGACGATCGAGCGGGGCGACCGGATCCTCCTCACCACGCTGACGAAGAGACTCGCCGAGGAGCTGAGCGAGCACCTCGCGGCGCAGGGGATCAAGACCCGCTACCTCCACTCCGAGATCGATACGCTTGAGAGGACCGAGATCATCCGCCAGCTCCGTCTCGGCAGGTACGATGTCCTCGTCGGGATCAACCTCCTGCGTGAAGGGCTCGATATCCCGGAGGTCGGGTTCATCGGGATCCTCGACGCCGATAAGGAAGGGTTCCTCCGTGATGCCCGGAGCCTGATCCAGATCATCGGCAGAGCCGCCCGGAACGTGAACTCGCGGGTCGTCCTCTACGCCGATACAGTGACCGATTCCATCCGGCGGGCGATGGCGGAGACCGAGCGGCGGCGTGCGATACAGCTCGCTTACAACCGGAAGCACAAGATCACGCCGCAGACGATCAAAAAACCGATCCGGGAGAAAGTCGTCGAGATAACCGATGTCAAGCATATCCCGAAACGCGAGATCCCGAATCTGCTCATCGAACTCGAGGCGGAGATGCGGGAGGCCGCGGAGAGGCTCGACTTCGAACGGGCTATTGCGGTGCGGGAGACGATCAAAAAACTGCGGGAGCATGGTGTTCCCGCTCTCCCCGAGTGATCGGGCGGTTTATATCCCGGAGAGGGCTGCGGGGATCCCGTCAAACCCCTCTTCGGAGCCGGGTCGCTCTACTCCTGCGGGAGGATGAGCCAGAGGAGGAGGTAGGCGACGATCCCGGGGATGAAACCCGTAAAGACGGTGATGATGACCCATAACACCCGGATGAGGTTTGCATCTACGTTGAAGTATTCCCCGAGCCCGCCTATGACGCCGGCAACCATCCGGTCGTTTCGTGAGCGTGTCAACTTCTTCATGAGCAGTACTCTCTGTCAGGTCCGGTATTAAATGATGCCTGCCCGGGGTGCGGCACGGGAACCGCTTTTTTTCGCTCTCCTTTTTTGGGTGCAGTTGTCGCAGGCACCACATCTCTCTTTTCCGTTCTCTTCGCCGAAGTATGAGAGGATCCACCTTCGCCGGCACTCCGTCGTTTTACAGTACCCGGAGAATGCATCGAGTTTCTTTCGTGCAATCTCCCGCTGCAGCTCGCTGCTATAATCGCGGGCGATCAGCTGCCTTATCCGCCGCTCATCCTCTTCGTCGTAGAAGAGGATACAGTCGCCCGGCTTTCCGTCCCGCCCGGCTCTTCCGGTCTCCTGGTAGTAGGCCTCGAGGTCGCGGGGCATGCCGTCGTGCATGACAAACCGCACGTCCTGCTTATCGATCCCCATCCCGAAGGCTGTTGTTGCAGCGATGATCGGTATCTCTCCGGCGAGGAACTGCTCCTGTGCCCGGGACCGCATCCGTGTGCTGAGGCCCGCATGGTAGGGGAGGGCTAAAAATCCGTCCTCTTTGAGCCTGCGGGCGAGCGATTCCGTCTGGTCTCTGGTCGCACAGTAGACGATCCCGGCCTCTCCCGGGTGCTGCTGCAGGTACGCCCGTATCCGGGAGTAGACGTCGGCACCCCGGCGCTCGACGGAGTAGCGGAGGTTTTTGCGGTCGAAGGTGCCGACGTAGACCTTCGGGTCGCAGAGATTGAGTTGCCGTATGATATCCTCCCGGACATCGGGGGTCGCGGTCGCCGTCAGGGCGACGACGGGTGTGTCCGGGAATCGCTCTTTCAGGAGGCGGAGATCCCTGTACTCCGGTCTGAACTGGTGTCCCCACATGGAGATGCAGTGCGCCTCATCGATGGCGATCAGCGAGATCCGGACGTCTGCAATGGCTTTTAAAAATTCCCGGCTCACCGCCCGCTCCGGGGAGAGATAGAGGAGCGAGATCCGGTTCTCCGCAAGATCGGTTGTGATCTGCCGGAGCTTCGTGTAAGAGACCGAGCTGTTCAGCGACTCGGCTGCAACGCCGCGTGCCTGGAGCTCGTCCACCTGATCCTTCATGAGCGCGATGAGCGGCGAGACGACGAGCGTCGTCCCGTCACCGAGGAGGGCTGGCAGCTGGTAGCAGAGTGACTTGCCCCCGCCGGTTGCCAGCACCGCAAGGACGTCCCGCTTTTTGAGGAGATCGCCGATGATCTCTTCCTGATAGGGCTGGAACTCGCGGTGTCCGAAGTATCGCTCGAGGATCAGGCGGATCGGAGCCATCACTCTATTATTGATCCCCATCCGACATAGTATCTCCTGCCCGGCAGGATCTCGTATTTTGTGGTGAATTTCCGACTTCAAAGGGCATGAGAGCGTTTTACGTGAGCAGTGGATCACAGTGCCCGACCGCTCAATCGGTGCCTGTTTCTTCATCGGGCAGACTGTTCCAGAAGGACGCGATCGCCGAGAAGATCCTGCCTGAGAGGTCGCGGATCCGGGATTTGTCGACAGAACCTCGTTCAGGCTCGAAGATGCCGTCGCTCTCGTAGATTCCGCGATTGATCTCGATCTGAATCCAGGGGACGCCGGTATGCCGGTAGTGTGCCTGGGAGATGAACCCTCCGCGGAAGGGATTGTTGAGCGCTACATCCCCTTCGCCCCGGAACTCCTCCCGGAATGCTTCGGCGAGTGCCGAGAGCCACGCGGGCGGGCAGGTGACGGTGCCGCTCCGTGTCGGCTTTCCCTGCAGGTCTCCTCCGTTGCTGAGGCAGAAGAGCGGCCGGGGGCGCTTCTCGCCCCCTGCCATGGGAGGCGGATACGGGAGCATGCTGTGGCAGTCGAGCGCGAGCCGGATGTTCCCGGTCTTCAGCGCCGCCAGGAGATCCCGGTGATAGGGGTAGTAGTACTTCGCGAGAAGCTCCCGGATCAGCCTCCGGTCAGGGTACATCCCCTCCCGGTAGACGGGCACGCCCTCGTGAGTGACCCTTTTAATGATGCCGTCGGGGCTCATGAACGGGGCGTAGTAGGGTGCCCGGTTGAGGTCGACGATCAGCCGGGCTATCTCGGTCGTGCTGCAGGCTGCGACGTGCTTCCTGAAGTTATAGAGCCGCCGGGTCTCGGGGTCGCCCGTGTAGAGGATGTCCCTCCTCGTGATCGCGGTCCGGCCCTGCACCTCGGGCGGGATCACTTCCCCTCTGTGGGGGATGGACAGCAGGAACGGGTAGCGTCGCTTCATGGGAGACTCGTCCTTCCCGGTCGGTGACCCTTCAGGCACTCTGTGGTCTTCTCTTCTTCGCCCGCGTCATCATCTGCCACCGCCGGATAACGAAGGTTGCGATGGTGAGGACGAAGAGCGTATTGATAGTCCATCGCACGATCGGGCTCTGAAAGTCGGTCCCGATCAGGTTCCCGTGAACGACGGCGAGGACGAGCGCGACGTACATCAGGCCGTGCACCCACCGCCAGTACTCCCGGATATACGTTCGGAGCAGCACGCCTGCGAGGGCGATGTAGAGGATATAGAGCGCGGGCCTCCCCGCGAGCACCCAGAAGGTAGTCCAGGGGCTGAAGACCGGGATGAAGACGGCCAGGTCTGCCGCGTTGATGGCAGCGGCCACCGGGTGGAGCGTCGGGAGGAGGATGCCGACGGCGGCAAAGGTATGGTGGACCGCAAGAAACGGCCTGCCGAACACCCGCCGGATATCCCGGAGAAACGGGGTCAGAATCGTCGCGATGGAGAGAGCGATGAAGCCCCAGAGGGCAAGGAGCCGTACCATGACATTGAGCGGATCTCCATAGGGCGACGTCAGCACAGCTGCGGTGATACCGGCATACAGGGCAAGAATGACCGCTGCGAAGAGCAGACCCGATCGCGTCAGAGGCACAGCTCCTGAAACTCATAGGAAAGGCATAAGGGTTTCGCCCGCCTGCCCGGGTGACGCTGTCAGTGCCGCTTCTGCAGCCTCGTCCGCACTGCCGCCGCGAACTCCTCCGGTCGTGCCGAGCCGAAGAGCACGCTCTTTCCGTTCTTCAGCCGGAACTCGACACCCCGGTCTCCGCTGACGTTGTATGCCTTTCTATCTCTCCCGCCGTAGCGGATACCCCAGCCGCCGAATTCGAGGAGCGGCCGGTAGGTACGCACCTCACATTCCGCCACTTCATCCCAGGCTATCCGGTGGAAGGAGAGGTGCAGCGGAAAGAACCGGTACCAGAGGCCGTCGGCACGCACCTCCACGGTGAGGGTGAGGAGGGCGAAGAAGAGGGGGAACCCGAGACCGAAGATCAGCCAGATGGCGACGAGGAGGACGTCCGATGCGGGCCGGGTTCCGAACGGTATTCCGAAGACAATCTGGGATACGACGGCATACAGGGAAAGCACCGCAACGGCAAGGAGAAAGAGCCAGAGCAGCGGCTGGCGAAAATGCTGCACCTCCGAGAAGTATGTTTTCGGTGATTCCCGCGTATCCATGATACACCCTCGGCCGGTGACGCGATAAGGGCATCGGGAGGTCGAGGGAGGCTGCTCTCATCATCCTCCGATGCTGGGTCAGATCTTCGGAACCTGAATGTCCTCGATGCGTTCAAGTTCCTGCTCGCGCAGCGCCGCTATCACCTCTGTTATGTCGGGGGTCTCCGCCGGTGCGTAACGCTTTGTAAACATAATCCGCTGGAACTCATCGACGATGATGGTTGCACGGTACGCGACGCCCCTCTCGGCATCGAAGGTAGCATACTCCTGGGCTACGGCGCCGTGCGGCCAGAAATCGGCAAGCAGGGTTGTCATCTCAAGCCCTATGTCCCGTGCCCACGCCTTCTTGCAGGGTACCGAGTCGACGCTGATTCCGACGGCGATCGTATTAAGGGAGTCAAACTCCTGCCAGTGCTCCTCGAGTGCTTTCATCTGCCCCGTGCAGGTGCTCGTCCACGCAAGCGGGTGGAATGAAAGAACGATCCGCCTGCCCTGATAATCCGAGAGAGTGAACCGATCGCCGTTCTGATCGGTGAGTACAAAGTCCGGTGCCGGTTCTCCGATATCCACCATCCAATCTCCACCTCACAGACCTCATGCCGGGAATTGTTATAATACCTTTGGGAATGGCGCGGCACGATGCACATTCGCGGGTATCCGGGTTTCGTACTCAGTCTACCCACCCGGCAGAACCGGAGCGACGGCAAAAACGGGAGGAAGGATATCCAGCCGCCGGGCCGGGGGTTGAGGAATGCCTGAATAAACACTTAATACCCGCAAGAGCAACTGTCCCTTACACTATGCCTGCCACCACCGATATCATCATTATCCTGTTGTTGATCCTTGCAAATGGCATCTTCTCGATGAGCGAATTCGCCATCGTCTCGGCGCGGAAGATCCGGTTGCAGCAGCAGGCGGCGGCAGGGGATACGAATGCCCGAATTGCGCTCGAGCTCGCAGAAGAGCCGACATCGTTTCTCTCCACCGTCCAGATCGGCATCACGGTCATCGGCATTCTCGCAGGCGCCTTCGGTGGTGCGACCCTTGCCGGGTTGCTCGCGTCGTTCTTCGAAGGGTATCCGATCACCGCGCCGTACAGCGGGACGCTCGGCATCGGTATCGTCGTGCTCGTCATCACGTATCTGACGCTGGTTATAGGAGAGCTCGTCCCGAAACGCCTGGCACTCGCCAACGCCGAGCAGATCGCCTCGCTCGTCGCCCGCCCGATGCGCCTCCTCTCGATCGTCGCATCACCTGTCGTCCGCCTGCTCAGTCTCTCGACTGAGGCGGTGCTGCTGCTGTTCGGCGCCAGGAAACCGGCAGGCCCTGAGGTGACCGAGGAGGATGTGCGGATTTTGATCGAGCAGGGCACCCGGGCAGGGGTCTTTGAAGAGGCCGAACAGGATATGGTCGACCGGGTCTTCCGTCTGGCCGACAGAAGGGTCAGTTCGCTCATCACGCCCCGGCCGGAGGTTGTCGGCCTTGATATCGACGATCCGGAGGAGGAGAACTGGACGAAGATGATCGAGAGCGGGCACTCAAACTTCCCCGTATATCGGGAGAACCTCGATACCGTCATCGGAATCGTCTCGGTCAGGGATCTCTGGGCACGCACGGCACGGGGAGAGATGCCCGGCCTGAAGCAGACGCTCGAGGAGCCGCTCTTCGTGCCGGAGAGCATCCCGGCATTACGGGTGCTCGAGCAGTTTAAAATATTGGGAACCCAGATCGCCCTTGTCACCGACGAGTACGGGAGTTTTCAGGGGCTGATCACGCTCCACGATATTCTGGAGGCGATCGTCGGCGAGATCCCCTCTGCGGAGCAGCCGGTCGAACTCGCGGCCGTGCAGCGCCCCGACGGGTCGTGGCTCCTCGACGGCATGCTCCCGGTCGAGGAGTTCCGTGATATCTTTGATATCGGACTGCTTCCCGGGGAGGAGCGCGGGTATTACCAGACCATCGGCGGGTTTGTGATGACCTACCTTGAACGGACCCCGGTCACGGGCGATGCGTTCGAGTGGCACGATCTCCGCTTCGAGGTGATGGATATGGACGGATACCGGGTCGATAAGGTGCTCGTGAAATCTGTTGCAGAGCGGAGCGGATCGGAGGAGGGTGGAGCGTAACCCCGCATCCCGGAGGGGGCGACGGTAATTGCCGCCAGTATAACCGTGGCGTTGCAGAGATCGTGCGGCTGCTCCGGAAGGAATATGAAGAGTATTACGCGATCAGAGATCTGCGGAATGCCTCATGTCTGTTTTTCTCTCGACAGTAAGGGCATATGGCTAATTATTTACCATTTAAAGGTAAAACAGGGCATGATCTCTTTCATGCCGGCGATCGTTACACAGAACCTGACAAAGCAGTATGGAAAACTCGAGGCGCTCTCCGATCTTTGCATTGAGGTTGCCGAAGGCGAATCGTTCTGCCTCCTCGGGCCGAACGGCGCGGGCAAGTCGACGACGATCGGCGTACTGACAGGATCTCTCGAACCCACCTCGGGAACCGCGAACGTGATGGGCATCGATGTTGCGAAGGATCCCATCGGCGTTAAAAAGGCGGTAGGCATCGTGCCGGAGTCGGAGTATCCACCGAGTTTCCTGACCGTCAGGGAATACCTGGACCTGGTCTGCAGCATTCGGAATGTGAGCGATCATGCGTCCCGGATCGATCACTGGATCGAGTTCTTCGATCTCGGACAGAAACAGGATGTGCTCTGCAAGGATCTCAGCAAAGGTACGAAGAAGAAGGTGATCGTATCGGCTGCACTGGTACACGAGCCGAAGCTGCTCTTCCTCGACGAGCCGTTCCTCGACCTCGACCCGATCGTGCAGCACGCCATGAAGGACTACCTGCGGTCTTACGTAAAAGAAGGTGGGACGGTGTTCCTCTCTACCCACATCCTCGAGATCGCCGAGAAGCTCTGCGACCGCGCCGGTATCCTGTACGACGGCAGGCTGATAGCATGCGGGAAGCTCTCGGAGCTCAAGAAATCCCGGGAGAGCCTGGAGGACGTCTTCATGAGGCTGGTACAGGAGGAGTGCGCATGAGAGGGGTATGCCCATGAGCGCGAACCTCTTCTGGCTGCTGCTCAAAGAGGAATACCGGGCTCAGTCGTCCATGTTCAGGAGCTCGTTCCTCATGTACCCGGTCTTTATACTGGTTCTGGCGGGACTCATGGGACTGATGCTCATGCCGATGCGCATGTCGCTCTCCTCGTACGAGCTCGTCACGCTGGGACAGGTCTGCGTCCTCGGTTCCGGCATGCTGGTCGGCGGCATGGCTCTTTTTCAGGAGACGATACTGGAACGCCGCATGCCGGGCGTGAGACTGCTCCTTACCATTCCGGGCACCCTGCCGATATCCAACAAAAAAGTCTTCGCGTATTTTTACTTCAAGGATATTCTCTACTACGTCTGCATGAACGTGCTGCCCGTACTCTTCGGCCTGTACACCTCCACGTTCGTCACCGGCCTCTCCGTCGATCTCCCCCTGGCGGCGCTGACGTTCATCCTCTCGTTCCTGCTCGGCGTTTCAGGGAGCTTCGCTCTCTCCACGGTCGTCGTGCGAAGCAAAGTGCTGTTTGCCGTGATGGTATTCGCCATAACCGGGTTGGTATACGCGGCGTCTCTCGGGCAGGCGAGCGCACTCTCAGGTATCGGCAGGTTCGTCCCGACCGTCGGGGCATACGTCGGCGGGTCGGTGTCCGATATTGTGCTGTCGCTGGCCGTCTTTGTCGTTCTCTCCGCATTCTCGCTCTACTTCATCCGGGAGACGCCGCACCCTGTTGAGAAGCGATACAAAAGCAACTTTGGCGGTGTCCGGGACAGATTCCGGCCGGCCGGGCGCTACTCCGCGCTGGCGGCCAAAGAGTGGATCGATCTTGTGCGGAGCGGAGGGCTCGGATCGGTGCTCTTCTCCTTCGTCTTCCCCCTCTTGTTTCTCTCCGGCCTGCTCTGGATGCTCTCGAACGTGATGATCCTCGTGAGCGACGGCGAAGTGATCGGCCTGCCGTTTACCACGGTCTTCTACGCCGTCATCATCGGGTTCTTCGCGTCTCTGGTCTACGGATGGCTGAACAACATCGACAACAACGCAAACTACCGGATACTGCCCGTCACCATGACCGACGTGATCAAGGCGAAGCTCATCCTGTTTGTCGTCCTCAACACCGTCATATCGGTAATCTACCTCTGTTTGATCGCTCTTTCCAGGGGCGAACTCGCGCTGCTTCCTGTCAGCCTCTTCACCATGTTCATGGTTTCGGGGTACACGGGAGTGCTGACGGCGTACATGACCGGTATCTTTACGAACAGCCTGATGTTCGACTACAGAGTGATGACCGTCTACGCGCTGGCCGTGGCGCCCGCGCTCATCGTGCTTATCGTCCTCTCGTTCTCTCCCGATATGCTGCTGGCCGAGCTTGGCCTGTCTGCTCTGCTCGGTATTGCAGCGTATCTGCTCCTCGGCCGGATCGATAAGAAGTGGGGAAGAGTCGAGTTTCAGGCCTGAAGGCCATGACTTTCCATAGAATGCCCTGCGGGTCGTACACCGGTGCTGCTCTCTTCAGCGGCTCTCCCCGAAGCCGGGTAAGCGCACCAGCGTACTCCGGTCTCCTGTATTCGCCATCTCCGCTTGACAGAGCGTTGAGCTGGTGATATGCAGCGTTACCCTTCTGAAAAAAAGTGCCCGAAAGGGGATCAGGCGATCTCGACTAACGTGATCGCAAACGTCAGGTCTTCCCCGGCAAGCGGATGGTTGACGTCGGCGGTGATCGTCGTCTCGTTGACGTCGATCACCCGTGCACTGATCAGCCTGCCGTCCGCGGTGCTGATCTGCAGCTGCTGCCCGACCGTGGGAGCGGTCGAGCTCTGGTACCTGCTCCGGTCGAGATTAAGGATCAGGTCTTCACGGTATTCGCCGTACGCCTGATCTGCGGGTATGGTGACCGTCTTCGACTCCCCGACCTGCATCCCGGTTACGGCCGCATCAAAACCCGGAATCACCGCTCCCGTCCCTATAGTAAACTCGAGAGGCGTTCTTCCTTCAGAACTGTCGAAGACGGTGCCGTTCGCCAACGTCCCGGTATACTCCACTCTGACGGTATCGCCGTTCTTGGCGGTCGCCGCCCCGCTGCTCCCCATGCATCCGCTTACCATTGCGAGCACAACCATACAGCAGACCAGAAACGCTGCCGTCACCGGATTCTTCCACTGCATTCCAAACACCCCACTACTGATAACCATTCATCTCGACGGCACGACTGAAACAGTCCGCCGCCTCGCGATACTTGCCGAGACGATCGAGGACCCTGCCTTTGCGGTACAGCGCCTGTGCATGATTCGGATTTGCCGCGATCACCCGGTCGAGACAGCCGAGTGCGGCGTCGTTCTCGCCGAGGTGCGCAAGGGCGATCGCTTTATTGAAGAGAATGCTGACGTCGTCGCTGCAGAGAGCCGCCGCACGGTCGAATGCCGCCACTGCATCGGCGTACCTCCCGAAGGTATCGAGGAGCATACCTTTTGCGTTCCAGATAACGGCGTTCCCCGGATCGACCTGGAGCGCGGTCTCGTAACTCTTCAGGGCATCGTCGAACCTGCCTATCTTCTCAAGGACCGTCCCCCGCATGAAGAGCGCCGCCGCACTCTCGGGCTGGAGCACGACGATCTTGTCGACCGGCTTTATTGCGTCGGCATACTGACCGAGGCGGATGAGTGCCGTGCTCTTAGCGTAGAGCATATCGATATTCGTCGGTTCCTGGTCGAGGATTGCCGTATACTCGGCCAGCGCCTCTCTGTACTTCCCCGCTTTTTCGAGCGCATCGGCAAGGCCGCGGCGCGAGGCCAGGTCCCCGGGATCGGCGGCGAGCACCTTCTCGTAGCACTGCTCCGCGTCACCGTACCTGCCGAGCCAGGAGTATATCTCGCCCCGCTGCTGCCATGCAGACCGGTCTTCGGCGTTGATCTCGAGAATGCTGTCCGAACACTCGAGTGCATCCTCGTAGCGTCCCATGTGGACGAGCGCGTTCGCCAGCATATGCCAGGCTTCATTGTTCGTATCGTCTTCCTGGAGCACCTGTGCGTAACTCTTGATGGCGTCGCTGTATTTCCCGGCCTTCTCGAGCGCCATGCCGTACGCCATCCGGGCACGCAGGTCGCCCGGTGTCGCGGCAAGGTACTGCTCGAATCCGGCTGCCGCCTCCTCGTGCCTCCCGAGCTGTTCGAGCGAGCCGGCACGTATCTTCAACGCTGCTGCGTTCGCCGGATCGGCGGCGAGCACCCGGTCGCAGCACTCGATGGCGCGTTGATCCATGCCGAGCCGGTGAAGCGCCGTCGCGAGGGCGAAGGTTGCACCGGCGTCGCCCGGGTTCTCCTGCACAATCCGCTCGAACGATTCTGCCGCTTCTGCGTACTCCCCGAGGTGCAGCAGCACGAATCCGCGGTGGAGCAGGGCGAAGAGGTTGTCCGGTTCGGCTTTTGTGACCTGCGTAAAGCAGTCCGATGCTTCGGTAAATCGCCCGAGCGTTGCAAGTACCATCCCCAGGTTCAGCAGGTACCCCGAATCCGACGGGGACTCTTCGGAGAGGCGTCGGTAGCAGTCGCACGCACCCGAAAGCCGTCCCTGCTCTTCGCAGATTCTTGCTTTCCGGAGGAGCGTCCCGGTATCGTCGGTATCTACCTGCAGCACCCGGTCGATGCAGGAGAGAGCATCCTCATATCTGCCGAGCCTCTCGAGCGCCGTTCCCATCTCGAGGAGACTTCCGAGATCGTCGGGACTCTTTTCCAGAACCTGCTCGAAGCAGAGGAGTGCATCCGGATACCGTCCGAGCTGGAGGAGAGCCTTTCCTTTGCTCTTCAGCACTGCACCGTCGCCCGGATTGATGCGGAGAAGCGCATTGAAGGTCTCGACGGCCTCGTGGTATCTGGAACGGTGCATCAGTGCCGTTCCGCGCTCCTGAAGCGCCATCACGCTCTCGCCGTCCTCTTTCAGGACATGATCGAGGCACTCGAGAGCCTCCTCGTATCTGCCGAGGTTCATGAGCGCATCCGCCCGCATCGCCATGGCAACGGCGTTATGCGGCTCGCCTGCAAGGGCGGCCCTGAAACACTCATCCGCCGCCTCGTAGCGCCCGAGGTGGAGGTGTGCAACACCGCTGTTCACCAGTACACGGATGTTTTCGGGTTCGATCTCAAGCAGGCGGGCAAAACTCTCCTCTGCCTCCTCGTAGCGGCCGAGATGCAGGAGTGCCACGCCGCGATGGTACAGCATGACCCGGTCCCGTGCATCGTAGCTCGCGGGTCTCTTCTGTGACGCGACGGCCTCATCGCGGTCAAAGAGGCTCAGGTCGCTGCCGGTTCCGCTCCATCTTACCCCGCCGTCCCGTTTCTTCTCCATCACCCGGTCGAACGACCGCACCGCCTCGGCGTAGTGGCCGAGCCTGAAGAGCGAGATGCCGCGGTTGTACCATACGTGGAATTTCGTCTGGTCGTGTTTCAGAACCTGATCGAATGCCTTGACAGCGCGGTCGTACTGGCCGAGGGTGTCATAGACAAGCCCCATCGTATAGCGAACCAGGACCTGGTCGGGGTCGTGCAGGGCGACCTTGTCGAAGCAGGCGGCCGCCTCGCGGTAGTCGCCATCCCTCGTAAGGTTGATCCCCCGCTGGTACCAGGCGGGCACGTCTTCGGGGCGGAGAGTCGTGATCGCACCGTAACAGCCGGCAGCCTCGCGGAATCGGCCGGCACCTTCGTATGCACGGGCCTTCAGGTACAGGGTATCCGTATCCTCCGGTTTTTTCTCAAGCACGCGGTCAAAGCAGGCAACCGCGCCGGTATGATCGCCCGACCGCTCGAGCGCGGCGCCCTGTCTCGCGAGCGCATCGATATCGTCCGGATCGGCTTTCACGAGCCGGTCGTACTCCTCCGCCGCAGAACCGTACTCCCCGAGCCGGTCGAGCAGCAGGGCAAGCCGACGGCGTGCGACAGTGTTCTCGGGGTGGCTGTCGAGCACCCGTTCAAAAGCCTCTCTTGCTTCCCGGTACCGGGCGAGCCGTTCAAGCATCTCCCCGCGCTCATACCATGCCGCGGTGTCGGCGGGTTCGCGCAGGGCGACGGTGCCGAAACAGTCTGCGGCCTCCTGGTAGATGCCGAGCCTCGCGAGGACGTGGCCGAGCGTGCGCAGCGTCCCGAGATCCTCCGGGTTCTTCTCTGCGGCTCTCCTGAGGCACTCGGCCGCTTCTTCGTACCTCCCGAGGCAGGAGAGCACCGTTCCGAGCGAGTACCAGACGGGTGCGTTTTCAGAATCGATCTTTAAGGCTTTCTCATAACTCTTGGCTGCTTCGAGATAGTTGCCCGCTTCCGCCTGAGTGTTCCCTTTATTGATCCATGGATTTGGATTCTTTCCCTGCCCCAGAATATTGCCGAATATATCCATATGCCTCGCATACCCCTGAGCGATTGCTTATATTTGGGTACACCTGCTCCTTAATGAGTTCTCTCTCTTTGTCCGACAATGCGATGAAGCTCCCTGTCCGACCGTACTTTCCGCTGGAAGATCTGCAAAAACCCTGCTGTAACACTTGACGGGTATCCGGAAGATGGAGAGCCCGGGTTCTGTGCTGTCCTGTAAAAGGCGCAAAGAAAAGTATGCCCCGGCAAGCAAAGGGTCGGGGGTGACGGCACCCGCACCCCTCTCTTATACGTCGAGGATCGGGTCGAACTGCGCCTTGCCGACCGGCCCGTAGAACTCGGATATTCTCGGATCCATACCGCAGATCGGGCAGGTGTAATCCTCCGGAAGATCTTCAAACGCCGTGCCTTCCGGAAAGCCCCGGCGGGGCTCACCTCGTTTCTGATCGTAGATATACCCGCAGATCTTACAGATGTACTTCGTCGGTTCCCAGGGAACAAAACCCCATTTTCCGACGGGGCCTTTACCCGTCGCCCCGCAGACCGGGCAGATGTAATCGTCAGGCAGATCTTCGAACGCCGTGCCGGCGGGTACACCCCGGTGCGGCTCGCCCCGGACGGGGGAGTAGATGTAGTTGCATATCCTGCACCGATACCGTTTCACTTTCTCCATCGTGTCACCTTCGCGTGGGATCACGGCATACATGCACTCGCATACCATAACCCTTGGCCCTGTCCTGTTCCGGCACGGCAGAAGAGCGCTGTCGGGGAGGGTGGGTATCAGTGAGACCCGGCGGGGTCGTGCTCCGGCAGACGTGCCGGTATGCAGGCGTCGCCCGAGCTGGTTGAGCGATACGAACCATTCGGGACAGAGATCTCGAAGCGTGCACCGATCCCGGGCGTGCCGGTCTCTTCGATCGAAAGATGAGTGATGGAGAGGATTTCCCGCGCCAGAAATAAGCCGTACCCGGTATTATTCCCAAAACCCCGCTTGAAGATCTGTTCTTTCTTATGCGCAGGCACCCCGCTTCCGTCGTCCTCGCATATGATCTTCAGCCCGGAATCGGTTATCCTGTCGTATATGCGGATCCGGGTGATAGGGCCGCCGTGCCTGGTGGCGTTGTCGAGAAGGTTGTAGAATACTTTCTCAAGGAGCGGATCGGCAAAGATCTCGATGCCGCGTACGTTTACGAATATCGTGACCGCTCCCGTATCAAGCGAGGCCGTTGCACGGGCGACGGCGTCGGGGAGGTTCTGCCAGGCAGGGAACTGGACACCGATATCCTGATAATCGGTGGTGAAGGCAATCTGGCGGTGAATTGTCTTTGCCGCCCCCTGCATCTTGCCGATGAACTCCTGCAGAAGCGGATCGTCGGTATGCTCGCATGAGAGGTGCAGGTAACCGATCAGGATGGTGAGCTGATTGTGGACGTCGTGCCGCGTGACGCTGTTGAGGAGGTTTAACTTCCGGTTGGTCTGCATGACCGCCTCTTCTGCCTTCTTTCTCTCGGTGATATCGATCACCGTCGAGACCACCGCTTCGACCCCCCCGTCGCTGCCGTAGATCGGTGTCAGCTCGTACAGGTACTCCTTGTCGCCGCTCGCGGTCGGATAGGTATACTCTCCCTGCAGGTGAGAGCCGGTCGAGAGTACAATCCGGAGCTGCCGTTCGATCGGTTCCATGATCCCTATCGGCATGCCGAGATCACGCCAGGTCTTTCTGATCATCTCTTCCGGTTTTACGTTCCGCTCTTCAGCGCCTTTCGAGCAGACGTAGAGGTACCGCAGATCCCTGTCGTAAACGTAAAACTGGACGGGCGTCACGTCGAAGATCGTATCGAGGAGGCGTTTTCGCCTTTCAATCTCGTCAAGTAACCGGTCTCTCTCGGCCTCTGCCCGCTTCATCTCGGTAACATCGCGGACTGACTGGATAGCACCGACGACCGAGCCGTTGTTGTCGTAGAGAGGTGTCGCTTTGATCCAGAAGATACGTCCGTTCCACTGCGGGAGCGGGAATGTCACTTCCGCAGCCAGTTCGTCCTCTTTCTCCGTGATCAACGTGTACCGCTGCAGGGCCGCCGCATCGGGCCTGAGGATATAATCGGCCAGTGCCGGCTGCTTCTCCCCATAAAAGGGAACTGCATACCCGTACCCGCCTGCACCGACCATCTCGCCGGCAGCTACGCCGGTCAGGTCCTCAAGTGCCCTGTTCCAGGCGATGACCCGTGCGTTTTTGTCGATAGCAAATGTCGGTTCCGGCAGATGGTTGATGATCTTTGAGAGGCGCGCCTCGGACTGCCGAAGTGCCTCCTCTGCGATTTTTCGTTCCGTCACGTCGCGGCCGACCGATTGGTACTCGAGAAGCCGGTCGTGAGAGTCGAAGATTGCCCGATCACTCCACTGCTGCCAGCGGATCTCTCCATCCGGCATGATTATACGGTGTTCGAGGGAGGCGACGGGATTGTCGGGGGTGAGCGAGGCGAAGTGATCCCGGACAAGCGCCTGCTCTTCCCTCGGGATCGCCGGCCTGAACCGGTGCCCGATAATCTCAGTACCTTGTTTTCCGAAGTATCTGCAGTAGGCCTCGTTAACGAAGAGGATGATCCAGTCGGGGCTGAACCGGCTGATAAGTTCCGTCTGGCTCTCGACGACGGCACGGTAGCGCTCCTCGCTCGCTTTGAGGGCAGCCTCGGTCCAGCCGCGCTGGGCCGCCTTCTGGAGCATCTGCTCGAGTTCGGCGAAGACGGCCGGAACGTCGGCGTCCTTCTGAAGATAAAAGTCTGCTCCGCTGTTGAGGGCTTCGATTGCGACGTGCTCTCTGCCCTTGCCGGTGAATACGATGAACGGGGTCTCGTCCCCTCGCGTCCGAAGTTCCTGAAGCAGTTCTATTCCGGTTTGCTCCGGCATATCGTAACCGGAGACGATGACGTCGAAGCGGGTCTTCCTGGCAGCCTCGAGCGCTTCTCGTGCCGAGAGTGCGCATCTGACGGAGAAACCTTCTTTCCTCTCAAGGAAGATGCGGGTAGCTTCGAGCAGGGAAGGGTCGTCATCCACCAGCAGCACTGATACCGTTATCGTTGCTCCAGGCCTATTTCCAAAAAAAACCATCTGTCACGCTCTGTTTATCTGGCGGAATCACCCGCCCGTCCGCAAAAAAAACCGGATATACACATCAACGTATTCTTTATACTATCGTTATTGAGCATTAAGTAGTTATTGCTCTCCAGTGAAGTTGCCGGTTATAATGCGCTTAAGGGTCGATCTAAGGCATTTTAGGGCGGAAGCTGAAGCGGTGGGCTGGTCTGCCCCCGGTCGCGGATGGGCGTCCTTCGGGGCGGTCGAAATGGGTATATTTTAATGAGCAACCGCCCTATGAACAGATATCCGGTGCGGAGATCATCATGTTTGAGAGGGTATTGGTACCGACCGATTTCTCCGAGTACTCGATGAGAACTGTAGAGTGCCTTGGACAGATCCCCGGAGTCAGGGAAGTGATGCTGCTCCATGCCCTTGATGCGGAGAGTGCGTCGATGCGGACATGGCTCTCCGGTCAGACGTTCGAGACGCCTGCGGAGCATGCAGAGCGCCGACTGGCGATACAGAGCGAACGGGTGGAGGAGCTCGGCCTTGAGCCGATAGTTATCCTCGATATCGTCCGGGACGGTGACATCGCCGGAGCAGTTGTCTCACGTGCTGCCGGCGAACAGATTCCGCTGATTGTTATCGGTGCACGGGGTAAGGGGATCATCCAGGGATACTTCCTTGGGAGCGTCTCATCCGACGTCCTTCGCCGAAGCACCGTCGATATCCTGATCACCCGCTACCGGGACGCGGCTCCGGAGGCGTGCCGGACGAATATCTTCTCACGGGTGCTCTGTCCGGTCGATTTCTCGAGGCCTTCCCGGATGGTGATCGATTTTGTCGGACGAATAGAGGATATCCCGGAACTTATCCTTGTTCATGTCATCAGGAGCGCAGAGACAAAAGAGGAACTGGTCGCGGGGATCGAGGAGGCGGAGAGAAAGCTCTCCGGGCTTGCGGCGGAACTTGCGCGCGAAGGACTCTCCGTCAGGACGATCGTGCGGTTCGGAAACCCGAGCCAGGAGATCACCGATCTCGCCGAGGAAGAGGATGCCTCTCTGATCCTCATCTCCCGGTACGGCGAGCAGGACTACTTCAGAGATATTCCTCTCGGAACTACGGTAGCCGACGTGGCAAAACGAGCCCGTCGTCCGGTTCTTGTAAAATACCCCGTTCTGTCACTCGCTGTGGAAGCCCGTGAACTTGCACCGGAGGAGTTTCCGAAGGCAGAGGCGATCTGGAAGGGGTATCACCAACAGAAGGCGAATAAGGAGACCGACCGGATCTTCGGCGTTTTCCTTGACGGCAACCTCGTCAGCCTCGCCCGGTGCCGGCGGCATCCGGACGGGAGGGAGGTCGACGGTGTCTTCACTCCCGAAGAGTTCAGGGGACGGGGATACGCGAAGAAGGCCGTTGAAGCGCTCGTCTCCGCCTGTGGGAACGACGTATTGTACATGCATTCGACAAACGATCTCGTCTCGTTCTACGCATCCTTCGGCTTTGCGCTCATCAGCGAGCGGGAGCTGCCGCCCACAATCCGGGAGCGGTACGCCTTTGCGGGCGGCAACATGGAGGGCTCGAACGTCAGTCCGATGAAGCGGATGCCGTAACGTCACCGCTCGTTTTTCCTATTTCCGGCAAAGAGGATTCCGAGCAGCACCCGGAACACGAGCACGACGATCATCAGGATGCCGCTGAGCAGGATCAGCGCGAGAGAGGATCGGCTTATGGGAGTGGCCTCTCCGGGTCTTTCTGATGATGAAAAGCCTTCGTTCGGAGAGTAGTGATAGTAATAAGTCCGGGATTTCGCCTGCCGGTATGCGGCGGACGCACCCCCGCCCGGAGTGCGGTATGGGGAATAGGCAGTACCGGCCGCAAGGAGCCTGTCATACTCGGCTCGCTTCTCGGGATCGGAGAGGGTGTCATATGCCTCCTGAACCTTCAGGAATCTCTCCTGGGCGCCCGGGGCGGTGCTGATATCGGGGTGATACTGTTTGGCGAGGCTCCGGTATGCGGCTTTGATTTCATCCGCGTTCGCTTCACGGCTGATGCCGAGGACGTCGTAGTAGGTCTCGGCAGTCTTCGGCCGGTACGTATTCATCGTGGTCCTTCGGTGACACCCGTGATGGTATCAGCCTTTCGCCCGATACTTCTCACGTGGCATCGTCGCAGGCGAGCTCGCCGGTGTCTCCGTCGACCGTCACGATGCTGCCGCCCGGAAGATCGGAGAGATCCGCGGGGAGGCTGTCGATCATGGGAATCCCGGCGATGATTGCCCCGACGGCGATGATCGCTTCAGCCTCTGTATTGATGATAGCAGCAGGAGCCCGGCCGTTCTGCGCCAGCGCATAGATGACGTACGAACCGACCGTCGATCCCTTCCCGTACGGGAATGCAAGGACACGACCGGCAACACTCTCGCCCTCGAGCGGATGGCCTTTCTCGATGACGATGCCCGTTTCCGGATCAACACCGGAGAGAAATGAGATCGGCGCAGGGCTGACGAGGAGCTCTCCCCTGCCCGACCCTTTTGAAATAGCTCTTCCCTTCAGAATCATGCGACCACAGTAATAAGTGGTTGGAGAAACAACTATATGAGTACCATGGACGAAACCATTGGCAACAACCCTGGCAGTGAGCACGACATGCTCGCACTCCAGATTCAGGATCTGAAGGCGCAGCTCCTGGATTTCAAACTCAAGAACGAGCTGGCCGAGAAGGAACTCGTCCAGCTCCGGAAAGAGAACGGCCAGTTGAAACGTGTGCCGCTGTTTGTTGCCGTTGTGGTCGATGTACTGGACAAAGGTGAAGTATATCTCCGGCAGCAGGGCAACAATCAGGAATACGTCACGTCGGTGAACGAAAAACTGCACCGCACCCTCAAACCGGGCACGAAGGTTGCCGTCAATAACACGCTCTCCATCGTCAAGATCATCGGGAACGTCTTCGACTCCCGGATCCGCGTCATGGAACTCGAAGAGCAGCCGGACGTCACGTTCGAGCAGGTCGGCGGCCTCAAGGAAGAGATAGAAGAGGTTCGCGAGGCGGTCGAGTACCCGCTGACCAAACCCGAGATCTACGAGCGGATCGGCGTCGAGCCTCCGAAGGGCATCCTCCTCTACGGCCCGCCCGGAACCGGGAAGACCCTGATCGCAAAGGCGGTCGCCCACAACTCGAATGCCCGGTTCATCAGGATGTCCGGGAGCGAGCTCGTGCATAAGTACATCGGTGAAGGAGCACAGCTCGTGCGCGAGCTCTTCATCCTTGCACGGGAGCGTGCACCATCGATCGTCTTCATCGACGAGATCGATGCGATCGGTAGCATGCGGATGCACGATGGAACGAGTGGAAGCGCAGAGGTGCAGCGGACGCTCATGCAGCTCCTTGCCGAGATGGACGGGTTCGGCAACCGTGGAAACGTGCGGATCATGGCTGCAACCAACCGGATCGATATGCTCGACCCCGCCCTCCTCCGGCCGGGCCGGTTCGACCGGATCATACAGGTGCCTCTTCCCGATGCGGACTCCCGGCGCGAGATCCTGAAGATCCACACGGCGAAGATGACGATGAAGGATGTAGACCTCGAAGCGATCGTCAGCCAGACCGAGAAGACCACCGGTGCGGAACTGCAGGCAGTCGCCCGCGAAGCCGGTATGATAGCGGTCCGCCGCGACGCGGAAGCGGTGGAGCAGGATGATTTCACCGCTGCGATCAAGAAAGTAAAACGCGAGGAGCACAAGGCCCAGGCCCAGGATACCCGGATGTACATCTGATATGGACGTGCTGCTGGTTCAGGCCGATGGGGTCGACCTCTACTCCACCCTTTTGAAATCCGAGACCAGCCGGGGGGTGCTCCGGTTCTATCACCCCTCGCGCCTCGAGTTCGGGGTGCTGATCAGGACGGCGTCCCTCGCAAGCAGCCTCTCTATCATCTCGGAGATCCGCTGGTATATCAGGCGCTACGTCGAGGTGGTGCTCTTCCGGTTAACGGACGAGACGTATTGCTCGTTCGAGCTCGCAAAACAGGTCTACGAGCGGGATACGAAACTTGCCGCTCCCTGGGAATACCGCCTGCTCTACGGTATCCTGGACGGCCGGCTCGTTCAGTCGGTGAAGATGGATCCCGGCAGAGACCGGGAGAGTTACGGCGAGGCTTTCGAGGGCATGGACGACGTCCTCGAGGTCTGGTGCTCGGAGAGCGAGCACGCCGGGCTTTGAGAGCCGTATCCTCTTCCGGGCGGGGCCGTCCCGGAATTGCCCGCGAGGGGGCATCAGCCGAATAAACCTCTATTCTCCGGTATCAATGTTATGCATCCGGATATAATCGTTACGCGGGCCGCTCTGGCCTCTGCGGGCGTTTTCAGCCGGCGAATGCGGTCAGGAGGTATCGTCTTTGCCGGAGACTATCGACTGCACAGGCTCGCGGACTTTCGCTGCGGGAGAAAGATATGGGGGAGAGAAAAAGGAGTTCTTCAGGCAAACATCGCACCGTACGAGGTGTTGATGTGATGCTTGTCGAAGTCCAGGGAGAGCTTGTCGATCGCCTTCATGAAGTCGTCCTGCGTGACGGTTTCATGCTCGCTCCGGATCGCGAACATACCCGCCTCCATGCAGACCGCCCGGAGGTCGGCACCGTTCTTTCCTTCGGTGAGACGGGCGACCTCCGCAAGGTCGACGTTCTCGCCGAGGTTCATGCCCTTCGTGTGGATATGCATGATCGACAGCCGTCCGTGGAAGTCGGGGAGTGGAATCTCGATGATCCGGTCGAACCGGCCCGGCCGGAGGAGGGCGCGATCCAGGATATCGATCCGGTTCGTGGCGCCGATGATCTTGACGTCGCCGCGGTTCTCGAACCCGTCCATCTCGGCGAGGAGCTGCATGAGCGTCCGCTGCACCTCGCGGTCTCCTGAGGTCGTCGAGTCGTTCCGGTGCGCACCGATCGCATCGATCTCGTCGATGAAGATGATCGACGGCGCTTTCTGCTTGGCGAGTTCGAAGAGCTCGCGCACGAGCCGCGCCCCTTCGCCGATGTACTTCTGGACGAGCTCCGAACCGACGACACGGAGGAAGTGCGCGTTTGTCTGATGCGCGACCGCCCGCGCGAGCAGTGTCTTCCCGGTTCCGGGAGGGCCGTAGAGGAGGACGCCCTTCGGCGGTGCGATGCCGATCTGCTCGAAGAGATGGGGTTTTGTGAGCGGGAGCTCGACTGCTTCCTGGATCTCTACAATTTGCGGTTCCAGGCCGCCGATACTCTCGTAACGCTCGTCAGGGGACTCTACGAGTTCCATGCCGTAGACCTGCGAGTCGTAGCTCGTGGGGAGGACGTCGACGATGGCGAGGGACTGCTGGTTTAAGGTACACCGCACACCCGGCTTGAGGAGATCGGGATCGATGAGCTGCGATGTGCGGACGAGGAATCGCGGGCCAGCGCTGCTTCGTACAATGACCCTGTTGTTGTCTACGACATCGGTGACCGTTCCGATGACGAGGGGAGGGCTCCGCAGCTGCTCGATCTCGCTCTTGAGCTTCCGGAGCTCCCGCTCGTACCGGATCTTCTGGGTTTCGATATAGCGTTTTTCGGACTCCATCTGCCGGAACTGCTCCCGCAGCTCCAGATTTCGGTTTTCGAGGTTGGTTATCCGTTCAAGAAGGTACTGGTAAAGATCTTCACCGGTATCCTTGTCTGGTGCTTGCCGAGCAATATCTCCCATAGGTCTCCTCGATTAATTATATAGGGTAAAATGGATATAAAGTTCTTTGCGAGAACTATGCAATGTGAATTATGCGGCGCTCCTATCCACGGACCGTCAAAGACAGTCCAGGTTGAAGGTGCAGAACTCTGTGTATGCATCAAATGTGCAAAATATGGTAAGGAAATCCAGCAATCACGGCGAGGTGGAGCTCCTGTGCGAAGGCCCGGAGTGCCGGCAGCCTCGACGCCGCAACCCCGAAGAAGGCCGAGGGATGTCTTCGACCTGATTGAGGGCGAGATCGTTGACGATTACGCCGAGCGGATTCGCGCTGCCCGGGAAGAGAAGGAATGGTCGACGCTGGATCTCGCTCACGCTACGAAAGAGCGTGAAATCCTGATCAAGAAGATCGAGAAAGGCGATCTGATTCCGGAAGACGCTGTCCGGAGGAAACTCGAGCGGGCGCTCGGCATCAAGCTGATCGATTCCGCGGCCGACGAGACCGAGGTACGCGGCGGCGGCAGGATGGCGACGACCGTCGGAGATGTCATCTCATTTAAGAAGATCCGGAAGTGATCGGCAGGAACAGAGTTCTTATCCGGAAAAAGCAGGGCAGCGTCGATATCTGCCGGGGCGAGTCCCGGTCTCTTCTCCCCTCGCCAATTCTCATCCTGCGTGCTTACCTATTTATAGATTGACGAAATATGATACTATCAATGCGTGGTGAATGTTTTTTCGCCGGTGAATGCTTTTATCACTGGTAGCGAAGGATCTATCCGCCGTGCAGGTCAAAGCGACACACTTCTTCTGCAGGTTCGCTCGTCCACCGGATGGTGCCTGCCTGTCTGCAGTTATTTCCGCTTTTTTAGCACCTTTAGTTATTATCCCCGGAACTGAAGCGTTTTCACACCAGAATCGCTGACGTGCCGGATGAGGAGTATCTGTCTATGAGAGGAAAAGAAATTCGCATGGAACGTATCATGGATCGTAATACCGGAAAGACCATCATCGTACCGATGGATCACGGTGTTACGGTTGGGCCAATCCCGGGGCTGATTGACCTCGGAAAGACCATCGACCTCGTGGCGGGGGGCGGGGCAAACGTGGTGATCGGGCATATGGGGCTTGCCCTGCACGGCCACCGGCGGCACGGCAGAGACGTCGGGCTCATCCTCCATCTCTCGGCGAGCACCGCCGTCGGGCCTGACCCGAACGATAAGGTGCTCGTCAATACCGTCACGAACGCACTTAAGATGGGAGCGGACGGTGTCTCGGTGCATATCAACGTCGGTGCGAACTCGGAAGCCCGCATGCTCGAAGACCTCGGGCGGGTGGCGATCGAGTGCATGGAGTGGGGGATGCCGCTGCTTGCGATGATGTACCCCCGCGGCACGAAGATCGGGAACGAGCACGACGTCGAACACGTCAAACTCGCCGCCCGGGTGGCGGCGGAGCTCGGCGCTGATATCGTCAAGACCGTCTACACCGGCGACCCCGACAGTTTCCGCGAGGTCACGCGGGGCTGCCCGGTTCCGGTGGTCGTCGCCGGCGGGTCCAAGACCGACGATATGGCCATCCTCGAACTGATCGAGGGGGCGATGGAAGGCGGCGCTGCCGGTATCTCCATCGGGAGGAACGCGTTCCAGCACCCCGCTCCGGAGAAGCTGATGCGGGCCGCGGCGCTCATTGTACACGAAGGAAAGCGGGCAGACGAAGCAGTTGAGATCCTGAGAGGGTGAGAGAGATGATAGGAAAAGAGATACGGCTTGAACGAATCATGAACCGGAATACGGGCAGATCGGTGATCATCCCCATGGATCACGGGTTTACGCTCGGGCAGATCGAAGGGCTCCGCAACATGACGGAGATCGTCTCCGAGGTCAGCGAAGCGGGTGCAAACGCCATCGTCCTGCATAAAGGGATGGTCAAGGGCGGCCACCGGAAGCACGGCCGGGATATCGGGCTCATCGTCCATCTCTCGGCAAGCACCTCGATGAACCCCGACCCGAACGACAAGGTGCTCGTCTGCACCGTCGAGGAGGCGATCGCTCTCGGTGCGGACGCGGTCTCGATCCATATCAATCTCGGTGCGCCGAACGAATCAAGGATGATCGAGTCCGCAGGGCAGGTCTCGAAAGAGTGCAACCGCTGGGGAATGCCGCTCCTCATCATGATCTACCCCCGCGGCGAAGGGATCGATCCGACTTCTCCGACGGCACTCGGCCACTGCGTCCGGGTGGCGGAGGAACTCGGTGCCGACCTCATCAAGACGAACTACACCGGGGATGCGGCGTCGTTCCGCCAGATCACGGATGCATGCTCGGTTCCCGTGATGGTCGCGGGAGGTGAGAAAGGCGGCGACATCGAGACACTGACGACCATCCGGGAGGCCGTGGCGGCAGGAGCCGCCGGTGTCTGCATGGGCAGGAACGCGTTCCAGCGCGATAATCCGCGCCAGTTCATTCAGGCGATCTGCCGGGTGGTGCACGACGGAACCGACCCTGCCCGGGCGCTGGAGATGGAAGGATGAAGATCTTCTGGGTCGATATCCGGCCGTGGGATAAGGATCTTGCCACGACCGCCATCGAGAGCGGTGCGGATGCCCTCGTGGTCGACCGTGCGGAAGACCTCCGCGAACTTGCCCGGACGACGGCGATCGCCCCGGGCGGCGACCTTGTCCCCGGGGAAGATGTCTTCGAGGTCGCGATCGTGGACAAGGAGAGTGAAGAGGAGGCGGTCAGGCTCTCGCGGAAGGGATACGTGATCGTCAGCACCGGGGACTGGACGGTGATCCCGCTCGAGAATCTGGTCGCGGCGTCCGATCGTATCATCGCGGCCGTGACGAGCCGTGCCGAAGCGGAGATCGCGCTGACCGTCCTTGAGCGCGGTGTTGCGGGAATTCTGCTGAAGACCCGCGATCCGGCCGTCATCCGTGAAGTCGCATCGCTGGTATCCGCCTCCGGGGGGAGCACCGCCCTCATTCCTTTCACCGTCACCGGCATCCGGCCGGTCGGGATGGGCGACCGGGTCTGCGTCGATACCTGCTCGCTCCTCGCAGACGGGCAGGGAATGCTCGTCGGGAACACCTCCTCTGCCTTCCTGCTCGTGCACCCGGAGACGCTCGAGAACCCCTACGTGGCACCCCGGCCGTTCCGTGTCAACGCCGGTGCTGTCCATGCCTACATCATGCTTCCCGGCGGGAAGACGGCGTACCTCGCCGACCTGAAGGTCGGAGACCACGTCGCGGTCGCGGAACGCGGCGGCAGGACGACCGATGCGGTGGTCGGGCGGGTGAAGATTGAACGCCGGCCGCTCCTCCTCGTCGAGGCCGAGTCAGGCGACGCCCGCGTCGGCCTGATCCTCCAGAACGCCGAGACGATACGCCTCGTCGCCGAGGACGGCGGTGCGATCTCGGTCGTCGACCTCAAAGAGGGCGACCGGATCCTCGGGTCGGCGACGGAGGGCGGCCGCCACTTCGGGATCGCGGTGAAGGAGACGATCCTTGAGAAGTGAGCGCATGCTGGCAGGGATCATCGGCGGCACCGGGAAGATGGGACGGTTCTTCGCGTCCGTCTTTGCTGCCGCCGGATGGGACGTCATTGTATCGGGACCGGAAACGCCGCTTTCGAACCGCGAAGTGGCGGAGAGAGCGGACGCGGTCATGGTCGCGGTTCCGATAAGAAGGACGATAGAGGTTATCGGCGAGGTTGCCCCGGTGCTTACGGAGGAGCAGATCCTCTGCGACATCACCTCGCTGAAGGTGGAGCCCGTCCGCGCGATGCTCGCCACGAAAGCCGCTGTCGTGGGACTGCACCCGATGTTCGGACCCGGTGCGGAGTCGCTCCGAAACCAGACGATCATCGTCACTCCCGCACGGTGCGGCGGGGCGGCGCTCGACCGCCTGCTCGGCGTCTTCCGCGAGCAGGGAGCGGTACTGACATTCGCGACGCCCGAGGAGCATGACCGGATGATGGCGGTCATCCAGGGGCTGACGCACTTTGCAACCCTCTGTGCGGCCGATACGATCCGGCGTACCGGGGTGGACGTTGAGGAGTCGCTTGCGTTCACAAGCCCGATCTACCGGATCCAGATGGGTCTGATCGGGCGGCTGCTCGCCCAGGACGCCGACCTCTACGGCGATATGCTCCGGGAAAATCCGGCCGTGCCCGAGGTACTGGCAGCGTTCGAGGATGCCGTAAAGCATCTCCGCACCATCGTGGAAGCGGGCGATCCTGCTGCCTTCCGTGAGTTCTTCGCGAAGAACACCGATCACTACGCCTCCTATGGGAAAACCGCCACGGAAGAGACCGACGATCTTATCAGGTATATGGTGACGCGATGACCGTTCTAACGCTCGGCCCTGCCGGAACCTTCAGCCACGAACTTGCCCTCCGGCTCTACGGCGACGATATCGAGCTGCTCCCTACGATCGGAAAGATCATCGGGGCGGTCGCCTCCGGAGAGTCGGACGGCCTCGTGCCGATCGAGAACAGCGAAGCGGGCGGTGTCGGGTCGACCCTCAGGGGGCTTCAGGATGCCAACGTCTTCATCGTCGAGGAAGCGTACATGCCGATCCGCCACCATTTTGCAGCCCGATGCGATCCCGGCGACCTTGCTGTGATCTACGCCCACCCCCAGACGCACGAGCAGTGCAGCGGTTTCCTCGACCGGCTCGGGGTCGGGATCGTGCATACCAGCAGCAACGCGGCGAGTGCGCTTGCCATGCTCGAGCGTGAGGATGCGGGAGCCGTTGTCTCCTTGAGCGCCGCAGAGATCTACCGGCTCCCGGTTCTGCGGCGGGATGTGCAGAACAGCAGCGAGAACGTCACCCGGTTCGTCCGGATATCGGCGACGCCGCGGGACGACGCAGGCTGCACGAGATGCAGCATCCTCGTCGACCCGGCTGCGAACCGGGCCGGCCTGCTCCATGACCTTCTCGGGGTCTTTGCCTCCCGCTCTATCAACTTAACGAGGATCGAGTCGCGCCCCTCCCGGCGGGGGATGGGGCAGTATGTCTTCTTCATCGATTTCGATCTCGCACCCGGGTGGGAGGAGGCGAGGGAAGACCTCAGAAGGATGACCGTGGTCAAAGAGCTCGGCTGCTACACCCGAAGGGAGGTGCCGGCATGGACGTAAACATCTCCCGGAGTCCCGTGGTGGACGTTACCTTCTCTGCTCCGCCCTCGAAGAGCTATACTCACCGGGCGCTGATCGCCGCCTCGCTCGCTGCGGGCCGGAGCCGGATCTGCCGCCCGCTCGACGCCGAGGATACCCGCCTGACCGCCCGGGCGCTCCGGAGCCTCGGCGTCCCGGTCGACTGGGGTGACAACGAGATCGTCATCGACGGAACCGGCGGGGCGCTTCCGGGCGGAGATCCGGTCACGCTCGATCTCGGCAACTCCGGGACGAGTCTCCGGCTCCTCTCCTCGATAGCCCTCGTCTCGCCGCGTCCGGTGGTGCTCACCGGGAACCGGCGGATGCTGGAACGGCCTCTCGGACCGCTCGTCGAGGCGCTCCGTGCCCTTGGCGGCGAGGTCGCGTACCTCGGGAGATCCGGCTATCCCCCGATACGGGTCGAGGGGCGCTTCTCCGGCGGGACGGCCGCCGTCGATGCGAGTATGAGCAGCCAGTTCATATCCTCGATCCTGATGGCCGGACCCTCCGCCGACGGCGACGTCGAGCTCAAAGTCCCGGAGATGCCTGCATCCCGCTCGTACCTCGACGTGACGGTCGACGTCATGGAGGCGTTCGGCGCCACGGTCGGGCGGGATGGGTATACGCGGTTCCGGGTGCGGCGCGGCACCCGCTACACCGGCAGGGAGTACACCGTCGAGGGCGACTACTCGTCGGCCTCCTACTTCTTCGCCGTTGCAGCGATCTGCGGCGGCACCGTCCGCGTAAACTGCCTCTCCCCCGCGTCGGTGCAGGGCGACCGGCGGTTCCTCGACGCGCTCGAAGCGATGGGGTGCCTCGTTGCGGCATCGGGCGATACGGTGACCGTCACGCGGGAGGACGAACTCTTCGGCATCACCATCGATATGTCCTCCGCGCCTGATACGGTCCAGACCCTCGCGGTCGTGGCGGCCACGGCAGCGACGCCGACGACGATCACCGGGGTCGGGCACCTGCAGTACAAGGAGAGCGACCGCGTCCGGGTCACGGCAGAGAACCTGCAGAGGATGGGGGCCGGCGTCTCGGTCGGCGCCGACCGGATCACCATCACCCCCGCCCCGCTGCACGGCGTGACGGTCAACCCGGTCGACGATCACAGGACTGCCATGAGCTTCGCCGTCCTCGGCCTCGGGGTCGGGGGGATGACGATCCGGGATGCGGAGTGCGTCGGCAAGTCGTTCCCCGGGTTCTGGGACGCCCTCAGAGGAGCGGGGCTGCTATGAAGATCGTCCTGACCGGGTATCGGGGCACCGGGAAGACGGCCGTCGGACGGCGGCTTGCTCACCGCCTCGGCCTTCCGTTTGCCGATACCGATGCCCTGATCGAGGAGAAGGCGGGGATCGCTATCCCGGAGATCTTCGAGCAACGGGGCGAAACGGCGTTCCGGCGTATCGAGAGAGAGGTTATCGCGTCGCTCCGGAATTTCAACGGTGTCGTCAGCACCGGCGGAGGGGCGGTCACCGACCCGGCGAACGTGGCGATGCTCCGCAGGGACGGGACGGTTGTTCTGCTGACGGCCGATCCTGCAGTCATCGAGGAGCGTATCCGGGGCAGCGACCGGCCGGGGCTCACGGTGCTCCCGCTTCGGGATGAGATACGCGAGGTTCTCCGAGAGAGACGGCTCGCATACCTTTCAAGCGCTGATGTCTGCATCGATACCGGCTCATGCAGCGTCGGGGAGACTGTCGAGAAGCTTGCCGCCCTGCTCACCGCAGTGCCGGCGATGCCGGGCGGCTTCAGCGTTCCGGGGGACCTTATGGCGGTGCGAGAGCGCGACCCGCTCACCCGGATCTGCGGCATCGCCGGCAACCCCTGCTCGCACAGCAGGAGCCCCGCCCTCTACAACAGGCTCTTTGAGGAGTACGGGTTACATTACTACTATACGCGGTTCGAGTGGCCTACGGTAGAACCGATCGTCAGGCTCGCACGCGCCCTCGACGTCCGGGGGCTCTCCGTCACCATCCCGTTCAAGCAGGATATTATTCCGTTCCTCGATGAGGTCGACGCGGATGCCGCCGCAATCGGGGCGGTCAACACGGTTGTCCAGTGCGGCGGAAGGCTGCACGGATTCAACACCGACTGGCTCGGCGTGAAGATGCCGCTCGAGCACCGGCGGGGTGCGAGAGCGGTCGTGCTCGGTGCGGGAGGTGCGGCAGCGGCGACGGTCTACGCGCTCCGGGATCTCGACATGGCGGTGACCGTGCTGAACCGGACCCGCGAGCGAGCCCGGATTCTTGCGGAACGGTTCGGATGCGCGTGGGGCGGGTTCGACGAGTTCGAGGGGCGGGACACCGACGTCGTCGTCAACACGACCCCGGTCGGGATGGAAGATGCGAGGCGGAGCCCTCTTCCGGCAGACCGTCTCGAGCGGGGGATGACGGTCTTCGACCTCGTCTACACACCCCCCGAGACGAAGCTCATCCGGGAGGCGCGGATGATGGGCTGCGAGACTATCCCGGGCACCGAGATGTTCGTCCACCAGGCCGCAGCGCAGTTCCGCCTGATCACCGGCATCGCCGTTGACGCGGCGTGCGTGCGGGAGATGATGCAATGAATACGTTTGGGAGAAACTTTCGGGTAACGACCTTCGGCGAAAGCCACGGAAAGGCGCTCGGCGCCGTCATCGACGGCTGCCCCGCCGGTATCGCCCTCACCGAGGCGGATATCCAACCCTGCCTCGACAGGAGGAGGCCGGGGACGAGCAGCCTGGTCTCCCCCAGGAGAGAGGCGGACAGAGTCGAGATCCTCTCCGGCACCTTCGAGGGCGTCACGACCGGGACGCCGATCGCTCTCGTCGTCTACAACCGGAATCAGGAGTCCGGCGACTACGACGCGCTCCGCGATATCTTCCGCCCCGGCCACGCCGACTACTCGTACACCGCGAAGTACGGTATCCGCGACCACCGGGGAGGCGGACGGAGTTCCGGCCGGGAGACGCTCTCCCGCGTCGCGGCAGGCGCGGTTGCGGCAAAATGCCTCGAGCGCTACGGGATCGGTGTTGCCGGGCGGATCTCTGAGATCCACGGAAAGACCACTCCCGAAGGGATGGAAGAGGCGATCCGCACCGCACGGCAGGAGGGTGACTCCGTCGGCGGGATCGTGGAGGTCGTCGTCTCCGGGTGTCCGGCGGGGCTCGGCGATCCGGTCTTTGCGAAGCTCGACGCACTGATCGCCGCCGCCCTTATGGGCATCGGTGCGGTGAAGGGCGTCGAGATCGGAGCCGGGTTCGCCGCAGCACGGATGCGCGGGAGCGAGAACAACGATCCGATCACCCCTGACGGGTTCGCCGGCAATAACGCCGGCGGGATCCTCGGTGGGATCAGCACCGGTCAGCCGATCGTGGCAAGGATCGCCGTCAAGCCCACGCCCTCGATCGAGATGGAGCAGGCGACGATCGATACGGGCGGAGACGAGCGGAAGATACGGATCGGCGGTCGTCACGACCCCTGCATCGCCGTGCGGATCGTGCCGGTCGCCGAGTGCATGACGGCGCTCGTGATCCTCGACGCTCTCCTTGAGCAGGAGAAGTACCGCGGGTTCTCCGCAAGAAAAGAGTGAGTTACTGGAGCATCTCGAGGAGCTGCTTGAGTTCCTCGACGTGGTATTGCCCCTTTGCCGTCGGGGTTCCGGCATGGCAGTACGCGAACTCCGAACCGAAGAGCGGGAGGAGGGCACGGGTATAGCGGTACTTGTCCCCCACGATGCTGACGCAGATCGGTTTTTGCGCTTCAGCGGTGAACGCGAGGAGGGCGAGTACGTCGGCCTGCGACTGCGGGCCGACGGCGATCTTCGGGATATCCCCGAACGCTCGGAGGTCGCTCTCGATTGCATCGAGCTCGAGCCGGTCCGGCATCTCCGGGCGGTGGTGCGACGCGATGATCTGCACGCCGTGCGTCTTTATGGCCGGTGCATGTTCCCGGTATCTCACCTCCACGTCGACGATATCGACGTGCCTGATGAGCGGATCTACAATCTCGAACCACGCATCCGCATCCCCGGTAAACCGTCCACCTTCGTCTCTGCTCCGAAGCGTGGCGATTATCGGAATGACTGTTCTCGCCCGTATCAGTTCGATGGTACTCACAAGATCGTCTTCGATCAGGTCGAGGCGCAGCTCGATGAAGTTCGCACCTGCCGAAACGGCCAGGTCAAGCATATCGGGATCGTTGATGGAGGCGACGATCTTCATATCTGGAGGTATACAGTCGGTATTCGGTATTAAGCCTGTTCATCTTTCGGGAGCGCTCTTCCGATCGGCTGCAAGGGCGTCGTCTCGTGCACGCGCCCGCTCGAACATGCGGTCGAAGGCTGCCGGGAGGTCTTCCCGGAGCGACGATATACCCACCTCGGTGATGCCGCCCGGCGTCGCCACCCGTTCTACCAGACTGGCGGCGCTCATATCTGTCTTCTGCAGAAGCACGGCGGTTCCGATGAACGTCTCCCGCGCCAGCATCGCGGCCTCCTCCGAAGAGAGGCTGCTCTGCCGCCTGGCTGCAGCGGCGAGTTCATCGATGATCGCCGCAATCAGCGCAGGTCCGCAGCCGGAGACGACGGTGGCGGCGGGGAGATTTTCCTCGCTGACCTCGATCACCCTGCCGAGCGCGGAGAGGAGTTTCTCTATCCGGAGTGCCGCATCTCTCGATACCTCTCGTCCGTAGCAGACGAGCGTGATCCCGCGGCCGGTCTCGGAGGTGGCGTTCGGCATAGCACGCGAGAGCGGGCCGGTATACCGTCTCTCCAGGTGTTCAAGGGGTATTCCCGCCGCAATAGAGACGATATGTTCGTTCCCGGAGAGCGCCGGGGCGATCTCACCGAGCACCGTGTCGATATCGGGTGGTCTGACGCAGAGAAAGATAACACTGCAGAGGCGTGCGAGGCTTTGATTGTCGGGGAGAACCGTGATATCCGGCCAGCGTTCCCGGAGCGGGTCGGTTCCTCTCCGCGACCGGGAAGCGACGGCGATCTCGCCGGGTTCAAGCACCCCGGAGGAGAGGAATCTCTCCGCCATCATGCTCCCCATATGCCCTGCGCCGATGATACCGACCAGCGGCTGCCCCTTCCGCATACGTACAAGCTGGAGCCTCTCTCCTCATAAGGCCTGCTCCCCTCTCCGGCCGGGCATACGCATATAGTGCCGCCCCTCACACGTACCTGCATACTTTCCGGAGAAGCTATGATATCGGAGATCTCGCAAAAAAAGCCACGACAGATCGGATCGCTCCCTGAGCTCCTTGCCCCCGCAGGCTCTTTCGACGCGCTCGTCGCGGCGGTCGCGGCAGGGGCCGATGCCGTCTACCTGAGTGGAACGCGGTTTGGTGCCCGGCGGTATGCGGCGAACTTCACCGAGGAGGATCTGGCGCGGGCGATCGAGTACGCTCACCTCCGGGATGTCTCCGTCTACGTCACGGTCAATACGCTGATCCGGGATGCCGAACTCGCCGACGTCGCCGCCTACCTTGTCTGGCTCTACGAGATGGGTGCCGATGCCGTGCTGGTGCAGGATGCCGGCGTCGCCAAACTCGCACGGGAACTCGCACCTGATCTTGCGCTCCACGCATCGACCCAGATGACGATCCATAACCGGGAAGGGGTGGCATATGCTGCCGGGCACGGTTTTTCCCGCGTCGTGCTCGCACGCGAGATGCCCCTCGCCGAGATTGAGGAGATCCGGGAAGCGGCGGAAGCATACGGGATCGGGCTTGAGGTCTTTATTCACGGTGCTCTCTGCTACTGCTACTCCGGTCAGTGCCTCCTCTCGTCGGTTATCGGCGGACGGAGCGGGAACCGTGGAATGTGCGCCCAGCCGTGCCGAAGGCAGTACGATCTGGTTGCCGGCCGGAAAGACGAGTACGGCAGGCCTGTGGATCTCCGCCCGGTGCCTCTCGACGAGACGTACCTTCTCTCGACCCGGGACCTTGCGGTCTACCCGCACCTCGACCGCATCGTAGCATCCGGGATCGCATCCCTCAAGATCGAGGGGCGGATGCGGTCGCCGGAGTATGTCGCGACGGTTGTGAACATCTACCGGCAGGCGCTCGACGCCATTGCCGCCGGGACCTGGTCGCCTTCTCCGGACGATATGCAGGATCTGGCGCTCGCCTTCTCCCGCGGTTTTACCGCCGGGCACATCCTCGGCGATGCGTCGATCATGGGCAGAGACCTCCCCGGAAACCGGGGTCTTCTCATCGGGACGGTGACCGGGTACGACCCCGGCAGAAGGGAAGCGACGGTGCTCCGCGATGGAGACTTCATCCCCGCTCCGGGCGACGGGCTGGTATTCTGCCGGGATAGGCCTGGCGGTGACGAGGGGCTGGTGCTTCGGTCGCCTCCGGCTGTCCGGGGCAATCGAATACTGCTTCCGTCTCCGGTGCCGGTCGGCCGGGGCACCCGGGTCTTCCTGACAAAGCGGGCGGGACTCGAAGAGCGCGCCCGGAGCATCATCGCCCGCGAACTCCCGCCGCTTCCGCTCGATATGCGGGTGTCCTGGGAGGAGCGTGTCCCCGTCTTCGAGGGGACGGTCGTTGCCCCGGATGGGCGGGAGATTCGGTTCTGCATGCGATCCGATGCTGCGATGGAGCCGGCGCGGAGCCGCCCGCTTACCGGGGACCAGATCGCGGCGCAGCTGACGAAGACGGGCGGGACGGTGTTTACGATCCGGAATCTCCGGCTTGACTATCCGGGCGGGCTCTTTGCTCCCATCGGCGATCTGAACCGGCTGCGGAGGTCGTTCCTCGATCATGCCGCTTCAGCCCTCGCCGCCGCGTACAGGCCGGATGATGAAGCGGTACGAGCGGCGGCGGAGCGGCTCCGGGAATTCCTCCCCGCACTGACTGCAGATCCCGTGCCGTCGGACGAACCGCGGCACCCCGCCGTCGCCGTCTATGCCGCGACCATCGACGAGGTTCGGGGCGGGGCGGCAGGCGGAGCCGGCGCCGTCTTCTTTGAGCCGCAGGTCAGGGCAGATTCCGGCGTTTTCCTCCCCCTCCTTGCCGAAGCGGCGGCAGTCTGCAGGAGCGAAGGGGCTGATCTCATCTGGAAGTGGCCGCCTATCACCCCCCGCGGTTTTCTCGACGTGGCCGTCCCTCTCCTCCCTTCCCTCGCGGCTGCGGGACTTGGCGGAGTTATGGTGAGCGGCAGCGGAGCGGCTGCGGCGGCAGCGGAGGCCGTGCCCGATCTCCCGCTCTACGGTGCGGCGGGCCTCAACATCTGGAATCACCGGACGGTCGGCGGGATGAGCCCGCTCTTCCGGTACCTCACGCTCTCGCCGGAACTCTCGGGCGCCGATCTTGCGGGTCTCGTCGCACGAGTGCGGCAGACCGGCTCCGGCATGCTCTTCGGGTTCATCGTCCAGGGCAACCTTGAGGCGATGGTCACCGAAGACCGCCTGCTCCGGGTTGCGGGGGCAGAAACGGGGGATGCTTTCTATGGTATCCGGGATACGAAACGCCGCATCTTTCCGATCAGAATCGACGGCGAGGGGAGGACATACCTTGCAAACGCGGTCGAGACGTCCCTGATCGATCACCTGCCCGCCCTGATCGGAGCCGGTCTCGATTCGTTCGTAATCGATGCACGCGGCAGGGGCGGGCGGTATGCACGGGAGATGGCCGGATTATACCGGACAGCTATCGAGTCGGGCGGCGTCGCTCCACGCCTGAAAGATGCGGTGAAGCAGCGGTCGTGCGGCGGAATCACCGCCGGTCACTTCCTCCGGGGCACCTCAGAGGAGTAGCCCCCTCTCCCCGGGGCTATCGTTTATTAAAATGAGTGCCCTATCAGTCAGAAGTGATTGAAATGGAGTCACCTCTGATTCTGATCAACCTGAAGACCTACAAGGAGGGCATCGGCGACCGGGCGCACCGCATCGCCGCCGCTGCCGAGACCGTGAGTGCCGAGAGCGGCGTGACTATCGGTATCGCTCCGTCGTTTATGGAGATCCACCCGCTCAGCCGCCACTACGCCATTCCCGTCTACGCCCAGCATATCGACGGCATCAGCCCCGGCACCGGTACCGGCCACATCCTCCCCGAGGCCGTGAAACTCGCGGGTGCCCATGGGACGCTTATCAACCACTCGGAGCGGCGGCTCACCCTCGCCGATATCGAAGCTGCCGTCTCCGCGGCAAAGAGAGTCCGGCTCGAGACGGTCGTCTGCACGAACAACGTCCCGACCAGCGCCGCCGCGGCAGCTCTTTCCCCCGACTACGTGGCGATCGAACCGCCGGAGCTGATCGGGAGCGGGGTCTCGGTATCGAAGGCAGATCCGGGGATTATCGAAAACTCGGTCGCCGCTGTCCGGAAGGTACACGATGGCGTAAAAGTGCTGACCGGAGCCGGGATCCAGTCGGGCGAGTGCGTGAAGATTGCACTCGACCTCGGCACCCACGGCGTTCTGCTGGCATCGAGCGTCGTCAAGGCGGACGACCCCGAGAAGGTGCTCCGCGAACTCGTCTCGCTGCTCTGATCAGACGATCAGCGATATCAGGTCGTGCTTGGTGATCACACCCTGCACCTTTCCTTTATCGGCCACGATCACCGCATGGTTCTGCTGCAGGATATGGACGACCGTCTCTATCGGCATGGACGGCGGAACGGTCGGAAAACCGGGCTCCATGAAGTCTCTGACACTGTGGTTCTGCGTCTTCTGGAGGCCGCCTTCTTCCATCGCGTTGATGATGGCAGACTCCGAGATGCATCCCACCGGCACGCCGTCCTCGATCACAGGGAGCTGGGAGATCCCGTTCTTCCCCATGATCTCCACGGCGAGGCTGATCGGCTCGGCCGGGGAAACGCTCTGTACCGGGGTATGCATGAGATCCGCGGCCGTGATGGCTGAGTTCTCTGCGGTCTTCAGGACGTTGACGATCTTGATCAGCGTGCTGACCCTCGGATCGACGCTGCCCGCCTCGATGCGGGCGACCATCGACTGGCTGATTCCCGCCATACGGGCTACGTCTGCCTGTTTCAGCCCAAGATGCGTTCTTTTCTCCCGAAGTTCCGCCGGTGTGGGGATGTCCATGATATTAGCAATGGTAATTTCAATATCTAAAGGTTATGCACCATTATGCATGGGATGCGAGAATATGCTTTTCTCGACCCCTCTCCCTACGGCTCGGTACAGCGAGCCTTTGAGCCTCGCAAGATTTATACGAGCACGGGCATAGGAGAAGGCATGGCCGTTGACAAAGAAGACCAGCAGCGAATCCTCCGGAAAGTGCACGACATACTCTCTGCCTACGGAACGGCGGATGCCGTCAGGAGCGAGCTCGAGTCCGAAGGATTCGTCGTCAAGGCCGAGCACGGCGACGCCGTCTCGATGGAGAATGCAGACGCCGAGATCTTCGTGCTGATCCGGATGGGCGAGGCCGGCCAGGTCGTCGGCGATCACGTCACGACGTTCGACGAGATTGAGCTCAAGCCGGTGAGGAAGGTGTGATACACTTCCGGCGAATACAGTTTTGCGGGTGTGAACGGTGCCGGGACAAAACCCCGGAGCCTCCTGCTTTCCGGCTCTGCTGAAACCATCTCATTGGGTGAACCTCTTCGGTCATGTGAAGTAATCATCCGGCAGTATACCGAACGGCGGTGAAAGCTTTCGAGAGACCTTCTGTATTTTTGGAGTATCCCCTGCCCGAAATTCGTATCCCGGTTAGCTGCGGCCTTTTCAGAGATGTTTTTCTTCCATCATCGGGTTTCGTGAGTTGCTCGTTTTACATGGAGCAGGATTCGGGAGATCCTGTACTGCAACCGGAACCGGGGTATCTGGGGCATTATCCCGGGTGGCCGGAGATCCCGGATACACCGACAGGGGGATGGCCTCCCGGGTGTGACCCGGAGTTCTCCGGGATATGAAATGCCGGTGAGCAGTCCTTCAGACGGATCACAAGCGTTCACGGTGGTTACGCTCCGGTACGGACACCGTGCGTACTCGCTCTCCCTGGCTGACCCGCCTTATCTGCCGTCATCTGCTAAAGAATGCCGGGATGATCTCAGCCCTCATCGCTGATTGTGAGCACTTCGTCCGTAAATGATGTCAGATGTGAGAAGAGAACGGGATCAAGGCCGGTTTCCACTGCGAGGATGACTCCCTTGACTTCCAGAAGGCGGAGTTTGCTCGTGATGAAGTGGACAAATTTTATCAGGCTGTCGGATGGTGTATGGATCAGCATTGCATTAACGGAATCGATGAACACCAGGCTCTCTTCTCCGGAATGCCTCTTCAGCAAGTCCGTAACGGCAATGCCGAGATCGGTGAGGTTGCCCGGGTGGCTGATGAATTTGATCCTCGCTTGGGTATCCGGGACAGAGCCCACTGCATACTTGGTGATGCAGTCGATAAACTCGATTCGTGAGATATCAATATCCCGCTTCGCAAAGAGATCCGCGAGATACTGAGACGGCATGTTTGCGCAGACGTAGATAACGGTGATGCCCTGCTCCGTTATCTCCCGGGTGAGAGCGATATTATTCTCTTTTATTCTGGTTGCGGAAGAGAGTGCCAGGATTATCTTCTTCTCCTGATTTTCGAACCTGATATGGTTGACGGTCATTCCTCTTCACCTGGACAGGAATGCTCTGAATGCTTCGGGGATCTCCTTCCGCTCCTGCGCGATAGCACAGTCGAGATCACGGAGGTTGTCAACGATCCGGTCGGCATTCATGATCTGAACCTTGATCTCTGTCTCTACAATCTCACGAGCGGTTTCACCGTCATGCACCTGCTGGAGAATGTCTGCAAGGTTATCGCGGATCAGTTCGACTGGCTGCTTTAAACGGAGTGCCGCTTCGGTTACATAGGCAAGGAGGGCTTGTTCCGCCTCTTTTCGGTCACGGATGTCGACAAAATTCTCGACGAGATATGCACGTCCATCAATGGTCATCTGCGCTACGGTCTTGATGACAGGGATCTTTTCGCCCTGCAGATTTACGACAACCCGTTCGGAACAATCCACGCGCTGTCCGAGATTGGTGATGGGGCACGAGCCTTCTTCTGCAGGACAGATGAACCGGTGGCAGACGTGACCGATGATCTCTTCCCGGGCAGCGCCGATCATCTTTTCGGCTGCCGGATTCACGTCCGTTATCCTGTGCGTCTCCTCCTCAATGATTACGACACCTGCCTGCAGACTGTCCAGAGTCGTTCGGAGCCGTGTTTCTGATGCTTTTAGCGCTACTTCTGCTTGTTTTCGCTCCGAGATATCCACCAACGAGATGATGTAGCCTCCCATGGTCGGTGCCGGCGCAACGGTCATCATCGCGTCGAAGATGGTGCCATCCTTCTTAAGAGCCCGCATTTCGAAGGAAGAAGGTGCAGTGCCGCTTTGCTGATCCCGGGTTGCAAGCAGTGCACCGACCGCTTCCCGCCCATCGGGTGCAACGAGTTCTTCCCACCGGATAGTGCCGGCTGTTGCATCCCGGGAGTATCCCAGCATACGCACGAGTTCGCCGTTGATACGAGCGACGATACCGTCACGCCCGACGAGCAGCATGGCCGTACCGGTAGACTCGAAGAGTGCACGGTATTCTTTCATATCATTCTGGAGCCGTCCTGCAAGGTATGCGACAACTGCGGCAATGCCGATGAATACAGCGGCACGGATGACGGCAGTGATAAGCGAAGCAATGTCGGTATAGCCGAGGAACAGAACAAGTGCACAGTATGTGACTGCCATCACGAGAGCAAAAGATACCCCGCGACGGGGATACCAGTAGGCAGCAAGCACTATCGGAAGGTAGTAGAGGTGGGGGAAAACGTTCGTGATTCCTGCTTGAAGGCAGAAAATTGTAGTTACTATAGCAAGGGCGGCGGTGATCAGGAGAACATATGGATACGCCGAAGCAGGTGCATCTGTTTGACGATTCTGGCCAGGAGACATCATGAGATATCGTGGCGAAGGGTTATTTAGGCTTTACTTATTCTCCTTTCTGACGGCCGAAAGTTTTCCCTGTTTCGCACGCGGTATAGACCCCGGATCCCTTCCCCTCTCATGCCCGGGGAGCCCCTTGCAGGTTGTGGATGAAAGCCTGTGGGTTGAGATCCGGCTTTTCCGGCAGCCGTAAGTTCTGCGTGGTAGTCTACAATTCCCTCAAGACGGGTTATAGCTGCTCTCGGGGTACGGAAAAGAAGCTACAGGACAGTGCAATCCCGGATAAGAAGAGACCGAATGTGTGAGGAGTGGGAGGAGTAAGCCTCCTTCTGTTCATGGCGGCATTCAGCTAAGCGCCATACCCGGGCGGATACCAGGCGATCCATTTGCCCTGTTTTGGCTTGCACCCGCAGGGATTCACCGTTTCATCGTATCCCATCGCTACGTTCAACGAGTTAGGTATCGCCCCGAAGGGCTCGATCGTTTCATTACTGACGATGGGCCGTGTCGTTTCTGTGCCATTGCCGTGACTCTCGCCACCCGCACTTGCATGCGGCTGCGTTCCCGGTCGGTGGGAGGACTTTCCTCAGCAGCACGTTTGTGCCACCGTCGGCCGCCCTCTCCCTCTCCCCTATACAATTGGTGCGCCAGCTACATATTGGTGACGGTACCGTGAGGGTTACTTCAGGGTAGCGGAACTATTAAATATCAGTATTAAAGTCTTACGTTTTGATTTTACCATGACTTTCCGAGGCACACCCGAAGCCAGCACCGAGCTCGAACTTGCTCTGGTCTTCGGGGCGTTCATCGCCGTCACTACTCTCTTTTCGTATATGGCTCTCGGTGCGAGTACGGCTCCGCTTGCAGGCGGCATCGATGCATCCTGTCCGGTTTCTCCGGTCGGCAGTCCGTCTCTTGCGATCGTTGGTGACGTCGTCGGGATCGGGACACCTCATACTACCTCGTCTCCCCTGATCGATGTCCTCAGACTGACGGTCGTCCCGGTAGCGGCCGATCGACCTCTTGATATCAAGCAGACGACCGTGACCGTCATGACCCGTGATCGGATCGCCATCCTCTCCTACACCGACACGCCGCTCCCCGGACGGGGTGAGTGGACGAACGCCGGCAGCCACGCACCCGGCGAGGCGTTTGATATCCTGATCGGCCTGCCGGAACCCCTGGTGCGGGATGCGGAGGTGAGTCTCGTCATTCGGCCGGAGGGTGCCGGTCCGACGATCCTCCGGCATACCATACCCGTCTCTTCTGCCTAGTGCTCCTCACCTCTCCCCTGCCCGCACGGGCTCCGCAAAAGACTAACATATTCAACGGCATACGACCCACTCTGATGGATATGCTGACTCCGGAAGAAGGAAGACTCGCTCTGCAGGTTGCCCGCAAGGCCATCGAGCATGCAGTCAACAGAGAGCGGTATACGCCCCCGGCGCTCCCGCCGATCTTCGATGAAAAACGGGGCGTGTTTGTGACGATCAAGCGGCAGGGAACGCTACGCGGCTGTATCGGCCTGCCTTACCCCATCCGCCCCCTCGGTGACGCCATCGTCGAGGCCGCGGTCTCGGCGGCGCTCGAAGATCCGCGTTTCCCGGCGGTATCCGGGCGGGAACTTTCCGAGCTCGAACTTGAAGTGACCGTGCTCACGCTGCCCGAACCGCTCACCTGTCCGCCGGCGGAACGGCCGGCGAACGTCGTCATCGGGAAGCACGGCCTGATCGTCAGCGGCATGGGCACGAGCGGCCTTCTGCTCCCCCAGGTGCCGGTCGAATACAACTGGGAGAGCAGAGAGTTCCTCGATCACACCTGTCAGAAAGCGGGGCTGAATCCTGACTGCTGGAAGCGTGGTGATGTCAACGTACTTACCTTCGAGGGGCAGATATTTGAGGAGCAGGCGGTTTAACTCGAATGGCAATCAGCTTTGAAATCATCCATAAAGACATTGCAGGACGTATCGGCAAGCTCAAAGTCGGTGAGAGGACGATCCGGACGCCGGCACTCCTGCCTGTCGTCAACCCTCATCTCCCGCTCGTGACGCCCCGCGAGATGCAGGAGATGGGCGTCGAGGCGCTGATCACGAACGCCTATATCTTCAATAGGAGCACCGAGTTCCGGGAGCGGGCGCTCGCCGAAGGGCTCCATGCCGTGCTTGACTTCGACGGCGTGATCATGACCGACTCAGGCTCGTTCCAGCTCTCGGTCTACGGCGAGGTCGAGGTCACGAACCGGGATACTCTCGAGTTCCAGCAGGCAATCGGCAGCGATATTGTCGTCCCCCTTGATATACCGACGCCGCCCGGCACCGATCGCGAGACCGCACGGGCGGAACTTGCGGTCACGATGGAGCGGATCCGTGAAGGGCAGGCGCTCTTTCCGGAGGCGCACCTCGCCGGCCCCGTCCAGGGCGGCATCTACACCGACCTTCGTGAAGAGGCGGGAGCAGCGGTGCAGGAGCTCGGGTTTACCTTCTGCCCGATAGGCGCGGTCGTCCCGCTGATGGAGAGCTACCGCTACAAGGAACTCGTCGAGGTCGTCCTCGCCGCAAAACGCGGCCTCTCCCCGGCGACCTGTATCCACCTCTTCGGCGCCGGCCATCCCTCGATGTTCGCACTCGCCGTCGCGATGGGGTGCGACCTCTTCGACTCGGCGGCATACGCACTCTTCGCCCGCGAGGGACGCTACATCACGACGCACGGGAGCCTGAAGGTGGACGAACTTGCGGAACTCCCCTGTGCATGCCGGGTCTGCCGGACGCACACTGCCGAGGAGCTCAAAAAGTCCCCCGACCGCGAACGGCTGCTCGCCCTCCACAACCTCTACGTCACGCTCGCGGAGATCGCCCGGATACGGCAGGCGATCCAGGACGGCACGCTCTGGGAGCTCGTCGACGAGCGGTGTAGGAGTCACCCGCGGCTTCTTGCCGGCTACCGTGAGCTCCTCAAGCATGCCCCGGAGCTCGAGGTGCAGGACCGAGCCTCAAAGCGCCGGTTCTTCTACCGGGGCGACGAGAGTTGCTTCCGGACGGAGGTGCTCCGCTACCACCAGATGATCCCCCGTATCACGCTCGGTGAACGGGTGCTCATCTCCTTCGACGGCAGAGAACTCCCCGGGTTCGATACGGTGCTCGGGTTCAAGCCCCCCTTCGGCCCGTACCCTCCGGAACTCGGTGAAACCTTCCCGGTCGGCCAGAGCGAGATACCGGAGTACGACGACGCGATGGTGCGGAGCGGGTGCGCCGGAATCCGAAGCCTGATGGCCGCCCACCCCGAGAGCAGGTTCACGGTCAGGTGCGGTGCAGCCTGGGCGACGGTTGTCCGTGAGGAAGTGCCCGGCGCGGAGGTGTACGATGAGCAGGTATGAAGCGAAGAAGCGGGACGGCCTTGCGCGAATCAGCACCTTCGAAGACGGCGACCGGGGCCTCTCCCTCCCGGCCGCGGTGGAGACCGAAATTCTCTTCCCCGATCTCGCCGCCCGGGCGTTCTCGAACGTGCCTCTCGCCGCCGACCCTTCGTTCGTCCGCCGGTATCTCGCGGTGGGCGCCGGCCAGCCGGTCGCCATCCATCCGGCCGCGGAGAATACCGCATCCTCCGGCGACGCCGTGATGGCGGCGGACTGGCATACGGCGCTTCAAAATCCCCGGAACTACGTCGAGTGGCTCGTCGCCCTCAAAGAGCAGGTCGTTCCCGATACGGCATGGTACGCACCGGCCGCGGCACTGCCGTCGACGGCCGCCATACTCATCTACTCGGGGTTCGATCTCTTCGATTTCACGGGCGTCGATCTTGCGACCGCCCGGGGCGTCTTCTGCACTCCCGAAGGAGAGTTCCCGGCGTCGGCGATGGAAGAGGGGCTCTGCGGCTGCGTCGGGTGCCGGGAAGGCGACCTCAAACAGCATAACCGCCTCGCGCTCGAGCGGGAGATTGCCCTTGTCAGGCGGTTTATCGAGGCAGGGCAGCTCCGCGAGCTGATGGAGATGCGCTGCCGGCTGGACGCAAACCAGGTCGGCATTCTGCGGTTCCTCGACCGGAACTACGCCTTCATGGAGCGCCACCTTCCGATCGCACGGGATATCACGATGCGGGCGAACTCTGCCGAGTCCCAGAACCGTCCGGAGGTGCGGCGGTATGCCGAGCGCGTCATCGAGCGTTTCATCCCTACGCGGACCGACGTCGCGGTGCTCCTCCCCTGCTCTGCGAGGAAGCCCTACTGCCTCTCCCAGAGCCATAAGAAGTTCATCGCTGCGGTGGCGAACCGCGGCCACGAGCTGATCGTCACCTCGCCCCTCGGCCTCGTGCCGCGGGAGCTCGAACGCGTCTACCCCGCCGGCCACTACGACGTGCCGGTGACCGGGTACTGGGATCGGGAGGAGTGCGCATTCATCGCCGATATCCTCGCCCGCTACCTCGCAAAGCACGCCTACCGCCGGGTGATCGCGCACCTCGAGGGCGGAGCGCTCACGGTGGCGGAGATGGCTGCGGAGACGCTCGGGATCGAGCTCGAAGTGACCTGCAGCGACCGCCCGACGAGTGCCCCCTCGCTCCGGGCGCTTGATGCGGCGCTCCAGGGAGAGCGGCGTATACTGCCCGATATGGTGCGGGGAACGATCTCGTGGCAGTTCGGGACGGATATGGATATGCGAGGCCTCCGTGTCCGGAGTAAAGGCCCACAGGTCTCGGTGCTCAAAGGCAAGCAGCAGTTCTTCAGCCTCGATCCCGGGACAGGCCTCTTCCGGCCGACCTTCGAAGGGTGGCAGCTGATCCCGGAGGGCTACCGGGTGGCGATCGACAACTTCGTGCCGCAGGGGGACGTCCTCGCTCCCGGCGTGACGGATGCCGACCCGGCTATCCGTGAGGGCGACGAGGTGCTGATCGTCGGCGAGTCCGCTCTTGCCACGGGAAGGGCGATGATGAGCGCCGGGGAGATGCTCCGCTCGAAGCGCGGCGTCGCCGTCAAAGCGCGGAAGGTGCGCAAGCTCGAGTGAGGGTGCCCCCTTACTCTACCGATTTTTAAAAAAGTTATTTCTTCGGAGTCAGCTTCACCGCCGTTCCGTAGGCGAGCATCTCCGCTGCGCCCGGCATCGTCTCGGAGGTGGTGAACCGGATAGCGACCACGGCGTCCGCGCCCATGCCCTTTGCGGTGTTCACCATGCGGTTGATGGCCTCGAGTCTCGACTCGCTGAGCATCTCGGTGTATGCCTCGAGTTCGCCGCCGACGATGCTCTTCAAGCCCGACATGATGTCTTTTCCGATATGTTTCGACCTGACGGTGTTGCCGTAGACCACGCCGATGACGGTGGTCTCGTAACCCGGCACGAATTCTGTCGTTGATAGAAGCACGTTCATTCACTCCTGTATCTGCTCGATCCGATCCTCACGCGACCGGAAGACGACGAGTGCGATTCCGATCAGGATAAGGGGGACGGCGTAGAAGAGGAGAAAGGGAAAAGCAAAGGGCGCGATGACGACCCCGAGGAGGATCAGCGCGGCTCCCCACTTCACCTGACTCTTCATACTGTAGTATCGGTGCTCCGGACGGATAATGGCTTTTCCATACGAGGCAGTGAAGGTCGGATGGCGCCCCACAGGATCCTGATGCTACAGCGAATTTCCGGGCTCTGTTCCAGGTTCAGAGCGACAAAATGGCTCCGAGATGCTTGTTATGGATTCTATCCCGGGTATGCTTCGACAGATGCAGTAAAGAGGCAGAAGACACAATAAATACCCACGATTCCAAGGCACTAACAGGAGTGACACGGTTGTATACAGTGAATACGGCGAGTGAGATCGCTGAAAGGATCTATGAATTCTGGATACGCGCCCCACAGGTGGCGCGTAACGCACGGGCAGGACAGTTTTTGATCCTGCGGATCGACGAACAGGGAGAACGCATACCCCTCACCATCTCTGCCGTGAACGGCGACGCCGTACGGGTGGTCTTTATGGCAGTCGGGAAGACGACCCAGCACCTGGCAACCCTGAAAGCAGGCGATGCTCTTGCGGATGTCGTCGGGCCGCTTGGAAAACCGAGCGAGATTGAGAACTTCGGCACCGCTTGTGTCGTCGGCGGGGGTGCCGGGATCGCCTGCCTGCCGATCATCGCACGTGAGCTGAAAGAAGCAGGAAACCACGTTATCGGGATCATCGGGGCGAGGAACGCCGGGCTCCTCATCCTCGAAGACGAGATGCGGGAGATCTGCGACGAACTCTTCATCACCACCGACGACGGCAGCAAAGGGTTCCACGGATATGCCGCCGACGTCCTCAAACGGGAGCTCGACCACCGGACGATCGACCGTGTCTGGATCATCGGGCCTGCGATCATGATGAAGGTCACCTCTGCCGCAACCGTTCCCTACGGCGTCAAAACGTTCGTCAGCTTAAACCCCATCATGGTCGACGGCACCGGGATGTGCGGGTCGTGCCGGGTAACCGTCGGCGGCGAGACGAAGTTCGCCTGCGTCGACGGCCCCGAGTTCGACGCCCACCAGGTCGATTTCGTCGAGCTGATGCAGCGGCAGCGGATCTACACGGATCAGGAGAAGGCGGCGGTGGAGCGGTTCGCCGAGCACACCTGCCGGTGCGGTGAAGGAGGCCACCACCATGGCTGACCGGGCGGCCGACGTCCGGGTCCGCGACTTCAAGGAAGTCGATCTCGGCATGACCGTCGACGAGGCGATCGCCGAAGCCGAGCGCTGCCTGCAGTGCAAAAAGCCGCTCTGCGTCGCCGGGTGTCCCGTCTGCATCGATATCCCCGGTTTCATCGCCGAGGTCGCTGAAGGCAACTTCAGGAAGGCGGCGGCGATCGTGAAGGAGCAGAATATGCTCCCAGCCATCTGCGGCCGTGTATGCCCGCAGGAGACCCAGTGCGAGGGTGTCTGTATCCTCGGAAAGAAGGAGACGGCGATCCGGATCGGTGCCCTTGAGCGGTTCGTCGCCGACTGGGAGCAGCAGAACGGGCTTGTCTCCCCGGAAAAAGCCGAGCCGACCGGTAAGCGGGTCGCCGTCGTCGGGTCTGGACCTGCCGGGATCACCGCCGCGGCCGAGCTCGCCCGGGCCGGCCACGCAGTGACTATCTTCGAGTCACTCCACGAGGCCGGCGGCGTTCTCACCTACGGTATCCCCGCGTTCCGCCTGCCGAAAGAGATCGTGAAGACCGAGATCGACCAGGTGCTCGAGATGGGTGTCGGGCTGAAGAAGAACTATCTCGTCGGGAGGAGCCTCTCCGCTGCCGATCTCCTCAAGTACGATGCGGTCTTCCTCGCCACGGGTGCGGGGCTCCCCTCGTTCATGGGCATTCCCGGGGAGAACCTGCCCGGCGTCTACTCGGCGAACGAGTTCTTAACCCGCGTCAACCTGATGCACGCCGACCGGTTCCCCGTCTTCGACACGCCTGTGAAGCACGGTGCGCGGGTCGCGGTCGTCGGCGGCGGGAACGTCGCGATGGATGCCGCCCGGGTCGCCCGGAGGCTCGGTGCGAAGGTCACCCTCATCTACCGCCGCCGTGAGGAGGATATGCCCGCACGGCTCGCCGAGGTGCACCACGCAAAGGAAGAGGGTATCGAGTTCGCCACCTGCACGAACCCGACCCGGATCATCGGCGACCAGTTCGTCACCGGGATCGAGTGCGTGAAGATGACGATGTGCAAGCTCGACGCAAGCGGACGCCCCTCCCCGCAGGAGGAGAAAGGGAGCGAGTTTACCCTCGACGTCGATATGGTCATCATCGCCATCGGGACGAGCCCGAACCCGCTCCTCGTCTCGCTTATCCCTGGGCTCGAGCGGACCCGGAAGGGGAACGTCGTTGTCGACGAGAACGGGAAGACCTCGATCCCCCACGTCTACGCCGGCGGCGATATCGCCACCGGAGCAGCGACGGTGATCGAGGCGATGGGCACGGCGAAGAAGGCCGCCGCCGCTATCAACCGGATGCTCAGGGAAGAGTAACACCCCGCCTTTTCTTTTTCCATGCTCCGGCTATGCAGTCTGCCGGTTCACACGTTCCGGGGCGTCTTCCGGTAGACCATCCCCTGGAAGATGGCGATCCGCTCTCCGGCATCATTCGTTATCCTGACGGTGTACGAGGCAATCTTCGGGTTTTGGGCGAACTCTTCCGCCTCGGCGTAGAGCGTTCCCTCCCGTGCGGCCGCGAGGTACGAGATCTCTGCGTTGATCGCCGCCGCCGGAATGCCGTGGGAGTTCGAGGCGAGGGCGAAGGCCGCATCCGCGAGGGTGAAGAGCGCCCCGCCGTGCACCGTGCCGTGGCTGTTTCTGTGGTAGTCCCGAACCTCCATCTTCACCACCGCCCTGCCGGGTGCGACCTCCATGCATTCTATCCCGGTATGGTGTGCAAAGGCATCGGCCGCGAAGAACCGTGCCGAATCGTCTGGTGCGACCATATGCAGTAGTCTCTTTCGGGCGGCCGTAATAAGGCTGTCAGTCCGTGCCGGTGCGCCGATGACAGGGGAGCGGTTCACACGGAGCAGACGGATCCGGATGGCCACTTGCCGAGGGGAACGCATCCCCATCCCGTCCCGAACAAAGGGCAGATCGACGTTCTTTTTCGAATTTTGTGCCCTCATCGGAGGGTAGATCGGGGTGATCGGAATTAACCGGCGGATATCGCTCCGATTCCCGAGAACCGGCAGGATAGGAGGGATATATCGGCGATATGCGGCAGGGTAATTTTCGGGAGGATATCTCCCTTGGCTCGCCCCGAGATCGGCCGTCTGAGGGCTTCTGTGCGGGTCGAGATCCTGGCGGCTCTCCCGCGGATTGCGGGTATTTAAGCTTTGCTTGACCTTTATTGCGTTTCGCATCCCTGCCGGAGCTCCGTATCGGATATTCCTGCCGTGCATATATTCGGGTCGCCACCGGAATCAGGAGTAAAAAAGATCCTGCCCGGGTGCCGGAACGGTTGCGGCAGCGTCCCGGCAATCAGTTCTTAAAGCTATGAATCGGTGCGGGAATCCGCCCGCCGCGGTTTATGAAGTCAGCGCAGCCGAACCTGTTTACCGGCTGGATCGGTGCATGGCCCAGGAGGCCGCCGAACTCGACGGTGTCCCCGACATCTTTTCCTATCACCGGGATCAGCCGGACGGCTGTCGTCTTCTGGTTGATCATCCCGATTGCAGCTTCGTCCGCGATGATACCGGATATCGTCGAAGCGGGTGTGTCGCCCGGAATTGCGATCATATCGAGGCCGACCGAGCATACGCAGGTCATCGCCTCGAGCTTATCGAACGTCAGGGCACCGCGGTTCACTGCATCGATCATCCCCTGGTCCTCGCTGACCGGGATGAATGCACCCGAAAGCCCGCCGACAAAGGAACTCGCCATAACCCCTCCCTTCTTCACCTGGTCGTTGAGGAGGGCAAGTGCGGCCGTGGTTCCCGGTGCACCGACCGACTCGAGCCCCATCTCCTCGAGGATCTCGGCGACGCTGTCCCCGACGGAGGGCGTCGGGGCAAGAGAGAGATCGACGATCCCGAACGGAATGCCGAGCCTCTCCGATGCCTCCTGGGCGACAAGCTGCCCTGCACGGGTGACCTTGAAAGCCGTTCTCTTGACCGTCTCGCAGAGCACCTCGAAGTTCTCTCCACGCACCCTCTCGAGTGCGCGCTTTACGACACCCGGGCCGCTGACACCGAGGTTGATGGCCGCATCGGCCTCGGTAACCCCGTGGAACGCTCCGGCCATGAACGGGTTATCATCCGGAGCGTTGCAGAGGACGACCAGTTTCGCACACCCCATCGAGTTGTTCTCCCTCGTGGCTTCTGCCGTTTCTCTGACGATCTCGCCCATCAGTTTTACGGCATCCATGTTGATCCCGGTCTTCGTCGAGCCGATATTGACGGAGCTGCAGACCCCTTCGGTGCAGGATAAGGCCGCCGGAATGGAGTGAATCAGGTTTTCATCGGCAGGAGTCATGCCTTTCGAGACAAGAGCGGAGTAGCCGCCGATGAAGTTTACCCGGGTGTCCCTCGCGGCCTTATCGAGCGTCTTTGCAATCTCCACAAAATCCCCGGGGGTCGTGCAGGCCCCTCCCCCGACAAGAGCGATAGGAGTTACGGAGATTCTTTTGTTAACGATAGGGATGCCATATTCGAGCTCGATCTGACGGCCTGTCGAGACGAGATCCTTTGCCAGCCGGGTGATCTTGTCATAGATGTTGCGGTTCAGAGTGTCGAGGTCGGAGTCGCAACAGTCAAGAAGGCTGATGCCGAGCGTGATCGTCCTGACATCCAGCATCTCCTGCTCGATCATCTTGTTCGTCTCGTTTACCTCGAGGATATTGATCATGAAAAATCCCCCTCAGATGCGGTGCATTTTTGTAAAAATATCTTCACGCTGGCATCGGATCTTCACACCGATCTCATCGCCCAGGTTTTCGAGCTCGGTAACCATCTCACCGAACGGCTTTTCCGACCCGCTCGTATCGACGATCATCATCATATTGAAATAGCCCTGCACGATCGTCTGCGAAATATCCTCGACATTTACATTGTTATTCGCAAGATACGTGCAGACCCGTGCTATAATCCCCACAGTGTCCTTACCGACGACGGTGACAATGGTTTTATTCATGCTCTGGTTCATCCCTCACTATTGTTGGCGCTCATCCGGCATTAATACGGTTTTGCGCGGTGTCACATCCGTATAAAGTACGCCTGAAAGTTCCAGAACAGTACAATGATTTTTACCGTAATATCTTATTCCCCGGACGGAAGAGCCACTCATAATCACTCTTCCGGAATCTCTTTTTTATACCGGAAAAACCTCCGTCCCCATGCACTGATCGCATCAAGTACCGGGAATACCGACTCTCCGAACTCCGTGAGGCTGTACTCCACACGGGGCGGAATCTCCGGGAAAACAGTGCGGATTACTATACCGTCCGCCTCAAGTTCACGGAGATTCTTCGTTAGCGTAACCTGTGTAATGCCGGGGATCAGCTTCATCAGTTCACCAAACCGGACTGGTCCTTTACGCAGGAACCAGAGTATCTCCGGCTTCCATTTACCGCCAATTACTCGGATGTAAACATGGATTGGCAGGGCGTCTGATTCACTATTAATGGCCATTTCCCCATTAGTACATTTTTTAATCCTATAAAACTTTTTAAGTACTGCTCCATTTTTCGCCATGTACACCCAAGATTTCCTGCAACAATGGAGCAAAAAAATTCAGATACCGGTAATCAAAAGACGGTCACGCTTCTTATGGGCAGTCCGAGAAGGAACGGCAGCACCCACTTTCTCTTAAAAGAGGCAGAAAGGGCACTCCGTGATCAGGGGATTGCAACGCAGGTAATCTTTTTGGATGAATTGACGATTCATGACTGCAGGGGTTGTCATCAGTGCAAAACGGAGAACAACAGCCGCTGTATTGTACAGGATGATATGCAGCAGGTGTACCGGATGATGGAGTCATCCTGCGGCCTTGTAATTGCTGCACCTGTTTATTTCGGATATGTCCCGGCAATGACAAAGGCCTGGCTGGACAGGCTTGTGCCGTATATCGGAATGGATCTGTCACCTCGGTTTTCCGGGCACTACCCTGTATCCTTTATCTTTGTGCAGAACATGCCTGATCCGACTCTCTTTGAAACGGCACTCCGCTCATTTGCAGGCGGGGTGGCAATGACAGGAATGTCTGTCAGGGACATCATGATTGCCACGGACTGTGAGAAAGGGGTAAAGCCGCCGGTTTCAGAGCGGCCTGAATTAACGGAGAAAGCATACGCCATCGGGATGAACCTTCCGGGGTAACCTCCGAGACTATTCCCTGCAATACCTCTTCAAAAACCCGACAATCTGCTCCCGGACATCATGAGCATGGGGGGGAGATCCTGGCACGGGCTGCCGGCTGCGGCAGTACATTCGCCCGCAAGGTGCCGGATGGACTATTTCCTGTTCAGGGTCACCTGCCCGCACCACGGACAGGCCTCATCGCACTCATGCCGCGTCCGCTCACTCTCGGAAAGATCGAGGATGGAATAAAACCGGGTTGCACTGCCGGTACGGTACAGGTCACGCGCCCAGAAAATCACCAGCGCTGCGGTCGATTCAAGGTTGGAACGGTCCTCCAGATTTAATGGATCAAAGTGTACTTCCGGGTTCATGGAATCCGTTCATACAGGGATTCGTACCCCGGATTATCTCCTGATCGCTAAGGCGCTTTATCGGAACCTTACCCGGGGGAACGTCCGCACAGAGCCCCCCACCGCCCTGCCCGGTCAACGATCGCCGCCGTCCGTATCGATACAGGTGACGTAGTACGACCGCCGCCCCTCCTCCTCCCGGACGACAATCCCATGCATCTCGTTCTCAAAGCCGGGGTAGCGGTTGTCGAAATCCTCGCAGAAAGCGAGGTAGTCGACGATCGCCCGCGTCTCCGCCGAACAGCGCTCCCCGGGCATGATGACCGGGATTCCCGGCGGGTAGGGGACGACCATCATTGCAACGGGTTTTCCCGCAAGGCAGCGGACGGGAACCTCCGTTACCCTGCCCCGGACGAGGTGCCGGTAGGCCTCGGCAGGCGTCATCTCGGGCTGCGGGAGGTTTTCGTAGACCTTTCGGACGATTCCGGTTATCTCCCCGGCCTTCAGGTACTCGTGCATCTCCTGGCAGAGATCGCGAAGACCCTTCTCCGTATAGCGGGCAGGATAGTCGCGGACGAGGTCGGGGAAAACCTCGGTGAGGGGATGGTTGTCGTCGTAGAGCGCCTTGAACCGGAAGAGTTCCGCAAGGAGGCTCCCCGACTTGCCTTTGGTGATGCCGAGGGTGAAGAGCACCAGGAATGAGTAGTATCCGGTCTTTTCGACGACGATCCCGTGGTTCCGGAGGTACTTCGTCACGATTGTGGCGGGGATGCCCGACTCCTCCATACCTCCTCCCACGCGTACGCCGGGAGTGAGGATGGTGACCTTGATGGGGTCGAGCATAATGTAATCCTCTTCAAGTCCGCCGAAGGCGTGCCATTCGTCCCCCGGTCGGAGCGTCCAGCACCCTCCGGTGTTCCGAAGGAGCGTCTCCGCGGCCTCGGCGACCGGAACCGTCACCTCCTCGTCCATGATGCAGTCCGGCTGCCAGACGGTGAACCACCAGAGCCTCTCCACCGGCCGCCTGCTCGCGGCGATCTCCTCGCCGACCGTCACCATCTTCTTGCGGAAGACTATCGCCTCCTCAATCGCCTCCTCGATCAGGAACTTGCCGGAGTGGCCGGCCATCATCTTGGTCGCGACGTCGAGCGACGCGACGATCATATACTGCGGGGAGGTTGAGGTGAACATCATGAACGCCTCGTTGAACCGCCCGGGGTCGACCGGTTCTCTCCCCTGCCTGATATGCACCATCGAGCCCTGCGAGAAGGCGGCGAGGACCTTGTGGGTCGACTGCGTCGCAAAGACCGTCGGGCCACCCTCTTCCACCGGGTGCATGCCGTATCGCCCGGCATAGAGCGGGTGGAACTTTGCGTACGCAAACCATGCCTCGTCATAGTGGATGAATGGGACGGTATCCTTCAGGTTCTCGTGGATCGTTTCGACATTGTAGCAGAGACCGTCGTAGGTGGAGTTCGTGATCACGGCGAGCCGGATCGCGTGTTTCGAGGGGTCGCCCGTAAGGGGACAGGCGGCGATCTTCTTTCGGATCGTCTCCAGATGAAACTCGCTCTCGTGGATCGGGCCGATGATGCCGTACTCGTTCCGCGACGGGATGAGGTAGACCGGGATTGCGCCGGTCATGATGATCGCGTGCATAATCGATTTGTGGCAGTTCCGGTCGACGAGAACGATATCGCCCGCCGTCACCGTCCCGAGCCAGACGATCTTGTTCGCTCCGCTTGTTCCGTTCGTCACGAAGTAGGTGCGGTCGGAGGAAAAGACATCCGAAGCCCGTCGCTCAGCCTCGCCGACGACGCCGGTATGCTCGTGGATCGACCCGAGCTCCGCGACCGAGACCGAGAGATCGGCACGCAGCGTATTCTCGCCGAAGAAGTTGAAGAAGATCCGGCCGGCCGCGGTCTTGAGGAACGCAACCCCGCCCATATGCCCCGGCGTATGCCAGGAATATTTGTACTCGTCGACATACTCGACGAGCGCCTTGAAGAAGGGAGGGAGGACGTCGGAGAGGTAGGTGCGTGCCGCCCGTTTGATGTGGCCGGCGATGAAGTCGGGCGTATCCTCGAGCTTCCAGATATACCCCTCGATCGTCGAGATAACCTCGAGCGGGATCGCGCTGATGGCGAGCCGCTCGGTGTAGAGGAAGATCGGGATCTTCCGGTTCCGCTCACGGATGAGGGTGATGACGTCGGCCGCCGTCAGCATCCCGTCCCCCTGTTCGGGGGTTAAGTCCCAGTCGATGATGATGCAGCTGACGTGCGGGTGCGAAAGGAACGCATGGATGCCGTCCCGGGCGGTGAGCGCCTCGATGACGGTGAAATCCTCTTTTTTTAGTTCTCCGACGATCTCTCGCGAGGCTCTGCCTTCGGCGGTCTCGGAGTGCAGCTCGTCGTCGATGATGAGAATCGGAAACTCCTCGAAATACTCCATGGTCCCTCTCCGGAGAAGAGGAGGTAGCCGGAATGGCTACATAAGGGTTGCTATCGGGGCAGGGAGGTCACCCGAGCTCGAACGACGTGACGCCGAAGATCTCGTGCAGGGGAAGGTCGGGAACCGACCGCGTATACATCCGCGCCGTCTCGAAGACCTGCTCCATCCCGTGCCTCCGGGCGATATCGACCGCAGCCGTATTCGGCTCCGGCGTATCGAAGTAGACGCACTCCCCGGGCGCGAACGCCATCAGCCCGTGGAAGATCGTCTCCGCATCGGCGGGGGTATCCGCAAAGAGCGGGCCGATCTTATAGCCGTTGAAGCACGTCCTGATGACGCCGTAGCCGGCGAGCGTCCCGTCGTCCCGGACGACCGCCCGACCGATACTGTCCCCCTGGCTGAGCCACGCCCGGAGGAACGCCGGCCGTGGTGCAGGGAAATGCGCCGTGTCGTATGCGAGCACCTGCTCGAAGGGAAGATCGGCAACGTCGACGAGGCCGGGCGGTTCTCCGCCGCCGCCGATCCCCTCGAACCGGATGTTCCGGTACGCAAGCGTGAACCCCGACCGCTCTTTGTACTTCTCCTGCATCTCGACGACACCGTCCCCGCCGATATTCCGACCGGCCGCATGCGCCATCGCCGCATCAAAGAGCCGGCTTCCGTAGCCCCTGCCGCGGAAAGCCGGTTTGATGATATAAAATCCGCCGAAAGCGAAGGTATCGTTGTATACGACGGCGGACATGCATCCTATCGGCTCCCCGTCGAGCTCGGCGAGGAAGAAGCCCCGCGGATCGGCGGCGTGGAAACACTCCGCGTCGTGTATTCCGGGATTCCACCCTTCCTGCTCCGCCCAGGCAACTGCGATATCGACCTCCCGCGGCTCCATCCTCCGTACAACAAGCTCTTTACTCATGCAGCTCTCTCCTGATGAAGTATTCAGTCCAGCGGTATATCCGCTTTTTCAATTGCAGCACCGGCAGCCTGCAGGGTGAGGCCGTGCCGACTGGAATCTTTATTGCACTATGGGAGTATCCGGTGTGATACCATGCACTCTTCCAGGATCGCATTCACGGACTCCGGCCGTCCCCTCCGGGATTGCCGGGACGGCAGGGCTGGTGCAGCATGATCATCACCCGGGGGAGCGGCATTCTCATGCACATAACGTCGCTCCCGTCCCGGTTCGGTATCGGCGACCTTGGGCCTGCCGCCTATAGATTCTCGGATTTTCTTGCCGATACCGGTCAGCGCTACTGGCAGATCCTCCCGATAAACCCTACGAGCCCGGAATGCGCTCACTCTCCCTACTCGAGCCCGTCCTCGTTCGGGTTCAATACTCTGCTCATCAGCCCCGAGGAGCTGGTCTCAGTCGGGCTCCTCGACGTGGAAGATCTCGACCCCGTCCCGGTATTCCCGGCAAATTTCGTCGATTACGCGAAAGCGGCCGGGTTCCGCAACCGTCTCTTCGATACGGCGTTCGAGCGGTTCCGGGAGAGCGGCGGGGATTATCGTTTCGATGCTTTTCGCCGGGAGAACAGAGACTGGCTCGGCGACCATGCTCTCTTCGTCGCGCTCAAAGGGTATACCGGTGGAAAGTCCTGGAGCAACTGGCCGGCACCGCTCCGCGACCGAGAGCCCGAAGCGCTTGAACGGATGCGAGAGCAGCTCGAAGAGAGGATCGAGCGGGAAAGCTTCCTCCAGTGCATCTTCGCCGAGCAGTGGGCGTCTCTCCGCCGCTACTCTGCGGATCGGAAAGTCCATTTTATAGGCGACATCCCGATCTACGTCGCTTACGACAGCGTCGACGTCTGGAAGAACCCCGGAATCTTCAAACTCGATGACCGGAAGCGGCCGACGGTCGTCGCCGGTGTTCCGCCGGACTGTTTCAGCAGGACCGGCCAGCTCTGGGGCAACCCCGTCTACGACTGGGCAGCCCTCAAAGAACAGGACTATACGTGGTGGGTACGGCGTATCGCTCGTGCAGTTGACCTGTACGATCTCACCCGGATCGATCACTTCCGTGGATTTATCGACTACTGGGAGGTACCCGCGGAAGAGGAGACGGCAGAGAACGGCTACTGGGTCGATGGACCCGGAGCCGAGTTCTTCAACCGTCTGGCCGAGCACTTCCCCTGCCTCCCTATCATCGCCGAAGATCTCGGGGATAATACCCCTGCCATCCAGATGGTTCTCGACCGGTTCGGGTTCCCGGGGATGCGGGTTCTCCTCTACGCCTTCGCCGGCGATCCTGCGACGAGCCCGCACGCTCCCCACAACCATATCCGAAACTGCATCGTCTACACCGGGACGCACGACAACGAGACGGTGCGGGGCTGGTTTGATGAGTCGGCCGGGGATGAGGAGCGTCAGGTTCTCTTCCGGTATCTCGGAAGGCGTATCCCGGGCCGCGAAGTCCATCGCGAGTTCGTCAGGATGGCACTCTCCTCGGTCGCCCGGGTGGCGATCGTCCCGGTTCAGGATCTCTTCGGTATGGGAAACGCCGCCCGGATGAACCGCCCGGCAACGGTGGAGAAAAATTGGGTCTGGCGGTTGACCGCCGGGAAATGTGCAGAAGCACCTGCTGAGTGGCTGCGGGAGCTTGCGGAGGTGTACCGTCGGGTATGATCGCCTGATACGCTTATTTCGGGGAGATTGAGGCATAAACGATGGGCAGCGGAGCCTGTTATGGATTCTGTGCCCGTGTATGGCGGGGAGAACTTAAATATGGGGCTGTACAACACTATGCCTATGAGGAACGGCGGGGCGGGTGTGGCGCGAGTCTGTTTCGTATTTTCGATGCACCATCCGTATCCCGTAAACACGGATTTTCATCCCCGCTCCGGAGATCCTGAAGAATGCTCTTTCGACCGGGACGGGAGGGATCGGTTCCTGCAGCTGGTCGCCGGGGCATACCTGCCCGCATTCGAAATCCTGCAGACCTGGCGTGATCGGGGCGTCCCTTGCAGCATGAGCTGCTCGGGAACGACCGTCGAACAGCTCGAACGGTGGGCGCCGGAGGCATACGATCTCTTCCGCGACTGCATCGCGGCCGGCAGGACCGAACTCATCGCCGGAACCTACTATCAGAGTGTCGTCGGCCTCTTTTCCGATCAGGACGAGTTTCTCGAGCAGGTAGGCATGCACCTCGGACTGATGGAGACGCTCGGCGGCGAGAAGCCTCGCATCTTCGACTCCGCCGGGGTTCCGCTTAGCCCCGTGATGGCGGCGAGCCTCCGCACGACGGGTATGCGGGGGGCGTATATCGAGGGAAGGGGGGCGACGTCCGCCGGGATGGACCCGGGCTTTGTGTATCGCTACGCCGGCCTTCCGGTGCTGGTAAAACACTGCCCGCTCTCCGACGATATTACAGAGCGGCTCCACCATCCCGGCTGGGACAGGTACCCGCTCACCCCCGATACCTTCGCCGGGTGGATCGCATCGTCGCCCGGGGACTGTATCCATCTCTCCATCGATCTTGCCGCTTTCCGGACGAGAGGCGGACGCGAACATACTCTTCAGGAGTTCATGCGCTCGCTCCCTGAGGCACTCGCCGATCACGGCATCACCCCGACCACCCCGTCGGTGGTGGTGGACGCTCTCGCCGATACCCCCGGGTCTGCCGACGAGACCTGGGGCGACGCATCTTCGATCTGGGAGAAGAATATGTTTCAGCAGTCGGCGCTCGACGCCCTTGAGTGTGCAGGTCGGTGGCTTCCGGACAAACGAATCTGGCGGCGCCTCTCTGCGACCGACCACTTCCATGCAATGACGATGCATTCGGGGGGCTGCGGAAGAGCGTATCGGCAGGTCAGCCAGCAGGAGGCGTTCGACTCCTTTACCGCATTCATGCGCGCCCTCTCGCACCTTGAAGAGGCATCACTCCCGGCCGCCGCCTCGAAGGATGCCGCCCGGACTCTGCGGTCGATTCCGCCCGAGGCGGCCTTCCACTTCTCCTCGAAGGAGAGATCCGCCGGGTACTCCGCATACAGCCTTCAGGAACTTTCCGATATGCTCGAATTTGCACCGGAAGAGGCGATCGCGTACCACCGGGAGCGCGACGACTTTGCCCGGTGGATCTCCGATGTGATCGGCGATACGCGGCTTGGCGCAATCGCCCGGGACTGCACGAACCGCGACGAACTCCGCACGGCAATACAGAACAGGATACGGGAATCATGGGATCGCTTAAGATAGCCTTCTTCAGCTGGGAGTCGCTCTTCTCGGTCAAAGTCGGGGGTCTTGCGCCTGCGACGACGCACCTTGCGGAGGAACTCGCACGGAAGCACGAGGTTCACTTCTTCACCCGCGGTGAGGGGAAAGACCGCCAGATAAACAACGTTCACTACCACTACTGCCGGCCGACCGGCGATAATATTCTCGACTACTGCCGGAATATGAGCCTCGAGGCGACCGGAAAGTTCCTCGAACACGACCGGCCGCCGTTCGATATCCTCCATTTCCACGACTGGCATTTCACCGAAGCGCTGCACCTCCTGAAAGACCGGCAGACGGTGCTCTCCTACCACTCGACCGAGTATGGGCGAAACGGCAGCCAGTTCGGAGGATGGTGGGAGTTTGGCGAGGTCTCGGCGAAAGAGTGGTATGCCGGTTATATCGCAAAGACGATCACGACCGTCTCGAAGCATACCAAGACCGAGATCATGTGGCTCTACCACGTTCCCGAGTGGAAGGTCACGGTCATCCCGAACGGGATCTATCCCGATCACTACCGGATGAATGTGGACCCGGGAGCGGTGAAAAAGCAGTACGGCATCCACCCGCTGGCTCCGACCGTCCTCTTCGTCGGACGGCTCGTCTACCAGAAAGGACCCGACCTTCTGATCGAGGCGATACCGCACATTCTCGAAAAAAGGTGGGACGTTCAGTTCCTCATCGCCGGCACCGGGCAGATGCGCGAGCACCTCGAGGCGATGGCTGCCGGTCTTCCCGTGCAGTTCCTCGGCTACATCTCTGATACCGACCACCTGCGCCTCCTGAACGCAGCGGATGTCGTCGTCATCCCGAGCAGGAACGAGCCGTTCGGCCTCGTGCTGACCGAGGCGTGGAGTGCCGGTCGGTGTGTGGTGGCGACCGAGGTCGGCGGGCTTGCCGAGAATATCGAGAACTTCACGGACGGCGTCAAAGTGCCGGTCAGGCCGGATTCGATAGCGTGGGGAATCGAGCATGTCATCCAGGATCCGGCGACCGTCCGGGCGCTCGGTGCGGCCGGGAGGAAGAAGGTCGAGGCGGAGTTTGACTGGAACACCATCGCGGGCAGCATGGAAGATCTCTATCGCCGGCTGCTTGAAGGCGGAATCCGGAGCGATGCTGAAGCACCATGATCAGTGCTTACGACACCTATCTCTTCAGGCAGGGGTACCACTACCGGCTCTACACCCGGCTCGGCGCCCGGCCTGTCGATAGCGACGGGCGGAGGGGGACGGAGTTTGCGGTCTGGGCACCGAACGCCCGGGCCGTCTCGGTCGTCGGTGACTTCAACGGCTGGAACGACGGTGCCGATCCTCTTCTGCTCCGGGAGGACGGGTCCGGGATCTGGGAGGGTTTCGTCCCCGGCGTAGGAAAAGGAGCCCTCTATAAGTATGCGATAACCACCCCTGCCGGGTGCGTGCAGAAAGGTGACCCGTATGCATTCTTCTGGGAGACACCGCCCCGGACGGCCTCGGTCGTCTGGGATCTTGCATATACATGGCATGACGAGGACTGGATGCGCTCCCGCCACCATAGCAACGCGACCGGTGCGCCGCTCTCAATCTACGAGGTGCACCTCGGGTCGTGGCGGCGGCCGGAGGACGACCCGAACCGGTTCATGACGTACCGGGAACTTGCAGAGGAGCTCCCCGGCTACGTCCGGGAGATGGGGTTTACCCACGTTGAGCTTCTCCCGGTGATGGAGCACCCCTTCTACGCGTCGTGGGGGTACCAGACGGTGGGCTACTATGCGCCCACCGGCAGGTACGGCACGCCGCAGGACTTCATGTACCTGATCGATCGTCTCCACCGCGAGGGAATCGGGATCATCCTCGACTGGGTGCCCTCGCACTTCCCCGTCGACGAGTACGGGCTCGCCTCATTCGACGGTACGCACCTCTACGAGCATGCCCATGAAGTCAGGGGGCTTCACCCGGAGTGGACGAGCAACCTCTTCAACCACGGCAGGCACGAGGTTCGTGCATTCCTCATCAGTAACGCCCTCTTCTGGCTCGATAAGTACCACGTCGACGGGATCCGGGTGGATGCCGTCTCCTCGATGCTCTACCTCGACTACGCGAGGAAGCCCGGGGAGTGGACGCCGAACGTCTACGGCGGGAGGGAGAACCTCGAGGCAATAGACTTCCTCCGGCGGCTTAACGAGGCAATACGGACGGATTACCCCGATACGCTCGTCATCGCCGAAGAGGCGACCTCCTGGCCGCATGTCACCGGCCCGGTTCCGGCAGGAGGGCTCGGGTTCGACCTGAAGTGGAATATGGGGTGGATGCACGACACCCTCCGCTACCTCGGCCTCGACCCGATATTCCGGCAGTATCACCATAATCTGCTGACGTTCAGTATCTGGTATGCCTTCACCGAGCGCTACGTCCTCCCGCTCTCGCACGACGAGGTCGTCCACGGAAAGTCCTCCCTGATCGGCAAGATGCACGGTGATCCCTGGCAGCGGTTTGCGAACCTCCGCCTCCTCTTCGGCTATATGTACACCCACCCTGGCAAGAAACTCCTCTTCATGGGCAGCGAGCTCGGGCAGTGGGAGGAGTGGAGCCATGATACGGGTCTTGCGTGGTACCTTCTCGCATACCCCCTCCATGCCGGTCTTCGGAAGTATCTGCAGGATCTGAACCGTTTCTACCGGACAGAACCCGCACTGTATGAACGGGACTCCGACCCGGAGGGATTCTCCTGGGTCGACTGCAGCGACGTGAAGAAGAGCGTCATCAGTTACCTGCGAACCGGCGGCCCGGCGGCCGGCACCGTCCTCGTCGTCTGCAACGCCACCCCCGTGCCCCGGTACGGCTACCGGATCGGTGTCCCGGAAGGAGGGTTCTGGCGGGAGGTGCTGAACAGCGACGCCGATGTATACGGAGGAAGCGGGGTCGGGAATCTCGGCGGTGTTGCGGCCGATCCGGGTCCCCTTCACGGTCAGCCCCACTCCCTCGCGCTGACCCTGCCGCCGCTCGCAACACTCATATTCAAGCATGAGTGAGAGGGGTGCATGAGCCGGTATATCTGCATCCACGGTCACTTCTACCAGCCTCCCCGGGAGAACCCGTGGCTCGGGACGGTGGAGGTGCAGGAGTCTGCGTACCCCTATCACGACTGGAACGAGCGCATCGCTGCCGAGTGCTATGCTCCGAACGCCGACGCCCGTATCCTCGATCATGACGGGCTTATCACGGAGATCGTGAGCACCTACGGGCGGATCAGTTTCAGCACCGGCCCGACGCTGCTCTCCTGGATGGAGCGCCGTCGCCCCGATATCTACGAGAGTATTCTCGCCGCCGACCGGGATGGGCAGGAACGATTCGGCGGACACGGCCCGGCGATCGCCCAGGGTTATAATCACCTGATCCTCCCTCTCGCCGGCACCAGGGACAAAAGGACGCAGGTGGTCTGGGGAGTCCGGGACTTTGCATCCCGGTTCGGCCGGAGACCGGAAGGGATGTGGCTCCCCGAGACCGCGGTCGATCTCGAGACGCTCGATATCATGGCCGGCGAGGGGATCCGTTTCACCATCCTCGCCCCCCACCAGGCATACCGGGTCCGGTCCCGGGATGGCGGCGAGTGGGAGGAGGTCGACGGCGGCAGTCTCGACACCACCGTGCCCTACCACTGCTCCCTCCCCTCGGGCCGGTCGATCGCGCTTTTCTTCTACGACGGTGCCATCTCGCACGAGATCGCATTCGGCGATCTCCTCACGGACGGTCAGCGGTTCGCCGAACGGCTGGTGAACGCCGTATCCCCCGACCTGCCGGGCCCCCGCCTCGCTCACGTCGCCACGGACGGGGAGACCTACGGCCACCACCGGCGGTTTACGGAGATGGCGCTCGCCTACTGCCTCCGGACGATCGAACGGGTGGGGCGGGCCAACCTCACTGTCTACGGTGAGTACCTGGAGCGTTTCCCGCCCACTCGTGAGGTAGAGATCCGCGAGAATACCTCCTGGAGCTGCATCCACGGGATCGAGCGGTGGCGGAGCGGGTGTTCCTGCGGCACCGGGAAATACCCGGACGGGACACATGAGTGGCGGGTCGGCCTCTATGAGGCCACCGTTCGACTCCGCGAAAGGCTCGGTGAGATCTACCTGCGTCGGATAGCTTCGCTGGTGCGATACCCCTGGGAGATGCGGGACGATTATATCAGCCTTATCAGGGATCGGTCGGATGCGAATACCGAGCAGTTTCTCGCCCGTCATGGAGCGGCAAGCCTTCCGCCGGAAGAGACGGCAGTGCTGCTCCAGCTCCTCGAGATGGAGCGGCAGGCGATGCTGATGGCCACCAGTTGCGGCTGGTTCTTCGACGACATCTCCGAACTCGGTTCGGTGCAGGTGATGCGGCATGCGGCGCGGGCGATGCACCTTGCCCGGGAGATTGCGGGCGTTGATCTCGAGGAGGAGTATGTGGAACCGCTTCGAAACGCCCCAAGCAACTCGGAAACGTTCACGAACGGCGCCGAGGTCTATGCTGCCTGTGTCCGGCCGTACCGAATGGATCTATCAAGGGTCGCCGTTCATTTCGCCGCACTCACGCTCTCCGGCGATCCTGACCTGCCTGATATGCCGGCCGAGTATACCGGCACGTTTACGGCCGGGGAGGAATGTCGGGCCGGTGATCGGCGGTTTACGGCAGGGACGTTCTCTCTCCGTTCCGCCGTGACCCTTGATACCATCATGCTCGACTGCGCCGCTCTCTCCACCGGTTCCGGCCGGTTTGTCCTCGGCGCACGGCCGCATACGGACGATGAGGCGGCAGCCCGCCTCTTCCGGAAGGCGGCGGAGGCTCTCCGGGAGAGCGGAGATGATCAGGTGCACACAACCTTTGCCGCTCTCTTCGGCGATGCACTCTATCCGCTCCTGAGCCTCACTCGTGACGAACAGACGACCATACTGCATCGCACTCTCGCCTCCCGGCACCGGGCGGCGGAACGTGCCGCGAGGGGGACTGCCCGGCAGCACGGCACGCTGCTCCCGCGCATCGGCGAACTCGGACAGCGGCCGCCTTCCGACTACGCCGGATTCATCCTGGAGGCAGATCTCTCCACGCTGCTCACCAGACCGGAGCTCGACCAAGAGGCCCTTGATGCGGTGCTCTCGGCGATGGAGGCGTGGGGGGTGCGGCCGGAGAGTCCGGCGACGAACCGGGCGGCGGCGGATCGGCTGGACGTCTGCCTGACGAACCTCGCGCGGAGACCCGGCGATCTTCCGCCGCTTCGGAGCATCGTGGAGCATATCGAAGCAGTTGAGCGCATCCCGGTCAGGCCAGACCTCCGTGAGAGCCAGAAGATCTTCTTCTCGATATACCGGCAGCAGTATGCAGAGATGCAGCAGCGGATGGGCGCGGGAAACCCCGCTGCCGCGGAATGGCTTAATACCTTTCAGCGCCTCGGGGTATACCTGAAGGTGAAGATCCGATGACCGACCATGGAGAGTCTGCAGACAGAGCCGCATCCGTGCCCCATCTACCGGCGGTGGAAGTATGACCATCCGGAAGAGCGGCGTCCTCCTCCCGATATCGTCCCTTCCGTCCCCCTATGGCATCGGCGACCTCGGACCTCGCGCATACCGGTTTGCGGATTTTCTCGCCCGTGCCGGGCAGACGATCTGGCAGATCCTCCCCATAAATCCTATCAGCGCGATCGGCGGCAACTCCCCCTACCAGAGCCTCTCTGCGTTTGCGTTCAATACCCTGCTGATCAGCCCGGAACAGCTCGTCGCGGTCGGGCTCCTCGATCAGGCCGATATTGAACCTTGGCCGGCGTTTCCCGAAGACCGGGTGGACTACCGCGGCACGGCCGGATACAAGTCCGGACTCTTTGACCGTGCCTATGCCCGGTTCCGGGAGAACGGGACGGATGCTCACTTCGGGGCGTTCTGCGATGCGAACCGTTACTGGCTCGACGACTATGCCCTCTTCGTTGCGCTCAAAGAGCAGAACGGCGGGCGCCCCTGGAACGAGTGGGCGCCGGGACTGCGCGACCGCGACCCGGAGGCGCTCGAACGGAACGTTTCCGGGCTTGGATACCGTATTGAGCGGGAGCGGTTCCTGCAGTACGTTGCCTTTCGCCAGTGGTCGTGGTTGAAGCGGTACTGCCGGCAGCGGGGCATCCAGATCATCGGGGATATCCCCATCTACGTCACCTACGATAGTGCCGATGTCTGGGCGAACCCGGAACTCTTCAAGCTGGGAGACGACCTGTTGCCGTCCGTCGTCGCCGGCGTTCCCGGAGACTATTTCAACCCTGACGGCCAGCTCTGGGGCAACCCCGTCTACGACTGGGATGCGCTCCGGGCGCAGGGGTATCGCTGGTGGATACAGAGGGTCGAGCATACCCTCTCCCTCGTCGACCAGGTCAGGATCGATCACTTCCGCGGTTTTGTCGGTTACTGGGAAGTACCGGCATCAGAAAAAACAGCAAAGAACGGTTACTGGGTCGGAGGACCCGGCGCGGACTTCTTCACCCATCTTCTCCGTTCACTCCCCTGCCTCCCTTTCATCGCCGAGGATCTCGGGTTCATCACCGCCGAGGTGCGGGAACTGATGCAGCGGTTCTCCCTTCCCGGGATGCGTCTTCTTATCTTTGGATTCCTCGGCGACCCTGCGGGGAGTCCGTTCAGTCCGCACCATTATCCGCCCTGTTCCGTCGCCTACACGGGTACGCACGACACCAATACCGTGCGGGGATGGTTTGAGGAGGAGGCAACAGAGGAGCAGCGGCGAGCGTTCTTCAGTTACAGTGGGAGGGAGGTTTCGATTGACGCTGTCCACTGGGAGTATATACGGCTTATCATGATGTCGGTCGCGGAGACCGCGGTCATCCCGATGCAGGATCTCCTAGGACTCGGCGCAGAAGCACGGATGAACCGGCCGGGTATAGCGGAAGGGAACTGGGAGTGGCGGGTGAAGGCGGATCAGGTATCGGACGATCTTGCTCACCGCCTCTCCGCCATGGCGGCCATCTACGGAAGAGCGTGAAAATTGCTGCATTTTCCCTGATCTGTGATCTACACTAAAATACTGTAAGGTGTATAATTATATTTATAGGCGTACCGAAGTGCGTGCAACCAGGGGAGAGCAGACATGGAGAACGCAAAGAGAGAGCAGTTTTCACACGTTCCGGAGCGTATCGGAGGTCTTGTCGATCTTGCATACAATCTCTGGTGGAGCTGGAATCCGGAGGCACGGTTCCTCTTCAAACAACTGAATCAGCAGGCCTGGAAGGCGAGCGCCCACAACCCGGTCAGGATGCTCCGGGAGATCCCGCAGGAGTTCCTCGACAGAGCCGCCGCACATCCCGAGTATCTCCACCGCTACGATATCATCATGCACCGGTTCCACCGGTATATGGATGCGACCGGCGGGTGGTTCTCTGAGAAGTTCGGCGAGAGCGACGCTCCGACGATCGCGTACTTCTCCGCCGAGTACGGCCTCCACCACTCGCTCCCGTTCTATGCGGGAGGGCTTGGATTCCTGGCCGGTGATCACCTCAAGGAGTGCAGCGACCTCGGTGTCCCCATGGTCGCCGTCGGGTTCATGTACTCGAAAGGCTACCTCCACCAGCATATCCGTCCCGACGGCTGGCAGGACGGCATCAATGAGCCGCTCGACCGTGAGGCCGCTCCCATAACCCGGGTGCTCGACGAGAGCGGCGAGCAGATCATCGTCCAGGTGCCGCATATCGAACCGCCGATCTATGTCGCGGTCTGGAAGGTGCAGGTCGGGAGGGTCCCCGTCTACCTCCTCGATACCGACATCCCGATCAACGACCCCGGTGCAAGGACGATCTCTTCGCAGCTCTATATCGGCGATAGGGAACAGCGTCTCCGGCAGGAGATCGTCCTCGGGATAGGCGGTCGGAAAGTGCTGCACGCGCTCGGTATCGAGTACTCGGCGGTGCACCTCAACGAAGGCCACCCGGCGTTTGCGCTGCTCGAGCGGATCCGAGAGCGGGTCGAGATAGGCATGTCCTTCGAACAGGCCCTGGAATACGTGCGGGGCACCTCGGTCTTCACGACGCATACCCCGGTTCCGGCAGGTCACGATATCTTCCCCTTCGACCTGATCGACCGCTACTTCGGGAGCTACTACCCGTCCCTCGGGATCGACAGGAATACCTTCTTCCAGCTCGGTCTCCACCCGGAGAATCCCGGGCATGGTTTCAATATGACGGCGCTTGCTCTTCGGACATCGGCGCACCATAACGGGGTCTCCCGGATGAACGGCGTGGTTGCACGGGACATGTGGAAGTGCCTCTGGCCGGGAGCGCCCGAGGGGTGCGTTCCGATCGATCACGTGACAAACGGCGTCCATGTCCCCACCTGGATGAATCCCCGCGTGCGGGAGCTCTACGACCGGCATATCGGCCCGGTCTGCCCGGACTGGATGGAGGTGCACGACGACCCGGCGATCTGGAAGCTCGCCGACGAGATCCCGGACGAAGAGATCTGGCACCTGCACCAGTGGCTGAAGGCAAAGCTCTTCAACCGGATGCGGGAGCGAAAACGGGTGAAGTGGAACGAAGGGCGGGACGAGCCGATCAACCTCGTGGCCGAGGGGGCGTTCTTAAACCCCTCCATCCTCACCATCGGGTTTGCCCGGCGGTTCTCGACCTACAAGCGCGCGAACCTGATCTTCGAGGATCTCGAGCGGTTAAAGCGGATCCTGACCGATCCGTGGAGGCCGGTGCAGATAATCTTCGCCGGGAAAGCCCACCCTTCGGACAACGACGGCAAACGCATCCTCCAGGAGATCTACCAGTACGCTCAGAGACCCGAGTTCGGCGGCAGAATCGCCTTTGTCGAGGATTACGGCGAGCAGATGGCGCAGTACCTGGTGCACGGCGTCGATGTCTGGCTCAACAATCCGCTGCCGCCGATGGAAGCGAGCGGGACGAGCGGGATGAAAGCATCCTTAAACGGCGTTCTGAACCTCTCCATCCTCGACGGCTGGTGGGTGGAGGGTTACAACGGCAGGAACGGCTGGGCCTTCGGCGGGGAAGCGGTCTCGTGCAACCGCGACGAGGTCGACGCCGGCGCCATTTATCGTATCCTCGAAGAAGAGGTCATCCCGCGGTATTACTCCCGCTCGATCGACGGCATCCCCCACGACTGGGTGAAGATGATGAAGGAGTCGATCACGAGCAACAGTCCGCAGTTCTCCGCACGGCGGATGGTCAAGGAGTACGTCTGGAAGTACTACCCCTCCCTCCAGAAGGCTGCCGAAGCCGATTACCGTGCGGTCTCTGCAGTCCTTGAGAAGAAGGCGGCATGGGACCTCGAGCGCAGGAGTAGCACGGAGAACGCGATCGAGTTTCCGGGCGAGACCGACTGAAGGCGGCAGCGGCGGATCGCTCCTGGTGGAGGCAGATCCGCCGCTCTTTTTTCGT